>NZ_CP031223.1:1975500-2304750 GCF_008973485.1 Psychrobacillus glaciei
TGGCTGATGAGCCGACAGGGAACTTAGATACGCAAACTGGTAACACTATCTTTGAACTACTTCAACAATTAAACAGAGAGAAAAAATGCGGAGTAATCTTTGTCACACATGACCCATTATTAGCGGAAAAAGCAAGTCGAGTTATTGAAATGAAGGATGGGTCAATTATAAAAGACCGTGAAGGTAGATCTGTATGATTTCGTTTATTATCAAAGGATGGATTAGACAAAAGGAACGATTTTTACTGATGATGATTGGTGCCTTATTAATCAGCGGGGGTCTAAGTACATTAATCGGATTGTCTGAATCAAATAAAGGAACGGTAATTGAATCATTACAGAAGAAATGGGATGCATCTTATCATATTGTAGTAAGACCCGAAGGTACTAGAGGTATTGCCGAGAACGACAATTTTTTTGATCCAAATTATATAAGTGGGATATCAGGTGGAATTTCTTTGGATGATTACAACAAAGTTAAAGAAATCTCAGATATTGATATAGCAGCTCCTATTAGTATGATCGGATTTACTTCATATGATGTTATATTAAAAAATCTTGTTATTTCGGAACCTGGAATTTATAGACTGACGAGTATAACACAAGATCTTGAGGGATTTGATTCTAGGGAAGAGAAGAGTGAGTTTTATTTTTCAAAGGGCATATACGAACTACCTGATTCAACTCTATATAAAAAATATGGAATAATTGCTTTTGAAAATAACCTAACTAGTTATACAAGAGTTTTGTTAGCAGGTGTAGATCCAATTGAGGAAGCAAGACTAGTTGGTTTAGAAAATGCCGTGTTACCACTAGAAGGACAGGAGTATTTTTCAGATAGTAGTATGGTTCACTCAACTGATTTCAACTTTGAAGGAATGGATGGAAAGGAAATAAACGTAAAAGATACTGGATTCCCCATACTCTTATCTAATCGATCTTTTATAAATCAGAATTTAAACTTCAAATTAGAGAAATTAGATATCCCTTTTAAAGACAATGCAATGATGAAAAAGTCCTTAGACGTTATAGAAAAAAATGGAGGAGAAAAATATTTAAAGTCGTTGTTAGCAGAAGATACAAAAGAATACTCTTATAATTCTGAAAAGTTACACGAATCTTTAATAGAAAACCTGACTGGAGTTGATAGTAAAACAGGAAAAATAATTAAGAAAAATGATTCAACTACACTAAGTTTGGGTAATATTCTTATTGAAAAAACTGGACCACTTACATATCAATCGGTAGAGAGTCCATTTCCTGAAAAGTGGAAAAAAGCACTTCAACTGATTCCTTATGAAGATGTTTCACATGAATTAACGAGATATACCTATACCTATCGTAAACCTCAAATAATAGATAAAAGTATGGCAAGCAACCCGAGATTAAGTCCTTATTTTATTGGTTTATATGATCCATCAAAATTGAACATTTCAAAGGACCTTTTGAATGAATTACCTTTGGAAACATACAGCATCCCAACAGCAACTCATGTTCTAAATATAGACGGAAAACCTATTAATCCACCCCGAAAAATAAATTCTACTTCAAATATTTATGGATTTTTAATGCAACCACCTACAATGCTTACAACCATAGAAGCTGCAGAACAAATTTTAGGAGATAAACCGATTTCTGCTATTCGAATAAAGGTAAAGAATGTTACAACATTAGGTGAAGAGAGCCAAAAAAAATTAGAAGTTGTAGCAAAAGAAATTGAAAAACAAACAGGGCTGCATACGGATATTACGTTAGGATCATCGCCACAACCTTTATTAATAAATATCCCTAAAGTAGGGAGTAATGAAGAGGTAGGATGGGTAGAACAGCTTTGGATAAAAAAGGGAGCTTCAATTAATATTTTTAAAGAAACAAAACTAGGTTACTCGGGGATAATTATTAGTTTAATCCTTGTAGCGATTATTTATGTATTCTCCACCAACTTAGTCTCGTATCTATCAAGAAAACAAGAGTTTGCGGTTCTTCTTTCTATAGGCTGGAAAACAAGGCAATTAAAAAACATCCTCATGATTGAGTCTTTGTTAATAGGTATAATTGCTTCCTTATTAACATTCGTGGTTCAATTAGGGCTAAGTTTTAAAGATAAGGATACTTTATCAATATCAGAGATTCTTTTATTAACATTTTTCATTTTCCTTATTTATATAATTGGCCCTTTATTTCCTTCTCGTTTAATCAATAAAATTCACCCTTGGCATGTAATGAGAGCAGGTGAAACTAATCTACCAGGGAAAAGAGTCATTAAAACAAAAGGCTTATTTTCAATGGTTTTCAACACAGTTATGGGAAGGTTACAAAGAAATTTAGTCTCGATCTTAGCAATAGCCTTACCAACTGCATTATTAATTATGTTTATCTATGTTACCTTTCGTTTAAATGGTGTTTTATATACCTCTTGGTTGGGTCAATATGTTTCTATGGAAGTTGGAATACATCATTATATTGCAGTTTCAATTTCTTTAATTATTTCTATACTAACTACTTCAGAAATCATGTGGCAAAATATCAAAGAACGCAGGAATGAGATATCCCTATTAAAAGCATTAGGTTGGAAGAATGCCCATATACGAAAAATGGTGTTAGTTGAGGGTGCAGTTATAGGACTAGTTGGAGGATTAGTTGGTGGAGTTTTGTCATACACAATCATTTACTTTATGTATGGACCAATACCCATAACAGAACTATGGTTACCACTAATAAGTTGTTTAATTCCAATTATAGTAGGGATATTAGGAAGTTGGATTCCATCTAGGATTGCTATGAAAATGCAGCCTATTGAAGGAAATATAGACATAATTAGCAATTCAAAAAAAAATGGAAAACAATTTAAAGTTGTCATTAGTTTTGTAGGAGCAGCATTAATTGTTGGTGTACTTATGCTGTTAGTAATTGCAAAACCCGATTTTGAAAAAGAAACGTCTGAAATGGTTACGACGAATTCGGACTTGAAAACCAACTTGGATATTCCAGCTGTTCAAGATACGTCAATTGAACCCGCTATTCACCCTGGTGCAAATGGGGAATACTTAATAGACGTGAAATTAGATAAAAAAAATATATTTCATATAAGTGCTGAAATAGATGTTACAAATGAGTCTCAAGATACTTGGAATGATATAGGGTTCTATTTTATCCCAAATGCGTTTACTGGAGAATATAAACCTAAAATTTTACAGGATGCCGCGGATGTTTCGATTACTTCAGTTACTGTATCAGGAGAAGAAATACAGTACGATTTATCAAACAATAAGCTGTTACTTAAACTGGATAATGAGCTATTGCCAGGTGCGAAGAAGCGAGTGAAAATTGTATACTCAATGAAAATACCTGAAAATGGGAACCGATTATCTAGAGTGGGTGCAAACTTCTATTTGGCCCAATGGTATCCAATGTTAGGGCACTACCAAAATGGCTGGAATATTGAAGACTATGAAATTAAAGGAGAGTCTTATCATACAAGTTATGGTAGTTATAAAGTGAACTACAGCCTTCCAAAAGAATTTCTTGTGGTTAGTTCAGTAGAAGATGGAGAAATTCGTCCAACAATGACAGGGAAACTTGAGGGAAAAAACATTAAAGACTTTTACATGGCATTCTTAAATCCACAGGAATGGACCAGTGAGTCATTAAAAGTTAATGACACTACATTGAGGATATTTCTTCCACTTAACAGAAGAAAAATTTTGATGGAAGAGCTTAAAGCTGCAGGGGATGCCTTTGCCTATCTCGAGGAAAAGGTTGGGGACTATCAATACACTGAGCTAGACTTGATAGGAAATGGTGGAAACATGGAGTATCCGTGTGTAGTAGAAGTTTCGAATAGCGAAGATAACTATGAGGTTACTCTTGTTCATGAGATAGCACATCAATGGTTTTATAATATGGTTTCGAATGATCCTTACCATGATGCTTGGCTCGATGAAAGTTTAGCAGTATTTGTTACCTCAATGTTCTTAACAGATAAATATAAGGACGAGACAATCGGGTATGAATTTGCTAATAATCTAGCAAAAATTAAAAGTACTAGTAGTAAAGTAAATCTTGCGTTAGATGAATTTAAAGAATCTGAATATGCGTCCACTATATATGGAAAAACTCCACTTTTATTAAGGAATTTTTTTAGAGAACGTGGAGGACAAGAAGAAGCAATTCAATTTTTATCCGATTACTTTAATGAATACCAATACAAGTATGTAGATAGTAAGACCTTTTACCGCTTCTTTATTGAGTATTTCGGAGAAGAAAATAGAGAGTTTCTTGATGGATGGTTAGACAAATAAAAAGAAATCAACAGAATTATGGTTGAACCATGGAGATTGCAATAAAATTAAGTGAAATTGACTTTTCCACTTTTTATAATCAGCAGGTTCTCGATGTCATTAACAGCGGGCAATGAATTAATAAGAGGTAAATAATGGTGATTCAAATATAGTATGTTCGTGGAAATTAAGAAACAGCAAAGATATTTTAATAAGCATAACTTGCAAGACAGGGGCTATTCGTTTTAAAAAATATTTATTAAATAAATCAATTTCAAATGTATATCATTTTGGGCTCAAATAAAATTTAAAAATTGAATTTAACAATGGAATATATTTAGACCAATTTGCTATCGTTGTCATATGAACAATATTAATTGTATCAAGGAGATAGACTATTTTTAATTGGTTAATGAATTAACTAGTGGATTATTTCAATAAGCAGTAATGCCCTTTCTTCTTCAAGTTACGCAGCAGGTTAGTTCAATAAGGTTTTAAAGAAATAATTAAATGTGGGGAGAGATAAATGTTATTGGGTACTATTTTACTATGGATTGTCGGTTTATTAATTTTGTACGTTGTAATCTTTGCAGCAGTAAAAGATGGGATTGATAAGTCAGAGGTTGGTCAGTTAATAAAAATGAAGTATGGAGTTAGAGATGAAATTATTACGGTTAGTGATGATGAAATTGAAAAGGAATTAGAAGATGAATTTAAGAAATAAGAAATAAGAAATAGTGGATGATAAATAGTTTTGAAAAAAGTGCGAATGACCAAAGAAGGTAAATAAGTGAAGACGTGTTGATTAACAATGTCTGGCGAGACTAATTATTATAAGGTGTTTTAGCACACGAATTAAAAAAAAATCAGTAAACCTTGCTTTACTGAAAATCATTGAGCTGGTTAGATTTTTATCCTTATTGAACTAAAGGTTAGTTGAATAAGGAATAGAAAATTAAGATGGATTAGATGTTACATTTAATGAAAAATAATTCATTGTAATTCAGGGGAGAATATAATAATGGGATGATTAATCATTGTTGTTATTGGATATCTACCAATTATTTAGAGATCAATAAACGTCCCATCCACTTTCAAAATTTTTAGAGATTAGAAGGAGAATATTGTAATGAAAAAAATAATAGTGTTAATGTTTTTTGTTATTAATATAGCTGGTTGTAATGGAATACCTATGCCTTCTAATTCTACTAATTATGTTCAAGCGCAGGGCAATGTTATTGTAAAAGATCAAAATTATCCAATGATCATAGGTGATTTCGAATGGAAAGAAAATGACTTTGAAACTAGAAAGATTAGTGAGTCCAATATATATGACTTAGCTGATGAATTCAATACATTAGAAGTTGAAAAAAATGAGAAATTAAAAATTGAAATTGAACAAAATCCTTCTTCGATAATTGTAAACCAGTGGAATGAAGATGGGACAATCGTTACTTTTGAACGCAAAGGTAATGAAATCATCCTACCATCAGAAGTGGGATACTATATTTATGAAGTATTAGCAGAATGGAATGAAGGAAGAATAACTTATATTTTTGATATTAATATCAAATGAAGCAAAAAACCTACTTGTACTTTACTTGAAGATCATTGAGCGGCTCAGATGGCTAATTTCTTATTGTGCAAACGAAGCAGGTTAGTTGAAGAAAAAAGAGCAATATTAAAGTGATTGTTAAAGAGTAATGTTCTAGTAAGGATAATAAAACTATACTATGTATAGGGTCGAAAAAATGAAAAAACTCTTTTTATTGCCATTATTGCTGTTATTTTTAACAGGTTGCAGTTTTAATAAAGATGGTTATAACTTTACAGAAATTTCATCATTAGACTATTTAGATGATACTGTACAAGAATTTTTTATACGTAAGGAAAATAGCGAAGATAAAAATGGGAAAGGTATTTTCACTTATAAAGTTAGCAAGGATAAGTTTTATTTGTATCTTAGCCCAAAATATATAGCTAATAACGGTAAAAACTTCATGATTGATGTTAAAACAGAAAAGGATTCATTTGATATTTACATAACTGACTTTTTACCAAAAGAAGTAGACGATATACGTGAATATCGTGTATATGAAGTTAATATAGAAAAAGGAATATGAATACTTGAGAATCTTTGAGATTCATATTCGGGTAATTGGCAGTTAATCCTCTTGTATAGATTTATTCAACTAAAATAGCCAATAGTAGTTTGTCAATATTTATTAATGAAAAACAAAAATAGTTCTTGCTATACTAAAATTGTGCATGCCAAATAACCTTTCGAATATCTGTTTTTGGAAAGGTTTAGGCTCTTTGGTTATATTTTTGAACTAGGCTAGATCTTGGAAATCTGATTTGCTTTTTAAAAGTGCATAAATCCAATGTAAAATCTTATTCGCACATGCTATAACAGCTACTCTAAAGGGCTTTCCTTCGTCACATTTCTTATCATAAAATTCCCGTAACCTCTTATTTCGAGGAATGTGTTCATCTGTCGTTTTCTTCTTGCGACTATCACGAATGGCACTTTTTACGGCCATATATAAGGCGTGTCGTAGTCAACTAGAACCTCTTTTGGTAATACGATTCAAAGTACCTTTGAATGCACCAGATTCAAAAAAACTTGGATCAATTCCTGCAAAGGCAACTAGTTTTTTAGTGTGATTAAACCGATTAATTTCCCCAATCTCAGATATAATCGTTGCAGCGATTTTCTCTCCGATACCGGGGATGGATTGGAGAATCTTATATTCTTCCATGCTTTTCGCTAAAGCATCTATCTCTTCTTTCAGATTGGATAGATGTTTTTTGTATTCCAGAAGCATTTTAATATACATATCCATGCTTAAGATAAGACTATTGTATAAGGTTTTCTGGAAAGGGTTGCGATCTGCGGCAGCCTTCCATTTTTTTGACTGATTGTTTGCCCATTGTTGCGAACGGCTTTTACATAATTCTTTTATTTTTTTGGCGATTGTTTCTTCACTAGTTGTTAATACTTCCTCTGAAGTAGGAAGTGCTTGTAATGTAAGTAAGGAAACGTTTGAATACAAATCTCCAAAAACTCTACAGTATTCAGGAAATACTTGATCTAAAACGGCTTGGAATTGTAGTTTAGTTTGTACGTACATACCAGTAATATTTTCGTGTTGTCTTGTAAGGTTACGTAAATTTAAGAGCTTGATTCCTCGTTGTTTATAAGGCTCTAGGTCCTCTTTATAAAACATCTCGCAGAGATGACGAGCGTCTATGATATCAGTCTTTACTTTACGTAAACTTGAGCTATTTGCTCGATACGAAACGAGTGGATTAACCATGATTATTAAATAACCTCTGTCTTCGAAAAATAGAACAACTGGTGTATGATAATGGCCTGTAGATTCCAAAACAATGGGGGCCTTTCTCCAGAAACCTCTTCTATTTCTCTCATAAACTCTAAAAGAATTGTCAGCCCTTCCAGTGTATGTGCTACTTTAAAGCTCTTTTTGTACGCTTGCTTTTTATCCAAGAATGCTTGAACCTGACTTTCGCCTTTTGCCACATCCAGACCAATTACTGGATTCATCATTATTTTTCTCCTTGTCATACAATTAACCGGTAACCCCTATTCCTCCATGTAGTATCATAGCTTCACTTGTTATACGAGATCAGAGTCCCAACCAGCCTCAATCATGTTTCAACATGTAGGGGGCGAACTGTTTAGTTGACGGGATCATTAGCGCCACGGGTGCTTACGTTCTACCCCGGCTACCGCAATCATCTATCCTCATTTAACTATATAACGTTATAACACTTTAATCATGACTTTTGTAAAATAAGACTTAATTAACCCTTGCTATTCGATGTACCATGTAATACGATATAATTGTAAAGTAATTTTCTAAAAAGGAGATTTCATATGGATAAAGAAATAATGAAAGGCAGTATCGATATATTAATTCTTTCACTGTTATCTAAAAAGGATATGTATGGGTATGGAATTGTCAAAAGTCTAAAAGAGAATAGTAAAGAATTGTATAACATGAGCGAGGGAACACTCTATCCTGCTTTAAAGCGATTAGAGAAAAATGAGTGGATACAATCTTATTGGGAAGATGCTGAATTAGGGGGAAGAAGAAAATACTATCGAATTTTGGAGAGCGGGAGGAAGGAACTAAATAGAAAACTTGGTGAATGGAAAAAGGTAAATGATTTAATCAAAATCACTTCGGAGGGTTTAGCTTGGATAAAAAATTCGAATCCTATATTGACCAAATCGTAAAAGACTTAGACTGTGATAAAGAAGAGAAAAAAGAGATTTCCGAAGAGATTAGTGACCACTTAAAACTGTTAAAACAAGATTATATAGAACAAGGTTTCACAGATGAAAAAGCTATAAATAAAGCCTTGGAATGTTTTGGAGATGAAAAGCAGTTAAGGCAAGGTTATAAAGAATCTATATCTCCATATTATAAATTATTCAAGATTAGTAACTGGATTATATTTTCACTGTCTTCTTTTGTAGTACTTTGGATGTTGATATTTCAAAGAATACTGCAACGAGTGAGAAATTATAGTCACGGTTTCAATCAAAGTGATTACTTTTTTTCCAATGAAGTGCAAGAAGGTTTCTTTGCTTTTAATATAGACGCTTGGAAATTGAACATCAATTTAATACCATTTAAGAACACAATCAATTACATAATTAACCATGACAAGTTTAACTTAGATATTGTAATTAATAACACGTTAGGGAACATCCTAATTTTCATACCTTTAGGAATATTTCTTCCTATTCTATTTAAAAGGTACACTTCTTTCTCCAAAGCAATCGCTTTTTCTATTATTGTTAGTTTCACAATAGAGTCAATACAACTTCTTTTACAAATAGGGCAATTCGATATAGATGATCTAATTTTAAACGGAATAGGCAGCATAGTAGGATTCTTATTCATAAAATTAATTTTCAAATTCCAGAACATATTTCAAAAACCAAGATTATTTAGAAGTTGATAAGTAAGCATAATTGTATTTATCTATAAATCTATCAGACATGGAATTATACTTTCTATTCATCCTCTTTAACTAACGGATGCTTTACTTCAATAAGGAATATGGTTTTTTATGGTAAAATAATTATCGAGGGGTTCTTTTTTAAAAAAAATTTATTATGTATAAGTATTTTATTTTTTTTTGTTTACAGTAGTAGGTTATAGTAATCAGGAGAAGGCTGTAACAGGTGAATTCCTTTTGATTAATTTTGGATTCGACTTAAAATCAAATGAAACTTATTATCTTGTTGTTCCAATTGAATGGACAGGCGAATCGGTTGTGACAATTAAGTCCCTAGAGTTGATTAAAAGAGATGAAAAGCCTATTACATACGGGGAAGATGGTATAAAGTATGAAATTTTCGGTGCTGACCCATTAAAGCAGTCTGGGATACATGGTGAATCAGATGTAGGGGAGTTAAAAGACATCAACAATTTAGAAATCAATGGTGAAGGAAAAATTGTGTTCAAATTTTCAATGAGAGATGTAAAAAAAGATAGTGAACGAAGGGTTAAAATCAGCTTCAGCGTTAATGGAGAAGAATGTGAAAAAATTGTTGAATGGAACACTCTAGAACAATTAACTACGGATAACAAATATAAATAGTTACATATATACATTGTTTCATGTAACGGGTGCCTTTCTACAATAAGCGGAGACTATTTTTCACTAACGTCGCAAGTTATTGATAGAAAATCATGTCCTTGTTTCGAGTAAAGTTAATGTTCCAAAAAGTAAAGGAGGTATAAAAAATGAAATTGAGTAAGTATATTATTAACTTTTTCCTTTTTAATAATTACTCTCTCTGCTTGTTCATCAACTGAAAACTCAATATCCAATGAAATCGAAGGGATAGAATTAAAATTAACCATCAATAAACAAAAAATATCGTCTGATGATGAAGTTAATGCTAAAGTAACGTTAACAAACCACAATGATACACAGAGAGAAATTTTTGTACCAATTCCAAAAGATATAGATGAAGGGATATCAGCCGTAATGGTTGAACGAAAAGGTGAAATGTTATCGCAATTACTAAATCCAAATAATAATCAAGATATACCAAATATCAAAGGGCGTTCATTCTATGATTTTGTTCTGGTGGAATTAGGGGCTTATGAAACAATTGAACAAGAGTTTCGTTGGAATAAGAAGTTATTGAACCAAGAAAGTATGGAATTTGAAGAAGCGGATAGCGGGGAATATCTACTAAGCACCTTTATTATTTTAGACGAATTAAATAATCAAAAAGAATATTACGAACCTGAAAAGCAATCGATTTCTAAAATAAACTTTACAGTTAAATAACCGTTGTTTTCTCTTTTTCTTATTGTGCTAACGGAGTGCTTTAGTAGAACAAGGCTGGTCAGTTCAATAAGTGTCGTTGGGGGTTGGAGATTTTTCTTAATTCATAGAGGTCTAGGGGCGTTGATCCAACAAGGGATTAATGCTCTTTTTGATTGTTTAATTATTAATCTTGCTGAGATGATAATTTTAATTTCAATTCTTGAAATTAATTGGTTAAAAATGTGACGATTTCATTTTAAATTGCGTCTAAGTATATAGAAAGAGGTGAACAGTTTGGAACAAGAAGAAGTACATAAATGGTTTGATGAATATGGAGAATCCATTTTAACTTATACACTGTTAATGGTGAGAGATTATCAACAAGCAGAGGATTTAACACAAGAGACTTTTATAAAAGCTTATAAAAATCAACACAAATTTGCACAGAAATCTACTGTGAAAACGTGGTTATTCTCTATCGCTTTTAATGTGACAAAAGACTATTATCGGAAAAAACACCCGTTACACCATTATTTGGGTTTAACAATGGCAGAGAAAGACTACAAACCAATACCTGAACAAATCGTAGCGATGAATGATCAAACTGAACAATTATATAGGTCGCTTCAACAATTAAAGCCTACTTATAGGCATGTAATCATTTTACGGATGTTAAAAGAATTCTCTACAGCAGAATCAGCCCTCGTTCTAAACTGGTCTGAAAGTAAAGTGAAAATGACTTTAAAAAGAGGCTTAGCGGAACTTAAAAATGAATTGATAAAAGGAGGGTTTACCAATGAAATCTTTCTTAGATGAACAATTTAGTAATTTAGAACAAGAACTAAAAATGAAAGACGAATCCAAAAGTATATTAAGAAATAAAATTTTGCAGAATACACAAATAAGCAAAAAACGTAATATGAGAACTTATACTTGGATTATAACAGCGATATGTACCTTTGTTTTAATAATGTCGCCTTTCTATTCATCAACGATGGCTAGTCTTGTTGCAAAAATTGTACCAATATCTATTACTCCTAGTTTTTCTGATAGACAACATAATTCCGATTTAACGTCTCAACTGGTTAAATTACTCGAAGAGGAAGGATATAAGGTGAATTCAATTGGGATAATACCATCAACAAATACAATTGAAATTTCACTCATTTTGAAAGATTCTACATTGAAAAAGGCAACAGATGACCTTGAACCAAAGATAAAGAATTATCTATATGAAAATGGCTATGACAAATATGAAATAAAAGTTTCAGAAGCAACTGAAGCACCTCCAAACAAGCCGTGGGATGAAAGTCTTTTTAACAAGGTACGTGAGATTGTGAAGGAAGTATTTGCATCGTATGGATATGCTAAAGAAGCGGATTTTGAATTAGCGGGCCTTACAAAATCATGGTTTTCAAACACTGTCACAATTGATATGCCTGACCATATTCAAGAGTCAACGGAAATTATTGCGGATATCGAAAAAGAAATAGAATCTCAGAATTTAGATGTAAAAGATATTAAAGTAAATACTTTCAACTTTGAACATCGTCGACAAGATAATCGTTGGGCATATATTGCATCTGATATATATGATGCGATGGCAGGAAAATCGATTTATCAGCTGACGGGGGTATCTTATAAAGTGAAGAAAGGGCATTCCTATGTTTGGATTAAAACAGATTTGGATGAATTACCTTCTGAAGAAATAGTTCGAGAAATTGAATTGGCTATACAAGAATATTTTGCTTTACCAGAAACGAAAGAGCAAATTCAAAATGACAATTATACGATTCAATTATTGTTAAAGAATGAAAAACCATTTGTTAAAATAACAAACTAAATATGAGCCAAACACTGTACTTATAGGGGGTGTCTCATTTTAGTTATTTACAGAGCTATCTGTATTTCACTCTTGAAAAGTAAATTTTTTCGCAGTTAAACAATTCGTTTGTACTAACACAGCGGACAGATGACTATTTAAAAGAGTTTATGAAGAATTGTACTTAAACTAACAGGGGAAATAAGTAACAATATACTAAAAAAGCTTAAATTTAAAGGATATGGAGTTAGAATCACTAGAAATTGTTCGCGAGATGAAAAACTTAGAACGTCTAATAATTTTTAAAACGAAAAGTATCGGATTTAACTCCACTTGAAAACTTAAAAGAATTAACTTACTTGGATATTCGTCACACGGATGTAACTACTATAAAGCCATTATTAAAACTAGGAAAGCTGAAGTACCTCTATTAAATAAAGTTATCGTAAAGGATTGGGAATTATTAGCGGATAAAAAAGGCCTTCGAATATCCGAGGAAACTATCTTGGCGGAATAGCTGACTCTACACTAGATAAGCATATGTATAATTTAAAACGATAGGTACCAGGTTCTATAACAATTCAGAGTTGTTTTAGAACCTGGTACCTTATATTACTCTTAGTGAATTAATTCTTTTTCATTGGTACTGATAATTGTACCGTTTCATTTTTATTAAACCAAAATCTATATTCATAAAGTTTCACAGGGTTATTTTTATCAAAAGTGTATAATATGTTAGCTAATATACCTTCTTTTATCGCCATTTCTACTTCTGCATCCAGTTCCCAACTCATTCTTTCTAAAGTCTTGATTATCAAATCTATTTTATCTTTATCTGTAATCATAATAACATCTTCATAAATTCCTTATTCATTAACTTTTTTTACATCGGCTCTTGTTAATAGTTCTTCTGTTTCAGAACAAGGAACAATCATAATTCCAAACAATAGAAGAGAAGTTAAACCAATAAATTTTTCAATCATAGCACTTCCTTATTTAATTTTCTAAATCTTGTCTCTTTTTCAATAGCCTTTCCTAAGCTAAAATTTATTCATAGAAATATTTTCTATTATTCCCAATATTAGAATGTTATAAGTGTTCTAATTTTAATATAATGAAAAAAATCTAGAATGATAGGAGAAATTTTCTTGTGATAAAAAAATACTCTACATTATTAATACTTTTAGTTCTGGCTATATCTATTATTCTTATTATAAATAAGGAAAACAATAATATAAATAGTAATAGTAAAGTTGAAGATTCTAATAAGTATTCCATAGATCTATCAAATACTCTAAAAGGATCTTATATGAACTTATTTGATGAGAACGATAGATTGGTCAAATCCTACTCTGAAGAACAAATCAAAAAACAATTAATTGACACGAAACTCTATAAACGGGCTCATGAAGATGGAGAAATATTTGCAGACTTTATTGATGAAAATGGTTTGATTATCAATCCACCAGAAGAAATCAAAGAAGAGGTAAAAGAACTTTCAAAATCAAATGAGTTTAAACTTTATGTACTCCATAGTTTTTCATTTAACAAAAATATATTTGTTGGGAGAAATAATAAAGCTTTTAGTAAACCTCAAAGTATAATTATTGAACCAATAGAAAAGTTTGAATCTATGTCAATTATCTTAGAAAACTCTACAGGTAATAAAATCAGAAAAATTGAAATCGGAAATTATCTAGGGGCATTAATTGTACCTCTAGAAGATTTTGAATTAGAGGATTCTTATTCCATACAATTAATTAACAATAAACAAGATAAACCTATCTATCTATATGGCGGAATTGTTATTTATAAATGACGAAACATATATTTGCTTAAGTATTTTCTTGTTCTCTTAACCTACTTTCAAAGAAAAGATCCCCGTTGTGCAATTTCATATTTTTAAAAGAATAATTACTTGGGGACTCCTCTTTCAATGCAACGTTAATTTTATTAAAGCTGTTTAGAAATTCATCATCAATTTCAACTTCGGTTATCCTTTAGTTGAACAAGGATAGTAGTATGTCAACACTAAATCAAACAACTTTATTAAGGGCTAAGATTTTATAAGCGACCGGACTTAGATAACCCAGTTTACTGTGCGACCGGATATTATTGTACCAATTGACATAATCGAAAAGTTCAAGAGACAGCTGTTCAAGGGTAGGGTAGTGCGATCCGTTGATGAGTTCTGTTTTTAAAATCTTAAAAGTCGCTTCTGCCACCGCATTATCATAAGGATTTCCTTTTTGACTTAGAGATCGCTTAATCTTAAATGTACTTAATAATTCATCGATACCAACATTTTTAAATTCAGATCCACGATCTGTATGGAACATTTTTACGTTTTGCAGAGGATATCTAACAGACTTAAAGGCACGCTGAACTAGAGCTGCGTCCTTTTGTTCTCCGACACTATACCCGACGATTTCTCTGTTATATAAATCGATTAAAAAACAAATATAATTCCAGTTTCCTCCTACTCTCACATACGTTAAGTCACTTACTAACACAGACATCTCTTTATCCACGTTAAATGCTCGATTTAATACATTTCGAACTGATTCTTCATTTGGAGGGGTAGACATTGGTTTATAGGATGGTTTTGTATATTTCGATTGAATTCCTAGTTCGTCCATCAATCGACCAATACGTCGTCTAGAGACTGTTAAACCAGCTTTTTTTAAGGCATCTTTTATTTTTCTGGTTCCATATACTTTACGATTCTCTTCGAAAATCACTACTATTTTATCTTTTAATTTTTGCTCTTCAGCTAGCTTTTCTTGTTCTTTTTGAATGGCTATTCCCGTGTCATGATAAAAAGTACTACGAGCTATTTTTAGGACTTTACACATTGCTAATACAGAATATTTGTGACGATTTTCTTGAATCACATCTATTTTCGTCCCATGATCAGCGCGGCTTGCTTTAAAATGTCGACTTCCATTTCGAGTTGCTTATTTCTCTTACGCAAGTCAATCAGTTCTTGCTCAACCGAAGATCGGTTGTCTTTCTCTTTAAAGGAGCCTGACTGTTTGAATTGAGTAATCCATCTGTCTAAAGCAGACGCGGTTAATTCATATTCTCGGGCAATATCTTGACGGCTTTTTCCATTTTCATATAGGGCCACCACTTGTTTTTTAAATTCTGTAGAAAACGTTCTTCTTTTACTGGACATAGTAGATTCTCCTTCTTGTTATCTATTATTCTACTTGCCCTTAATTTTACTGTCCAACTAAGTGTAGACTATTCAATTATTTTAAAAAATATCACAGCATCCAGTAACCTACATTTATTGTTATGACGCACTTTTTATTTATAAACAAGTAGATACTTTAACAAATGGTGTGCTTTACTTCAATAAGGAGTAAAGCCTTTTTACTAACGTAGCAGCGCGACAAGTTTTGTTATAAGCACTAATGTGTGAAAAAACAAGGGATTTCTTCGGAAATCCTAACTTTATAACCGAGGATAGGAATGATAAAACCACGTATTTTGAAACTATCCCATTGATACTCCTGCATGCGTCATAATAGACAGATTATGGGGTCTGAAGCTCAGGTAAAGTCGGCAGAACAAAGGCTGAAGCCACTCCTCACGGAAAAGGTATGCCAATGGATATGTCGGATGGCTGAAAAACTAAATATGGTGAGAATTTTCTTACGGAAAAGAACAGACGAACTTCCGAATGTACGGGTCTAAAGTTAGAGCATAAGGAAACTTGTGTACCATCCAACGATGGGGTGAGTGACGTGGAGTAAAAATTGCTGCTCTGAAACACGTTATACCGAACAATGGCGGTATCCAGCTCATAGGCTTACAGGAAGCACCTAAGTTTAGAAAAAGATAGCTAGGTTATAAGGTACTTGGAAAATAAGGAACGTTGGATCAAGGGCTGTCACCCGAAACGGTTGCTATAAGCTAAATGGCGAAATGCATTTGTCCTTATGAGGGTAGGGGTACGACCAGTGAAACCTCTGTAATGGAGGTGGAGGAACAGCCCCAAGTCTAGCGATAGGTAATAATTATTTTTCAACTGTGCATTGCACCGGTCTGGTAAGAACGTGGGAACATCATTTCATATAAGAATGATGCCACAGTGCAAGCTCTTCGATGAAGAGTAACTTGAAACTTATAATTAATAATACCATCGTTAGATGGAACGCGGAATGCTTGGAAACTGGCACGTTCCGTGCGGAGTAGGGGAAAAGCCAGAGATAACTTCAAACGTTTACCTATTACTAACGTTTAGTACAAGAGTGTTGTTTAACTTGTGTTCAATAATCGGGATATTTAGAAGAAAATGGAAGTTTAAATAGTGAGCAATTGAAATACATAATAAGGGGGACATTATGAAATTTTATCTTTCATCTTTTAAAATAGGAAATGAAGAACGGAAACTAATCGAATTAACGGAAAATGGGAATAAAAAAGTTGCATATATCAATAATGCGTTAGACTTTGCGACTGATTTAGAAAGAAAAAATAAAAGTGATGTTGCAGACGTAAGTGAACTGCAAAGAATAGGTTTCACAGTGGATATTTTAGACTTGAAAATGTACTTCGATAACCACGAAGGGTTGAAAGATAAGCTTGATCTATACGATATTATTTGGGTAAGAGGTGGCAATACTTTTGTTCTTGCACAAGCAATGAGATTAAGCGGTTTCGATGAAATCATTAAAAAATATTATAGAGAAAAAAGAGATATTCTATATGGGGGATATAGTGCAGGTGGTTGTATCCTTGGACCAACTTTAAAAGGCATACACTTAGCAGACGAACCTGAGCAGAAACCTTATGGAAATGAACAACAAGCTATATGGGAAGGTTTATGCATTTTGGATTATGTAATTGCCCCACATTATAAATCAGATTACAAAGAATCTAACGATATGGACCGAGCAATTGAATTTATGATCGAGAATAAAATTCTATTTAAAGCATTGAGGGATGGAGAAGTAATCATAATTGAATAGCCTAATCCCAAATTCTAAAAAGTTCCGCAATAGGGTGCGATTATTTAATAAGCGTCTCTGTTCTTATTCAACTAACGTGTGCATTTCGTGCCTGCTTTTTTTAATGAGTAATGGAGTTAAGTACTTCTGTTAATGTACTTAAATCAATAAAGCTAATGGAGGAAAAAAATGGAGAAAGTTCTAAATAAGATAGTCAATTTGGTTAACAGTAAGAATGAAAAAATCATCATTGGAATTTCGGGTCCTGGTGCATCTGGAAAGACAACGTTTGCCCATAATCTTATAAAACTTCTGGGAGATGAAGATGTGAATTATATCAATACGGACCCATATATCATCGGCTCTCATCTTAGGAAGTACACTTTAATTAACTATGAATATAAGAATCAACACCATCAAGATAAAATGACAGCCTGTCATCCTGCTGCTCATAATATATATGCTTTAGAGAGAGATGTACAAATGGTGAGAGATGCTTTAGATTTTTATACAATAGGCACAAATTATACAGAGAGTAAGTTAATTTCTTCACAAAACAAAGTAAATATTATAGAAGGTATGACCGTTGCCTTTACAGATCCCAATTTGTATGATCTAAAAGTTTACTTACATACAGATGGGGAAACCGAGCTGATGAGAAGGGGTATACGTGATGTTTCTGAAAGAGGAACAGATATAAATTATTTAAGAAAATCTCATGAAGAGCGTAGAATTCAATATGATTTATTTATGCATCCCTACTATCAAAATTTCGATATAGTTTTAAAAAATTCAAATGAAAGCTATATACTTGAAAAAAGTTGTTTTAATTAATTTGTTTTGTGAAATAGTGTACTTAAACTAACGGAGACTTTACTTCAATAAAGAGTAGAGCCTTTTTTACTAACGCAGCAGTTTGGTTGAACAAAGAGGTTTCTTTAGTAAGAACATAGAAATAGTTATTAAACAGATGATATTAGCATTGCTATTGTTTAGGAGGATAAAGGAATGACCCAAAACAAACAAGATAAAATCCAAAAGCAAAAAAAAATTCAAGGTGTATATAGAAAGATAAAACAACAGTGTTGAGGAAATAAAGACGATAAAAGTGATAACGAAATAGGTGTATTAATTGTAAAAAATTGTGTTGTTTTAGGGATTATACTTCTTGTACTGAATGCATTTATTGATGATTTTTAGATTTGGTTTACTGGAAATTAGAGCGTACAAATTTGTGAAAAAATGCACTTAAACTACCAAGAAAATTAGTTTCTTCAAGAAAAGGAAAATGACAATACTTAAGAAGACCCCTGCTTAATCGTAAAAAAAAAGAGGAGAGCGGATATTAATAAGTCTATTGATTTCGGTGGACTACTAGTATTGACTCCTATAACCATTTTCATTCTCTGTGGTGAAGCGCTGATTTTGCGCTTCATGGATGGCTAACGGGGACTTTACTTCCAGAAGGAGTAAAGCCTTTTTGCTTGTTGAACTAACGCCGCAGGTTAGTGAAGTAAGGCTTTGCTATAATAAAAATGTGAAAAGATGTTTTTTGAAATCAAATTCTAGGAGTGAAATTAAATGCCGTTGACTTTTGCTCATCCAGCAGTAGTTTTACCTTTTTCAAGAAATAGTAAATATGTTAATTTCTTTGCATTGGTATTAGGTAGCATGTCACCTGATTTTGAGTATTTTCTACGAGGAAAGCCATATGGTGAGATTGGTCATACATTCTTTGGATTTATAGCTTTTAATCTTCCTATCTTAGTAGTCGTTCATTTTATTTATCAAATATGTATACATAGGACCTTAGTTAGTCATTTGCCATCTGTATTGCAAGATACATATAATCAAAAAACAAGTTCACCCAGTTTGTTGAAAATATTTGTATTTTTGTTTTCTGCATTATTTGGAATGCTAACCCATGTAGTCTGGGATTCGTTCACTCATTTTGGAGGATTTATGGTGACAAACTTATCAATCCTTTCTTATACTGTTCATATTTTTGATTTTAATATCCCAATCTTTAAGTTTCTTCAGCACGGTAGCACAATAGTTGGTACTACTGTGATTATAGTATATATGTACTTTCGAACAGCAAGGAGTAGATGTAATAGTAATGAGACTACAAGACCGAAACAAAAATTCAAGTATTGGGGTCGAATAACATTGTTAACTGCACTTTTGTTTTGTTTATGGTATTTCATTGATAGAGTTTCGATTGAATTTTATGGCATTATTGTTGTTCGAATAATAGATTCAGCTTTGATTAGTTTGTTAGTTGTTTCATTATATTTTAATCACTTTAATAGAGCAAAGACAGGAGATCCTTTATTAAAGTAATGGGTGCTTTAGTAAAACAAGACCATCAAAAATGATGCTCTTGTTTTATGTACAATGTGAAATGTTACACTTAAACTAACACAGCAGTTTAGTTGAAGAAGGAATGGTAAAATTAAAGAAACATAATGAGGTGTGGCTATGCTTTTAAATGACTATATTAATGAGAATTTCGCTAACTTAAACCTTAGACCACCATTGTAATATAACTGGGAAATTGGCATACGGTTCGAATTAGGGGTGGAGTGGGATAGAGAATACAATTACGAAAAAAGTCCTTGGAAATTTTTGTTGTTGTAGATGTGAACGATTTTGGAGATGGAAAAACCTATAAGCATAAAGCGAGGATCTTTTCTCCCTATGTCTATGAAAAATCAATCTTATATAATTGAAGCATGCAGAAATGCTTTATATTTTCCCAGAGGATGATGAAGAAGAAAAATATAAAACCCATAGGTTTACTCTTAAATGCAAAGCATCTGATATGAAATATGTTTCATTGTTAAAGGCAGTATGCAATCAGGATTTAGGAATCCAACCAAGTATTTTTCATAGGATATATTTTTTAAATATCAAAAGGAGAACCATTTTTCACGTGTACGATGATAGAGGATGTGATTTGCTTGCTACCTCAATTGAATATATACGAGACATTTATAATACATACAATGATTGGATATTAAATTACGACAAGGATGCAATAGATAAAGTGTCTAAATAAGAATTAATCCTTATTGTAACGGAGGCTTTAGTAGAAGATTATTTTGCTGTAAATAATCTTCTTTTTTCTTGTTCAACTAAAGATGTAGTTTAATTTAACAAGAAAATAGGGAAATTAAACATATACCAGAACGGATGGGGGTTAATTATGTCTGAATACATTATTGATTTATCTAGCGATGTAGATAATGAAGAAGATTTCGAAATGACAGGAGATAACATTGCTTTAATAAACGTTATGGATATGAGTGGGGATGAAATAACGCAGAATTGTAGAGTACAAATTACTTTAAGTAAAAATGCTTTACTCGGATTAGGTACTGAGTTAATACGGTTAGCACACGAATATAAGGATAGTAAACATTTTCATATAGAACCAATAAACAAAGAATATGTAGTCCAATCTAAGGGGATTATGCTTCACCCAGAGAGTTGTGAACTTATCTTGGGTTGTGGAGATTTCGACTCATTTACTGAATATACAAAAGAAGAGGTTTAATTGAGATTGTGAAACATTGTACTTAAACTACCATGAAAATTAGTTTCTTCAAGGAAAGAAAAATGACAATACTTAAGAAGACCCCTGCTTAATCGTAAAAAAAGAGGAGAGCGGATATTAATAAGTCTATTGATTTCGGTGGACTACTAGTATTGACTCCTCTAACCATTTTCATTCTCTGTGGTGAAGCGCTGATTTTGCGCTTCATGGATGGCTAACGGGTGCTTTAGTGAAAATCGTTGAGCAGATCAGACAGCTCTTTTATCTTATTGAACTAACGCAGCAGCGCGACAAGTTTTGTTATAAGCACTAATGTGTGAAAATACAAGGGATTCCTTCGGAAATCCTAACTTTATAACCGAGGATAGGAATGAAAAAACCACGTATTTTGAAACTATCCCATTGATACTCCTGCATGCGTCATAATAGACAGATTATGGGGTCTGAAGCTCAGGTGAAGTCGGCAGAACAAAGGCTGAAGCCACTCCTCAAGGAAAAGGTATGCCAATGGATATGCCGGATGGCTGAAAAACTAAATATGGTGAGAATTTTCTTGTGGAAAAGAACAGACGAACTTCCGGAGGTACAGGTCTAAAGTTAGAACATAAGGAAACTTGTGTACCATCCAACGATGGGGTGAGTGACGTAGAGTAAAAATTGCTTCTATGAAACACGTTATACCGAACAATGGCGGTATCCAGCTCACAGGCCTACAGGAAGCACCTAAGTTTAGAAAAAATATAGCTAGGTTGTAAGGGACTTGGAAAGTAAGGAACGTTGACTCAAGGGCTGTCACCCGAAACGGTTGCTATAAGCGGTATAGCGAAATGCATTTGTCCTTATGAGGGTAGGGGTACGACCAGTGAAAGCTCTGTAATGGAGGTGGAGGAACAGCCCCAAGTCTAGCGATAAGTAATAATTATTTTTCAACTGTGCATTGCACCGGTCGGGTAAGAACGTGGGAACATCACTTCAAAAGGAATGATGCCACAGTGCAAGCTCTTCGATATTGGGATTATTACGGGATGACAGACACCTTTACAGACTTACATCAACGAGCCAAAAATAAAGAATCATTCCATCTGCTATACGACATCATCACGTCGAGGAACAATATTTTATTAGCGTACCGAATAATTAAGTCAAATAAAGGGTCGAAGACTCCTGGAACAGATGGTAAAACTATTGTAGACATAGAAAAACGTTCGGAGAACGAATTAGTAGAAGAAATACAAAGTAAGCTTAAAAATTATCGCCCAATGAAAGTTAGACGCAAACTAATAGAAAAAGATAACGGTAAGATACGACCATTGGGTATTCCATGCATTCTTGATAGAATCATACAACAATGCTTTAAACAAGTGTTAGAGCCGATTGCAGAGGCTAATTTTTATAATCATAGCTATGGATTTAGACCTTTACGGTCTACTCATCATGCGATGGCGAGAATTCAATTTCTAGTTAATCAGTCGAAACTCCATTACGTTGTAGATGTTGATATAAAAGGGTTTTTTGATAATATCAATCATACCTTGCTTATTAAACAGTTATGGAATTTAGGTATTCGGGATAGACAGGTTCTAGCCTGTATATCTAAAATGCTAAAAGCAGAAGTGGATGGAGAAGGTATTCCAACAAAAGGTTCTCCGCAAGGTGGCCTACTTTCACCGTTATTGTCTAACATTGTACTAAATGAATTGGACCAATGGATTGCGAATCAATGGGAACTATTCCCCCTCCATAAAAACTTAAAAACTAGAGAAGGTCAACTTCTTGCAAAAAAGCGAACTCACTTAAAAGAAGGCTACATTGTTAGATACGCTGATGACCTCAAAATCATCTGTCGAGATTGGAAAACTGCTGAAAAGTGGTATCATACTGTAAAGCTTTATCTAAAAGACCGTTTAAAACTTGATATTTCACCAGAAAAATCGAAGATTATTAATCTACGCAAGAATGAGTCTGCTTTCCTTGGTTACACAATACGTGCGAATCTTAAAGGAAAAAAGCGAGTCGCCCATACGTTTGTCAAAGCCGAAAAGATGCAGAAAATTAAGGCGGATGCAAAGAAACGACTAGAAATACTCCGAACATCGCCAACTACTCAAAATGCTATGCGCTTTAATAGTTTTGTCTTAGGGTTACACAATTATTTTAACAGAGCTACTCACGTCAACTTAGCGTTCTCACGCCTTGCCTACGAAATAGGTGCATCTATGTACAATCGTCTTAAACCTGTCGGTAAATATGAACATCCCAACAATCCGCCACCTGTCTATAAAAAGTTTTATGGCTTAGGCTCTAAAACGTATAAAATCGCCGGGGTATACCTCTTTCCTCTCGGGATCATTAAAACTAAAAATGTGATTGGTTTTACTCAAAGTATAACTCCATTTACCCAAGAAGGTCGAGTACAATTAATCAAACGGTTGAGTAAAGACATAAGACATGAAATAGTATTGTTAATGGAATCAAAAATACCGACACGAAGTGTCGAATATATGGATAATCGGATTAGCAGATACAGTATGAAGAAAGGGAAATGTGAAATAACAGGCATGTTCCTAACAGCACAAAACGTATACTGTCACCATTATATACCTAAGCATCTTGGTGGAAGCGATAAATTTAATAATTTACGTATCCTCCAAAAAGAGGTACATGAATTAATCCATATAACCGACAAAATTAAGGCGAATACTCTCATAAGAATTTTGGGTATCACTGAATCGATGTTAGAAAAAATCAATAAATATCGAGAAAAATGTGAGCTAGAAATAATCAAATAACCCAAATCAACATGAGTAACTTGAAACTTATAATTAATAATACCATCGCTAGATGGAACGCGGAATGCTTGGAAACTGGCACGTTCCGTGCGGAGTAGGGGAAAAGCTGGAGATAACATCAAATGCTTACCTATTACTAACGTTTAGTTCAATAAGAAAGAATGGAGATTAGAAGGAAAAAAATACATAAATGTAGAAAGTAATCTGTTAAAGATATTGGAAGGAGTTGATAGAATGAGGGAAAAGTTGCTAAGGGTTGGAACTACTTATATTCCAGTAACTAATGTAGAAAATTCTTATGAATGGTATGTTAACAAATTGGGGGCAGAGTTAAGTTATAAAGACGAAGACAAAGCAATTCTTAATTTCGCAAACCAAAGTATTTTTCTTGTTAAATCTAAAGAAAGTCAAAGTTCTAACTTCTATGATTGTTATGGTACAGAACGTTTTTCTATAACATTTGAAGTTAATGGACTAACTGCATTAGAGGCAATTCATAGAGATTTTACCGATAAAGAAATAAGAGTTGGAGAAATTGAAAACAGAGGACACTCTGGTAGGAACTTTGTTTTCTTTGATTTAGATGGTAATAAATTTGATGTGTGGAGTGAATTAAGTCCACTTTTCAAAGAAAAATATCTTATCACGCAATAGAAAGAACTATTTTAATCTTTAACTAACGAGGTGCTTGTGCGGCCGAGCCTAGGTCGTATCATATAGCGGGTGGGATTCCCGTCGAGAAAGAACTAGCCATTCACTCGTAGCGAGTCTTGGAGGGCTAATGGTAACATTAGCCTTTAAGCGTAGACAGTTAGGTGGCGGGCCGAAAGCCAAATGGTTGAAGGGATTGAGCTCCATAATGTTAGTAAATCGAGAGGGCTGATGCCTTAAGCACAGCAGAAAGCTACATTTTATCCATCGTTAAAGGCAAGAAGGATAAAACCTCTCTGGAGTCAGAGACCTTGGCACGTCACACATGGATATGATACGGCAACTCGGGAGGCCCTACCGGTCTTTTCTTCTTATAGAAGAGTATGGTGTACAAGCGATACTAAGCAAGGAAACCAAATGCCGATGTAGGGAGTCGGATAGCAGCGTAGTACCTATGAAGTTGGGTAATGCCGATGGAGGAAAGGCTGCTACCAGGTTATCACCCTTACTAGTGACACATTTACTACACACAGAGGTAGAGATAATAAATGGAAACTAAACTATTAAGGATAGCAGAATAAGCAAATCTGATCGAAAGAGATTAGGTACATCTTGTGAATGGTGACTTGGAGGAGCCGTGTGCGTAAATAGCGCAAGCACGGTTCTGTGAGGGGGGAGGAACACAATCTACCACAAGGTAGAAAGGTTCCCTTCTACTCGACTACTTCAAGAAAAAAGGAAAGTTTTTTTCTTGAAAATAAGAAAGTAAAAAGTACAGTTTTAGAATAAAAGTTAGAAAATAAAGGAATCCACAATAAGCACATAGCATATTTTGTCATAATGATAAATATTCCCTGATAACAAGGAGGTGTTCTTTTTGCAAAATAAAATTAAAATAATTATCTCTATCAGCCTTATTTTAGTGGTTTCTTATCTTATAAACATAGCATTAAAAGATGATATTAAGGAAATTGAAAAAGCTGTTTATTCTTTAAACCAACCATTTACTAAAATTGCTTATATAAAGCTTTTAGATAATAACCAAGCCATTGTATTTTATGAACATGATTCTGCTAATATAGATTATTTTGGAAATATAAGATTAAAGAAAAATATATTTGGATGGAAATTGGGTAACGGTAGTAGTAGTCAAACCGCAAATGATCATAAATTAGGTTGGAGCTTTTCAAATTTGAAGTATGATTTTTCAAAGTATACTGATGTACTAAGTGGAAAAATTTTAGATTCTGAAATAAAAGAAGTTTTTGTTGTTTCTAAGAATAATAAGGGATATCAAGCTAAAATTGTTAAATATAACAATGGAGAAAGGTTCTGGTACTTAATAACGGATGGAGAAGAATTACCAGGATCTACTATAACAGGTCTTTCTATTGATGGGAAAATAATAGAGGAGATAAAAATGTAATTAATTTCTCCTTAATTTACTAACAGATGCTTATTTTAAAATCTAAGAGTAGCAAGGTAACTCTTTTTTCTTGTTCAACTAAAGGTCCAGTTTAGTTCAAGAAGCAGGTTTTTTAAGATTGAGTTGAATAAGTTAATATATGTAAATTATTGAACGGAAAAGGTGCTTTACTTCAAGGATGGTTGGACTTTTTCTTGAACTAACTGGTCAGGTTAGCTAAACAAGGGTGTAGAATAAATCACTAATAATACATTTTAAAAGAGGGATATTATGAACAACTACCAAATTGTAAAAGAAGTAATTAATGATTGGGACCCGAAGCACCTTTTACGTTACACATCTGTGGATGAATATGACCCAGAAATAAGTCGCATTGTATTGCTATTACCAACTGCAACATCTGTTGAAAAACTAGCTGAAGTAATACATGAGGTCTTTGATAAAATGTTTTCGGTGAGTGAAGTACATTCGATTAATAATTGTTATCCAAGTGCATTAAAAATTTGGAACAAAATTAATAACAGTGAATTTCCGGATGTAAAAAAACGACATAATCTCTAAAAAAGAACAATAGTCAAAAGCGATATTATTAAGCTAGCGGTGTGCTTTAGTTATAGATCATGGGTTGCAAATGCATCTCTTTTTTTCTTGTTGAACTAATGTCACAGAGTGAAACAATTGTGATTATTAACCGTAGAATAATAATATAAGTATTCTGCATTCAATGAGAGGTAATGTTATTGTGTTTGGTATTGAACCGATAGTCTGGCTTAAGTTGATCTTCGTGATAGTAATTTTTTCATTATTGTTTATTATTTTTGGTTCAGTTATGAGAAGGTGGTTGAAAGTTGAAAAGAAGAAGCGTTTTTCACATAACCACGTGAATGACAGACACCAAAAAATCGATTGGACGATTAGAATAATTTTCATCGCTTTTATAATATTGGGATCTTTTATTAATGTCACTAGAGATTATACAGAACGAATTTGGTTCTTAGAGCCATGGTATTTATTATTCGGTTTAACTATATTGTCCGAGGCGGTTCGAGCATTGATGGAATGGAAAAATGGGGATAATAAAAACGCATATATTTTTACTTTAAGTCAGTTAATATTTAGTATGATATTAGCAATTTCAATATTAAGAACTAACTTGTTTGGTATGTTTTAACGAACTTTGTTCTTCAACTACCATGAAAATTAATTTCTTCAAGAAATGAAAAATGCAAACTCAAACGCTTAAGAATTCCCCAGCTTAATCATTAAAAAAAGAGGAGAGCGTACATTAATAAGGCTATTGATTTCAGTGGACTACTAGTATTGACTCCACTAACCATTTTCATTCTCTGTGGTGAAGAGCTGATTTTGCGCTTCATGGATGGCTAACGGGTGTTTTAGTCGAAGAACATGGTTTGCTAAGGCTACTCTTTTTTCTTATTGAACTAACAGGGCAGGATAGTTCAAGAAGGAATTTCTCTAAACTTGGAAGAATTTATATTCAAAAATATGTTAAGGAGCTTGTGAATTATATGGAATCCATTAGCAAAATCGAAGTGAAGCTACGAGATATCATAGAGGAAAATCTTCCTATCTTTTTCGAACAACAACTAGATTCAACGGCGAACTATATGGCTGCCTTTACAACAAAAGACCCCACTGATAAGGACGCATTTTTTGACCATTGGACAAAAATTATCGCTGACGAGACCATCACAATTAAGACTATATTATTCAATGGCATTGCCACTGGACACGTCTCGAACTTTGAACAGTTCGGCGAACCCGAAGTAAGCTACTGGATCGGGAAGGAATCTTGGGGTCAAGGTATTGCAACTAAAGCGTTGTCAGAGTTTCTGGAGTATATTAAGGTACGTCCGCTCTATGCTCGTGCCGCTAAAGATAACCTCGCCTCCATCAGGGTATTGGAAAAATGCGGGTTTAAAATCATCTCTGAAGATAAGGGTTTTTCCAACGCAAGAGGCAAGGATGTTGAAGAATTTATTTTGAAGCTTGAACCTTATGATATGTAATTTAATACCCTACAACGATTGGAGCGGTTCTTAACTAAGAAACCTTCTGTTTTTTAACTCCTATGAAAATTAAAATTTTCGATTTAGAGAAAAAGGCAATACGAAAGCAGCCGCAATTAACTTGTTTTTTAAAAAAGTGCAGCGCCTAAATGTGGAGTAAATTATTGGTGGACTAGGAGGCATTTGGTTCAGTGATTGTCACGTTGCATCCTAGGTTTTTAAGTCTGCGAATAGAATAGCGTACAATAGATTGTTCTTTTTGCTTGTCAAAGTAATCTTCATCTAAGTCTACGGACATTTCTTTGCGAGTTAAGAGATAGTAGGCAATCCTTAAAATTGCATGGGCAACAGGTATTCCTGCACGTTTTTTACCTTTTCGTGATGCTGACCTTCTATACATGGCACCAAGGTAGGTTTTAGATCCTCTGACAGAATGAGCAGCTTCAACTAAAGCAGACTTCAGATATTTGTTTTCTTTTTTCATGTTAGTTAATTTTCTTTTTCCTGCACTTTCGTTGTGTCCAGGTACTAATCCTGCCCAAGAACATAAGTAAGCTGCACTAGGAAATTGCTTCTCCATATCGGTCCCGACTTCTGCTAAGATTTGTTCGGCTATTCGAGTGGCAATGTCAGGAATGGAATCTAACCGTTTAATATCATCTTGGTGAGAGGATAGTCTAGTGGCTACCTCCAGATTTAACAGTTCAATCTGGTCACCCAGAAAATCAATATGATTTAGAATGGTTTTAATCATTAGACGTTGATGTGGATTGATATATCCACGAAAAGCGAGTTAAAGCTCATCCTTTTTCTTCTTCATTGTTCTTCGAGCGAAGCCCGCTAGCTTTTCAGGATCATCCTCGCCATCTGCGATGGCACGAAGCATGTCACGAGAGGAGACACCCATTATGTCGGAGACAACGGATCCAAGTTTACTATTTGCTCCTTCTAGTACCTTTTGAATTTGATAATGTTGTCTAGCACGCTCTTCAATAATACTTCGACGGTATCGAACTAACTCTCGCAGTTCTCGCTGATTTCTGTCGGGAATGAAACTTGCTTTAAGTAGACCGTGACGAAGAAGTTTGGGAATCCATTCGGCATCCTTAATATCGGTTTTGCGACCTGTTACTGCTTTCATATGTTGGGCATTCCCTACTAAAAACCAAACATTCCCATATTCTGGTAAGTTAACAATAGTTTTCCAAAATAAACCTGTACTTTTCCATTGCTACTTGGGTAAAACCATGCTCCTTGATCCAGTCGATTAACTGTAATAGAAATATAGTTTTAGTGGAAAACGTTTGAATCTCCTTTCCTTTTGGAGTCATAATGCAAGCGGTAATGGGATCCTTGTGAACATCCATTCCACATGCGCGTTCAATGATTACTTCCATTGTAATCATCCTTTCAACGGCAAATAGTATTGGAGGCTGGTGCAACAACCAGAGTAGGATTAATCTCCCATGAGTGCTTCCCGCAAGGGAGCGACATTCTCTGATGTACCGTGGTCGTTGGAGTCAGACTAACGATGAGCTCTATGGCACCATAGTTGGTCGACCTTTCTCTCCCAGCAGTAGTATTCCATACCCGTTTTTCATATTTTCATTCTCTGTGGTGGAGCGCTGATTTTGCGCTACATGAATGGCTAACGGGTGCTTTAGTTGAAGTAGGACCACTAAAAATGATCAACGTTTTTTATGAAACGGAATACTAAATCACAAAGAAAGAATCCACTTTGATCAATCTTTTTCAAAAGGATTCTTTTATTTTTGGGTAATATAAGGGAGAAGAGGTACTTTTCATCTTGCTCATTTTTATCGTATGTCTATATATTTCTTCAATTATATATACTCTCCAAATAACTCAGGCTTCCAACTGTGAATAGTGTGACTTTCTAAAGCGAAAATATCTGCTAAGTAAATTTCCGTCGTTTCTAACCGTTCATGTCCCAACGATCTCATAATGTCGTAATTAACGCAAAAATGATTGAAAATCGAGCAAATATTATGGAATAAAAGAAGAAATTGTTGTTTACAATCGAGTTTTAGAGAAGGATACAACGAGAACCGAACTTTCATATATTATTTTTCAAAAAGATAATTGGCGACCAAATTGGATGATTATGTTAATATTTGAATAAGATTGTGAAGGTTTACACTTAAACTAACGCCGCAGTTTAGTTTAATAACAATGGTATAAGAAAAAGTTAATAAGGTGCAAAAATGCTATTTAACGACTTTATGAATGAGAATTTCCCGAACTTAGATCTGAAACCTCCTTTGTTTTATAACTGGGACATTGGTATTCGGTTCGAATTAGGAGTGGAATATGATAGTGACTATTGTTACGAAAACAGTCCTTATCTTAAAGGAGTCTACAAAAGGGTTATTACTTTGTTTAAGTCAATGCATCTTCTCTAGATACGTACAGGATAAATCAGTTTTGAATAAGTTGAAGCACACTACACTTCCTTATGTTTTTCCCGAAGAAGATGAAGATGGAAAGTACAAGACGCATAGATTTATTCTTAAATGTAAAACATCGGATATTAAATATATTCCTTTGTTAAAAGCTATTTGTAATCAAAATATAGGAATTAAACCCATGATTTTTCATGATGTTTTTTTTATAAACATTAAAAACGAGACCATTTTTCATGTTTATGATGATAGAGGCTGTGATTTAATGGCGACCTCGACTGAAATAATAAGAGATGTTTATGACAAATACAACGACTCGATATTAGATTACGACAGAAATAAAATAGACGAGGTATTCAAATAAGCATGTCTCCATTGCAGTCAATGTTAGACAACCAGAACAAAATGATTGGGAAAGGTCACATTTACCTTGGGAATAATAAAAAAAAATTCCTAATGCCTGATAGCTATAATAATCACTTTTTCTTCCTCAACTAACGTGTGTGCGCGACAAGTTCTGTTATAAGCGCTTTTTAGCGAGAAACAACAGGAGATTTATAAAAATAAATTTCAACTTTACAACGGAGGATAGGAATGATGGAGCCATGTTTCCTAAAACTATCCCATTAATACTCCTGCATGCGTCATGATTGACTGGTCATGGGGTGTGAAGCACAGGTAGATTCGGTTGAACTAGGCTGAAGCCATTCTTATGGATAAGGTATGCCGAAGGATAGACTGCATGGCTGAAAACTAGATATGGTGAGAATAGTTCCTATATAAAGGAACTGACGAACTTCCGAAGGTACGGTTCTAAGTTAGGACATGAGGAAACTTGTATACCTAGTACAAGGATGAAACAGAGGATATTTATGAGAAGCTCCCTATTAATCTTAACATCCTATTACTTCGAGCCACCCTTTCTAAATCACAAGATGCATATAGGAATTTAACATCAAACATATTTGAACAAAAAACTGGAGCTACAGTTAAACTAATCCCTAATACGAGTCATATGATACATTGGAAAAAAACGGAAGTTGTTATTGAAGAGATAAAAGAAAAATGGTAATACACTTTTTCAAATTAGGGTGCAGGTTAGTTTAATAAGAACGAAGGCCATCGAGGAGGGCGTTATATGAATTTTCCAACTGAATTAGACGGTTCTATGGTAATACATATCCTTTAAATTCTGTTTCTAATCAATAATGGGATAGTTGGAACAATCAACTATATAAACGAGATAATTAATGAATTATCTATTACTGCTATTGCAATTTGTCAGTATAAAGGAATTGAAGAATTTTACTTGTTCTCTTGTGATGCAGAATGAGAAGTAATAGGAGCCACAGTTTATTACAAAATTTAGGAAGCAAAGAAGAGTGCTATGAAAGATCATAATGTAAAAGAAAATGAATGGCTGACTATATAGTCTTCTTCAACTACAATGAAAAGAAAGATGACAATACGAAAGAAGACCCCAGTTTAATCGTAAAAAAATGTTTTAATGGCAATGTTTGAAGAAATTATAGTGAATTTAAACATACAAGGATTGAAAAAAGTTTTTTCTCTGTAATGGACATGAAGGTGCATATTAGAAGTCAGTTTTTGTAAAGAATATTAACTTGAAATATCCAGAGTTGATATTCTTTACAACATATCGTCATTTAGCATGGGAAGAAGTTATATAGGAAGTTGGACTAGAAGGACTTAAGGAGGTACATGCAGGTTTGTTATCCATATGTACAGCAATGTGGTTATGTCCTGAATTGGTGAAATTGGATTCGATGTACCAACAGAAAACAGGAAATTTGCGGATTATATCTTTTGGGACAAGTTCACAAAAGATGGTTGTTGGGGGAAATTTGAAAATAGTATCTACACACCAAAACAACTTGCTGAAATGGGAGAGACGTTTTGGACTTCATTTACTTCCAAACGAAATGAGAATTTGAAATTAATTCTTGAGGAAGCATATCTTAAAATAATGTCCTGAGTTCTATATTAAAGAAGTAATGTCTTTTCTAGTGTTCGGTACCAGGAATCCGCACAATTCTGTATAGTTTGCGTACCTGGAACCGAACACTGTAGCTTTCTCAACTTTATTAGGAGGGTACTGAATGCTTTATCTAAATCCAGATGATTTTTTGTTGAAACCAGCATTAGCCACCATTCATTGTGAACCGAATTGGAAGTGGAAGAAAAGAGATACCCCTTTGCCTAACTTTGATTTATTTTATGTTTGGAGTGGTGAGGGTACTGTGTTTTTAAACAAAAAGCCACATCATGTAGGAAAAGGTCATTGTTTTTTGTTCAGACCAGGTGATGAAACAGAAGCAACACATAACCCGCAAGATCCCCTTGTATTAACTTATATTCATTTTGATATAGCTGAAACACCCCGATTGATTCCATCCGCACATCGAATTTTTGACAATACGATTGGCTTTGAATCACTGTTAACTCAATACATTCGTTTGTTTTTAGTCAAAACATATGGAGCGGAAATTGAGGGGAAGTTAATCTTGAAGCAATTAATTATTCATTTATTAAGAGAAGAACAAGAAAAGGAAAAAGAGCTGGGTAATACAAGCAATATCTTATTGGAAGCGATTTTAGAAATAGCTAATTATATCCAGCAACACCCTGGGGAACCACATACGATTGAAAGTTTATCTGCCCGTGCAAATTTTTCCCCGAGGTATTTTTCCAAAAAGTTTAAACAAATTATCGGGCATACAGTTAAATCGTATATTGTCTATTCTCGCATAAAACGTGCAGAACATTTACTACATATTAGCGGGATGACAGTAACGGAAACCGCATATGCCCTTGGCTATAATGATTTGCACTTTTTTAGTAGACAATTTAAGCAATATACCGGTAAAAACCCTTCTGAAGTAAGGTGAAAAATTTCATATTTATTATAACAGGTTGCTATGGGTTCTTTATCAAATCCCGTAGCAACTTTTTTTTGGAGTAAAAAAGTGCAAATATTGCACCAATAAATCTAAATAAATTTGCTTCTCAAAGTATTAATATGAAAACTAAGAAAGAAAAATAAACAAAGAAAAAAATGCGGGGGAATCAGTATGGTAATAATGGATTATATACAACATTTATTTGCAGATCGAATAGGTGGTGCACAATTTGGCATGAAGGATGAAATTTATAAATTTGAAAAAATAAAAAGAGCAAAGAGGGAAGTATTGCAAAGAAATCCTGGGAAGACATTAATCGATCTTGGTGTCGGTGAACCGGATGATATGGCACATGATATGATCGTTAGAAAATTAGCAGAAGAAGCAAAAAAACCAGAAAATCGTTTTTATGCTGATAACGGAATACGAGAATTTAAGCAAGCTGCAGCGACTTATATGAAGGCAGTATTTGGAGTAGATGATCTTGATCCTGAAGCAGAGATCAATCACGTTATTGGTTCAAAATCAGCATTGGCCATGATTCCAACAGCATTTATCAATCCTGGTGATATAACGATAATGCCATCACCAAATTATCCAATTTTAGGTGCACATACGAAATATCTAGGTGGGGAAGTCGTACATTTACCCCTTCTGGAAGAAAATTCATTTCTTCCAGAACTGGATTCATTGTCTGCTAGTGTATTGAAAAAGGCTAAATTACTCTATTTAAACTATCCAAACAATCCAACAGGTGCTGTAGCGAATCGAGAATTTTTCGATGAGGTAGTACGTTTCGCTAATAAACATGAGCTAATTGTTATCCATGATGCCGCCTATGCTGCACTTGTATTTGATGGTGAAAAACCGCTCAGTTTCTTATCAGTTCCAGGGGCGAAAGAAGTTGGCATAGAGCTGCATACTTTATCCAAATCTTTCAATATGACAGGGTGGCGCATCGGTTTTATCGCAGGTAACTCCAAACTTGTTTCTGCAATTGCGACAGTGAAAGATAATTATGATTCTGGTCAATTTATTCCGATTCAAAAAGCTGCGTCCTATGCTTTATCACAACCTGACATAACGAAACAAATAGCTGAGAAATATTCAAGACGCCATGATCTTTTATTGAACATTTTGAGGGAATGTGGATTTGATGCAAAAAAACCAAAAGGGTCTTTTTTCTTATATGCAAAGATTCCAATAGCAGTAGAAAAAGGTCCAACATTTCATTCAGCAGAAGAATTTAGCCAATATTTAATAAGTAAGCATTCAATTTCAACTGTTCCATGGGATGATGCCGGCCCATATGTACGATTTTCAGTGACCTTTCAGGCAGATGGATGGGAGGAGGAACTGCTAATCTTAGATGATATAAGAACAAGGCTGTGTACTTCCAAATTTATCTTTTAGAGGGGGATGAAGAGATGAACTTTACTAAAATGCATGGATTGGGCAATAATTATGTCATTTTTAATCAATTGGACGATCCGAATAATGTACTGGAAGAGCAGATGTATCCAGAACTTTCAAGAAGAGTTTCCAATGTGAATTTTGGAATTGGCTCCGATGGTATTATTCTCATTTGCCCTTCGCAGATGGCTGATTTTAAAATGAGAATTTTTAATGAAGATGGTTCTGAGGCTAAAAATTGCGGAAATGGCCTGCGCTGTGTTGCAAAGTTTTTAGTTGATTCTGCGTATGCAACGGAACCTCGCTTTACGATTGAAACATTGGGTGGTGTGGTCAGCGTTGAGGTAGAGGTGGAATTGGATAAAAAGCAATCTATTCAATACGTTAACGTGGATATGGGTGAACCAAAACTATTGAAAGGAATGATTCCTATGGAAGGTGATCCATTCATGCCCGCAATGAACGAACCCCATACCTTTGGAGAAGATAAGTATCATCTGAGCTGCGTCTCGATGGGCAATCCGCATGCGATCATCTTTGTGGATGAGGTGAATGCCGTTCCGTTAGAGAAAATAGGCCCTGTCATAGAACATGACAGCCTATTCCCAGAACGGGTAAACGTAGGAATAGTTCAAATTAAAGGGCGTCAGGAGATTGATTACCGAGTGTGGGAAAGAGGATCAGGTCTAACAATGGCTTGTGGTACAGGTGCTTGCGCTGCAGTTGTTGCAGCTACAATGAATCAATTGCTTGATCGAAATGAGGCGGTAACTGTGCATCTTCCTGGAGGAGATTTGACAGTAACTTGGGATGAACAAGGTCATGTTTGGAAAAGAGGTGAAGCTTCTTATATTTGCCATGGTGAATTAGATTTTCAATATTCGTTTTCTGCTTAAAAAAATATTAAAAAACACCGAGGAGTGTGGAAGAGTATGAACAGAGAAAGCATACTAAAAATGGTAAAAGAACAAAATGTGCGGTACATTCGGTTACAATTTACGGATTTATTTGGGACGATAAAAAATGTCGAAATTCCAGCCAGTCAGTTAACGAAAGCTTTAGACAATAAAATGATGTTCGATGGCTCATCTATTGAGGGCTTTGTGCGTATTGAAGAATCGGATATGTTATTATATCCTGACCTCGATACGTTCGTTATCTTTCCTTGGACGGCAGAAAAAGGAAAGGTAGCCCGATTCATCTGTGATATATATCATCCTGATGGAACTCCATTTGATGGAGATCCTCGTCTAAATTTAAAAAGAGTGTTAAAAGATATGGAAGAGCTAGGGTTTACCAATTTCAACCTTGGACCTGAGCCCGAATTTTTCTTGTTCAAACTGGATGACAAAGGTGAACCAACACTCGAATTGAATGATAAAGGCGGTTATTTCGATCTTGCGCCTACCGATCTAGGGGAAAATTGTAGACGTGATATTGTATTGGAATTAGAAGAAATGGGTTTTGAAATTGAGGCATCCCACCATGAGGTTGCTCCAGGTCAACACGAAATAGACTTTAAATATCAAGATGCCATAAGAGCTTGCGATGACATTCAAACCTTTAAACTCGTAGTCAAAACAATTGCCCGTAAACACGGGTTGCTGGCAACGTTTATGCCAAAGCCATTGTTCGGTATAAATGGATCAGGCATGCACTGTAACTTAAGCTTATTTAAAGGAGGAAAGAATACTTTTTATGATCCAAATGGGGTGTTGGAATTAAGTGATACAGCAAGAAGCTTTTTGGCAGGAATATTAAAACATGCACCGAGTTTCACAGCTGTTACAAATCCTACTGTTAATTCTTATAAAAGGTTAGTTCCGGGATATGAGGCACCGTGTTATGTAGCATGGTCGGCAAGAAACAGAAGCCCGCTTATTCGTATTCCAGCTTCACGTGGCTTGAGTACTCGTGTAGAAGTTCGTAGTGTTGACCCTGCTGCAAATCCTTATCTAGCAATGGCTGTCCTACTAGCTGCGGGATTAGATGGGATAAAAAATAATGCAACGGCTCCAGAACCAGTAGACCGAAATATTTATGCTATGTCGAAAGAGCAACGTAAGGAATATGGCATTATTGATCTGCCTTCTACGTTGACACAAGCTCTCGAATTGTTAAAGACAAATGAAGTGATCACGAATGCTTTAGGCAGACATTTGTTTGAACATTTTGTAGAAGCAAAAGAAATCGAATGGGATATGTTTAGAACGACTGTACATCCTTGGGAACGTGAGCAATATATGAGACAGTATTAAGGGAAATCACATTTTAAGGAAAATCCTAAAAGAAAGAGTGATGTCGAGTGTGTGGAATAGTAGGTTGGGTAGATTGGCGTAATGATTTGACACGACATGTATCCGTAATGGAAAAAATGGCAGAAACCATGTCTAAGCGAGGTCCAGATGCTTTAAATGTATGGAGTTCACAGCAAATTTCATTCGGACATACACGTCTCACCGTTGTTGATCCTATTGGTGGTACTCAGCCAATGGAAAAGGAAAAAAACTGGTGGGCTTATCGGATTGTATATAATGGAGAGCTTTATAATACGGAAGATATTCGGAAGGAATTATTGAAAAGAGGGTATTCTTTTCGTTCTTACTCTGATACGGAAGTGCTACTCACAGCATATATCGAATGGGGAGAAGCATGTGTTAAGCATTTAAATGGAATTTTTGCCTTTGCTATTTGGGATGAATGCAAAGAACAGGTTTATATCGCAAGAGATCGTCTAGGTGTGAAACCTCTTTTTTATCATAAAGAAAATGGATCGCTTTTATTTGGTTCAGAGATCAAAGCAATTCTGGCTCACCCAAAGATAAAGGCTGAGGTAGATCGGGAAGGGCTCAAAGAAATATTCAGCTTAGGTCCATCTCGAACTCCCGGTCATGGTGTATTTAGAGGCATACACGAACTTCGCCCAGCACATGCACTTATCTTTAAAAGAAACGGGTTTAAACAATGGCGTTATTGGAATGTAGATAGTCATAAACACCACCATTCACTTGATGAAACAGTAGAACAAGTTTCTTTTCTTGTAAAAGATGCCATCGAACGTCAGTTAGTTGCCGATGTACCTGTTTGTACCTTTTTGTCAGGTGGAGTTGATTCGAGTGCCATTAGTGCCATTGCTGCTGATTATTTTATAAAGCATGGACGGGGACAGCTTCACACATATTCTATTGATTATGAACAAAATAGTCAATATTTTAAAGCAAATTCTTTTCAGCCAGATGAAGATGCATCTTGGATTATAAAAATGGAGCAATATTTAAAAACAAATCATCATGCAACCGTTATGGATAATGAGAAATTAGTAGAATTTCTGGATAAATCCGTATTGATGAGAGATTTACCTGGTATGGCTGATGTAGACGCATCCCTATTATGGTTTTGTGAACAAATTAAACAGGATTATACCGTTGCTTTATCAGGAGAATGTGCGGATGAAATATTCGGCGGCTATCCATGGTTTTATCGAGACGACATTTTACATGTGAATGGATTTCCCTGGATAAGATCACTAGAGCAAAGACAGCAGCTATTACTTCCTCATTGGCAAAAGAAGCTCCATTTAAACGAATATGTAATGGATAGGTACAATGAAACGATTGCTGAAGCTCCACCATTAGAAGGGGAAACATCCGTTGAAGCACGACGTCGGGAAATGTTTTATTTAAATATGATTTGGTTTATGCCAACATTATTGGAACGAAAAGATCGAATGAGCATGGGTGCAGGCTTAGAAGTACGTGTCCCATTTGCTGATCATCGGCTTGTTGAATATGCATGGAACATCCCTTGGGAGATGAAAATGCTAAATGGTCGAGAGAAGGGAATATTGCGAAAGGCGTTAGAAGGAGTTCTTCCGAATGATGTTCTTTATCGTAAAAAGAGCCCATATCCGAAAACCCATCATCCCGAATATTTGAAACTAGTAAAGACGAAGTTAAAAAACATCCTCGACAACCAATCATCCCCAATATTAGAAATCATGTCAAAGCAAAAAGTTCAAGATATCATCGATTCAGATGGCTCTTCGTTCAAAAATCCTTGGTTTGGCCAGCTTATGACTGGCCCACAACTTATCGCTCATATCTCTCAAATTAACACGTGGCTCGAACGATACAATATTAACATTATAGACAACTAAAATGTTCCAGAATCTTGTTCTCTGCCAAATATAAATGAAAATCACAAAAGAGGGTAGGATAGAAATGGATGATTTATTTTACTTAAACAAGGAAAACGTGTTTATAAAAGATGTTACTCCGACTATGATGGTCAACTCAAAATTAAATAGAACACTTCCTATTTCTGAAATTCTTTATACACATATTCAAACAATGATTAAGTATCGTTCGAACCAAAACAAAGCCTGGGAGTCTAATTTCCCAAATTTCAAAAGATACTTATATCAACGATCTAATTAAAAGTGAAACAGATAAATTCAGTATTACGCAACTTGCAGGACTTGATAATACTGATGCGGTAATTAAAAAATATTACGAAAGAAATTTTATTGAAACAGACGTTTTTATGAATTGAGGGATTAATATTTTTTCATAATGTAGGTGAATTAAAAATAGTAAGCCTATTACTTATCACGAAATCGTAATTTTCCCGAATGTAACGTAAGTTCTAAAAAGAAAATATGGAGAAACTTCGCATGAGTGGAAGGGAGAGGAGTTTTCCAACCGTTTTAATTTTGTTGAAAAGTTCGGATTTTTATTACATTAGTTAAGACGTTACTGCTCTTAAAAGCGATAACGTCTTTTATATCATCTTTATTTAAAACTATAGAAATACGTTTAAATATATTCACCAAATAACTCCGGCTTCCAAATATGAATGGCATGATTTTTTTTGCAGATACTTTCTCTAAATTTTGAATTAACGCAAATAATCAACTCTACTTAAAACGGCCAAAATCCTCATATGACGGGGGTTCGGCTGTTTTTATTATTTCCTAAGGTTAAGGAAATAAGGATTAACGCAAAAACACCAGAATATCGATCAAAGATGAAAGAATAAAGGAAGAAAAGTTGTTTTAGATGGTGTTGAACCTAAACGAATGGGTTTTGAAGAATCACCTGCGTTGATTTTGGCAGAGATTAATCCTCTTTTTTTTGAACTTCTTGAACTCCCATGAAAATAAAAAAATGCTTAAAATCTAATAAACTGCATAACAAAAGAGATACCGTAAAATTATGATGACATCTGCCTTACATATAATGTTTTTTATAATAAGTGTCTCGTAATTGGATATTTATGTTAATATATGTATTAGATTGTGAAGGTTTACACTTAAACTAATCCCGCAGTTTAGTTGTAGAAAGGGAGAGAAAAAAGTGAAAAAAATACTGAAATACATAATAATCGGCATGGTTTCTTTTTTTTTTGATTTTTTTCGGATTTTCCAACTCATTGAGATGGGCTAAGCAAGGAGAGTTTTTAAAATACGATAATGGTGTGACAATTGAAGTTTATAATTCAAGTAAACAAGTAATAACGGATTTAAACTTCTATTTTTCGTTTGATGGTAATCAAGTATATCAGGATTTAGGTACTATCAATCAATTAGAACCCGGTGAAACCACTAGTCGTTATAGTCATAAAATAAAAGACACAGGTAATGATAGAAGTTTATACTTACATTATCCAATTAACAAAACTGAGGCAGAAGTTGAGAGTCTAGCTTATTTACCGTCTTATAAACCAAGTAAGATTGTTGTTATTTTAGAAATAACCGGAACTGATAATAAGGAGAAACTTTTATTTAGGGTAAAAGGGTATGAAGATGTTTTTGGCAAATATGAATTTGATTTGACTTCCGTTAGAGAGTGATTGCTTAGAGGGTACCAAGGAGTGATTATTCAACTAACTGGTGCTTTAGCATAACAAGACCATCATCTCGATGGTCTTGTTATTTATACAAAACATCAAGTAAGTCTCAGAAATCCTTTGTGAAATGTTACACTTAAACTAACGTCGCAGTTTAGTTGAAGAAGGATATTTTCTGTTTAAGCGAATTAGAATTTCAAACAACCCCTTACACTAATACAGGTATTGAAAATAATACAAACATAGGAGGTATGAGATATGAAAATCAATAGAATAGATCATGTGAGTATAAACGTAAATAATCTTTCAGAGGCTAAAGCTTTTTTTCTTGATTTAGGACTTCAAGTGCAAGCGGAATGGGAATTGGATGGAGAACAGTTGGACAGAATAGTTGGGCTTAATAATGTTAAAACGGCATGTGTAGGATTGGGGATGCCAGATGGTGAGGTATGGATAGAGCTAGTTAAATTTTATACGCCGTCAGATGAAAAAGATATTCAACAACCTTTTGCAAATACGCTGGGTATACGACATATTTGCTTTGCTGTTGAAGATATTGAAGCTATTGTTGCAAGATTAAAAAAGAATGGCACGGAAATCTTTAGTGAGATACAGCAATATGAAGAAAGTTATAAGTTATGCTACGTTCGTGGTCCAGAGGGAATTATTTTAGAGTTGGCGGAGAAAATCAGATAAATATTGAATGGGACTTTAAATGATTTAGTTCTCTAACTTTAAAGATTTCTTCTTAAACTATCGGGTGATTTAGTTAAACAAGACCATTTCGATGGTCTATTTTTTTTAACCAAAACATCAGGTAGATCACAGAAATCCATTGTGAAATGTTACACTTAAGCTAACGAGGCAGCGCAACAAGTTTTGTTATAAGCACTAATGTATGAAAAAACAAGGGATTTCTCCGGTAATCCTAACTTTATAACCGAGGATAGAAATGATAAAACCATGTATTTTGAAACTATTCCATTAAGATTCCTGCATGCGTCATAATGGACAGATTATGGGTTCTGAAGCCACTCCTCAAGGAAAAGGTGTGCCAATGGATATGCCGGATGGCTGAAGAACTAAATATGGTGAGAATTTTCTTGTGGAAAAGAACAGACGAACTTCCGGAGGTACGGGTCTAAAGTTGGAACATAAAGAAACTTGTGTACCATCAAACGATGGGGTGAGTGACGTAGAGTAAAAATTGCTTCAACGAAACACGTTATACCGAACAACGGCGGTATCCAGCTCATAGGAAGCACCTAAGTTTAGAAAAAAATATAACTAAATTGTAAGGGACTTGGAAAGTAAGGAACGTTGACTCAAGGGCTTTCACCCGAAACGGTTGCTATAAGCGGTATGACGAAATGCATTTGTCCTTATGAGGGTAGGGGTACGACCAGTGAAATCTCTGTAATGGAGGTGGAGGAACAGCCCCAAGTCTAGCGATAGTAGTAATTATTTTTCAACTGTGCATTGCACCGGTCGGGTAAGAACGGGGGAACATCACTTCAAGAGGAATGATGCCACAGTGCAAGCTCTACGATATTGGGATTATTACGGGATGACAGACACCTTTACAGACTTATATCAACGAGCCAAAAATAAAGAATCATTCCATTCTCTAAATGACATCATCACGTCGAGGAACAATATTTTATTAGCGTATCGAACAATCAAGTCAAATAAAGGGTCGAAGACCCCCGGAACAGATGGTAATCCTATTGTAGACATAGAGGAACGATCGGAGAACGAATTAGTAGAAGAAATACAAAGTAGGCTAAAAAATTATTGCCCAAAGAAAGTTAGACGTAAACTAATCGAAAAAGATAATGGTAAGATGCGTCCACTAGGTATTCCATGCATTCTGGATAGAATCATACAACAGTGGTTTTAACAAGAGTTAGAACCGACTTCGGAGGCTCATTTTTATTATCACAACTACAGATTTAGACTTTTACGGTCTAATCATCATGCGATGGCAAGAATTCAATTTCTAGTTAATCAGTCGAAACAGCATTACGTTGTAGACGTTGATATAAAAGGATTCTTTGATAATATCAATCATATCTTACTTATTAAGCAGTTATGGAATTTAGGTATTCAGGATAGACAAGTTCTATCCTGTATATCAAAAATCTAAAAGCCGAAGTGGATGGAGAAAGTATCCCAATAAAAGGGTTACCCAAGGTGGCCTACTTTCGCCATTATTGTCTAGTATTGTATTGGACCAATGGGTAACGAATCAATAGGAACTATTCCCCCTCCATAAAAACTTTAAAACTAGGGAAGGTTAACTTCTTGCAAAGAAGCGCACTCACTTAAAAGAAGGCTACATAGTTAGGTAGACTGATGACTTTAAAATCATCTGTCGAGATTGGAAAACTGCTGAAAAGTGGTATCATGCTGTTAAACTATTTTTACAATACCTATTAATACCTATAATAGATATTGTTTGAAATTAAACTTGATGAAATAATTTCAGAGACGAAGTGAGGAAATAAGATGATACTATTGATAAGTTGTACATTAATTTTTCTATTATGTTAAGTTGTACATTATACATTCTCGAATGAAAATCGGAATTCCAACATGGATGGAATGATGATATCTATGTCAAACTCCATGATGGTGAGTGTTTCTATAGGGACTATACTTGGAACCTTTATTCAAAATAAAAATTTAACCATGCCTACAATAGTACCTGTATTAATAGGAATGGTAGTGGGGTATTTAAATGGAAACCCGTCTCACTTATGGCTGCATTAGATAGAAATGTTGGAGGTATTCTGGGTGGAATGATGGGTTCTTTGCTAGGAGTTATGTTACAGCCTAAGTCTGCAGAACTAATGAGGCGGCAATAATTTTCATATCTTTCTCTAAGCAAATTCTCCATAATAAAGGGCAGATTGCTTGAACCTGCCCTTTATTATTATTCATGTTGTAATACTTAATGAAGTGGAAAATATCAAATATTATTCACCAGGTAGAGATTAGTAACTACTCATAAAAGAAGCGCCTACGATGATAAGGAGAATAAACAATACGACAATCAATGCAAAGCTTGAACCCATGTTACTACTGCCACCGCTATAGTTTCCTTCATATGAACCTTCACTCATATATTTTCACCTCCTATATTAAGATTAAGGATTACTTGAATACATCCTTAAAAATATGTTATGTCAAAAATATGAATGTACTTGGACTAATTTGATAAGTTTCACTAGCTCCGCAATAATATTACAAAATATTAATATAATCTAAATATTAATATTTTTAATTTTACTTAAAGAAATGTCCTTGAAAGAGATAAAATTAGATGATAACCCATCCAAAGCTAAGAAGTTCTCGTTCTTCCATACTTTTTGAAATGTTAAGTAAAAATAGAGTAGTTAGTATAAAACAGTTTTATTATGATTGTGAATTCCTACATTAAAACTGAAGATAGAACAACAAGAGGGGTGACGAAAGGCTTATTGATGAAGCGTAATTTATAGAAAGCAGGGATTCTATTTATTAAAAAGTAGGTACCCAAGCAAAGTAGTATTTGTTAAAGAAGTATCAAAGAACAACTAAACGTCTTTGATACTTCTTTTTTAAAAATTTTTATAAAGGGATTACTGTCATATCATTAATTATGACTTGAAAAGATTTTGGTTCTTCTTGAGCTACCATTGGAAGCTCAAGAAGGGTTTATTGCTAACCTTTTATGCTGATTTCTTTTGTTTTTGATCTAAACGATGACTTAAGAAAGTTAGCATACTTGCACCGACTGCAACTATCCCACCGACCAATGCTACATTCATTAAATTCCCTTGATGATATACAATTCCGCCTAATGCAGAACCAAAAGCGATACCTACATTGCTTGCCACTGGCATAAGTGAAGCAGCGAGACCTGTTGCTTTTGGCTGATAAATTCCCGCAAGGTCTATCAAATAAAGCTGAGTAGATGTTGTTAAAAGGATGGCCATTAACGACATCAAGCCAATGTTTACCAGTCCTAAAATAAAATGATTTGAAGTCCAAAATATACTTGTCAGAACAACTGCCTGCATGAGAAAAACAAATCGAAGGCGACCGATTGCATTGTGGCTAGCAATTTTACCAGCGAGGATGTTGCTGAAAATCGAGATAAATCCGTAACCAAATAAGATTAAACTAATTGAATGATTTGGTACTTCCATTCCCTTCAAAATAGGAACAAGGTACGTAAAGACTGTATAAGTAGCGCCAAATCCGAGAGCTGGAATGAAAAAAGCCATTAAAATTCTTGGATTGGTCATTAAAGAGAACTGATCCCGTATCGAACTGCGTATTTGGCTGAGTCTATTAGGCAAGACGAAAAAGGATGCCAAAAACGCCAATCCTCCTAGGAGAGTAGTTAATATAAAAGTGGCATTCCAGCCGTACGAATTGGCAATGACAACTCCAATTGGCACTCCAACGACATTTGCAAGTGTAAAACCACCGAAAACGAATGATATAGCGAGACCGCGTTTTTTAATCGGCATGGTTTCGCTTGCAACAATCATGGCTAGAGAGATTAATACTCCTGTTACAATCGCTGTCATAATCCGAAGTGCAAGGAGCGTGATGTAACTTGTCGAGATTATACACAATGCATTCAGGACGATGAAAGAACCTATCAAAAATAACATCCATTTACGTTTCGGAAAATGACTTGTAGCTGACATTACTAGTGGAGTGGAGATGGCAAATGTAATTGCAAACGCAGAAACAAGTGTGCCAGCTTTTGCATTTGTCATTTGAAGGCTCGAGGAAATATCGGTTAAGATTCCGACAATAACAAATTCGCTTGTCCCAAGAACAAATGTTAATAAAGTAAGTGTTAAGATGAGCAACCAATGTCGCTTGGATAACTTTGTGGAGTGCATAAATACCTCTTTTCTTAGATGATTGTATATGTGTCAAATAGTAGATACACGACCTATACATCTTACCATAAAATATTTTTGCGAGAAAAATCCTTTCATATCAAATATAGGTAATTGTAATAACAGGTTTGACAATGCAAAAGGAGTAAGCTGAACTCTATTTAAGAAAGTATATATCTGATGAAAATGGTAGTTGGGTTCGGGGTTAAACAATTACCTTATCTACAAATTTGTTATTTTCATAGTTTGGTATATGTAAGGTTATTTTAGTTTCTCCACTGTTCTCTGCCTCAGTTTTGTCTCAGCTGATCAAGTGTTGGAACCACCAAATGCAGTGGGCATACATCTGATTCCTTATCTCCATGAAATTCATTAATTTCCCTACCCCGATTATTACCCTGCGAGTAATATTACTCTCCTTATACTGAAGAATGGTGCCAATGGAGTAATAGTGCCCCTTTGCTTATTAGACTTGCTTACTGGGAAAACAATAGAAACAGCACTTGAAAAGAAAATCATCCAAAGTAAAACCAATATTGTGGATGCCAAGCATAAAAAAGCACGTTAAAATTAAAAATGACCGAAAGAATTTTTACAAGAGAAAACCAAAAATGTTCGAAAAACCGTTTATCAATATGAAGAAATCATGAAAGAAAAATTCCCGCCGTAAACCACTTATAACGAAGTAAAAGATAAGGTACCATACTGTGAAAAAATTATAATAGTCAGAAAAATTAACCGGAAATCGCCCATATTACCGCTGCGATAGTGACAATAGAATAAAAAATATAGGAAATATATGTAAAAAACGTTTAAAAAAAGCACGCGGCCAGGCATCGGAAATGATAGGGTAATTGGGACGTTGCTTACTCTGAAAAGAGAAATATTGAGTGCACAAAGGAAAACGAAATGAGGACAGTCCCAAAGTTAAACCCAATTCTTTCACAAGGTCCACGAAAAAAAAAGATAAGTTTGAGTTTAATAAAGATGCAGATAAGTTTGTTTGTAAAGCAAGTCTCCTCGCTACCTGAAATGCTCTCACTGGTAAAAAAAAGGAGCGAACAAAATCAAAGCTAGACGTATTATTTTGATATCGAAAAGTGTAAAGTCTGACCTATGGGAAGGGATGATATTAAGAAGGTGCAAAAAGTAAAACATACTCTGTGACGATTAAATCAACTGAACACACCGAACAATAGACATTTCAACAGACATCTGAATTTAAAAAAATGTCAAATTACGCTATAAAATTGAAGCGAAGAATAGCGAATTAAAACATGGAAATGGGTATGATAGGCATCTTCTGCGAGTCTATTTAGCATGGAAATACATGGAGCCACAGCGACATTTGAGGTCAATCTCAAGCGAATACTCACATTGTTAGAAAAAAAGAATAGAAAAGATCAACAAAAATAGGAAACTTCTTTTTCAAAATCGAAAAAAGTTGCCTATTTTTGTTTGAAAAACCAACACCACTTTTAAAAACGTAAGTTTTTCAGTGCCTTTGGATTTCCTAAACGGCCATTCATTTCTTATCGATAATGAACGATCAAACTATATAAAGATTGGCAAACTTATCTTCTTTTTGTATTTAGTAAGACGAATATTTTTTTCAATTGTGCTTGTACCTGAGTTTCAAATTGCGCTTGTAACTGAGCTTGAGCTTCAAGTTGCACTTGCAACTGAGCTTGTAACTGAACTTGAGCTTCAGCTTGAGCCTGTGCTTGTGTATCACGGTTCGTAATGCGTGGGTTTACATGAACTTTAATTTTAGGTGCATCATTTTTTTTATGATTCCAATCATTAGCTTGTTCCATTTTAAATCACCTCCTACAAATTAATTGATTTCAGTTAATTCAGTCATTATTGACAGCTAGCTTAGTAGGACAATAATTTTTTGTAACTGGGCTATGAACTGAGCTTGGAATTGAGTTTGAGCTTCAAATTGAGCTTGCAACTGGGCTTGTAACTGAGCTTGAGCTTCAAATTGAGCTTGCAACTGAGCTTGTAACTGAGTATCTACATTGTTAATAACTGGATTGACAATTACTTCAATATCTCTTTGATTATCATACATATTTATCACTCCTTTTATATTTATTTTTGTGCCTCTTAATATAGAAAGAATGTTCATTAGTGACTTTTTATTGAAAAGGAAAAGTCTTTATATGTTATGAGTTTCTAGAGAACCTGGAAAGGCTAATCACTTAGAAACATATCTATATTTGTTATTTTCTTTTTTTTACGTTGAAAGCTTTTAATATAAATACAAATGAACCGCAAGGCAATAACGAAATTACTTTAAAGCTGATCATACTGTGGTCAGCTTTTTTTAGTGCGCCAGGCATGGCGACTATCTAGGTGGTGAAAGTCCACTGTGGGGGTACACATCAACTAACCACTAGAGAAGCGCAAGGTACTTATCGCGAGGTAAGGGCTGAAGGAAGCGTGTATCAAAATCTTGGCTCAACGAACAGAAATCTGATACCAAGGCTTTATAGGTGGATAAGGCTCCTAAACAAGTCAAAGTCCAAAAGATGTGCGTAACCCTATAAAGTAAATCAGGTGAGTAAAAGAGGAAAGATAGTTGTCTTACCCTGGGAGGTCTCACGGACAGCTGAGGAGTCCCCTATAAAGAAAGCTGGTCGGAAAAGGTTTATCGTGAGAAGTCAGCCGAAGCCATAGTAATGATGAAAATCATGAAGGGCTGAACAATTTATAGTGTTTCTACACCATGATTGCACGAAAGATAAACTTCTGAATGTGTTAATGAGGAAAGTATGAGCGTATCTCAGAGGATACTCAAAAGAGAAGTGTCTTATCGTCACGTGAAAGGAAAGGAAGAAACGAGTGTGGAGCTTTTAGAAGAAATCCTAAACAATCAAAATATGAATCAAGCCTATAAGCGAGTGTACCGTAATAAAGGCACGAGTGGAATAGACGGAGTGACTGTGGAAGATTTGAAGGTACACCTAAGGGAACATAAGGATGAACTGCGGGATCAAATTCGGAAAAGGAAATACCAGCCAACGCCGGCATTACGAGTCGAGATTCCAAAAGAAAATGGAAATATGCGTAAACTAGGTATTCCAACAGTTGTCGACAGAGTGGTACAACAAGCGATTAGCCAAATACTCGGCCCCATATTCGAAAAACAATTCAGCGAATACAGCTATGGTTTCCGACCAAGAAGAAGCTGCGAAATGGCAATTATCCAGGCTTTGGAATATATAAATGACGGACATGAATGGTTAGTAGATATTGACTTAGAGCGATTCTTTGATACAGTTCATCACGACAAGCTGATGAGAATCATCTCCCATACGATTAAAGATGGAGATGTAATTTCCCTCATACGGAAATACCTTATAAGTGGTGTGATGGTCAATGGAAAGTATGAAGCTACACCAGTAGGAACACCGCAAGGTGGCAACCTTAGTCCACTTTTAAGCAATATTATGTTGAATGAACTGGACAAGGAACTGGAGGCAAGAGGACTGCGTTTCGTAAGATACGCAGATGATAGCCTTATTTTCGTCAAAAGTGAGAAAGCAGCAAACAGAGTACTTTCTTCCATTACAGAATTTATCGAGAACAAATTGGGATTGAAAGTGAATACGGGAAAAAGTAGAATCTCACGACCTAGTGAAACAAAATTTCTAGGATTCGGTTTCTATTATGATTCTACTAAGCAGAGGTTTCAACCAAGACCACATGGAATGTCGATTCAGAAATTTCAAAGGAAACTGCGCCAGCTAACAAAAAGAAACTGGGGCATCTCACTTGATGACAGAATCATCAAGCTGAAACAAGTCATTTTCGGTTGGACCAACTATTTCAAGATAGCCAACATGAAGAAAATCCTTGGGACAATAGACGCAAAGCTCCGTTCTAGAATTCGGATAATTATTTGGAAGCAGTGGAAGAACAATAAAAAGAGAATAAAGTCTCTCGTTCAACTTGGCATACCAAAGGAAGAAGCCAAAGGTTTAACCTACTGTAGAAAAGGTTACCGATTCATTGGGTTATCGAAGGTCGTACACAGAGCCTTGTCTAACAAGCGACTAAGGCAGAGGGGAATCCCCTTTGCCTTAGACCACTATCTAAAAGTACACACTGAAATATAAATTGAACCGCCGTATACGGAACCGTACGTACGGTGGTGTGAGAGGGGCGGAAAGTTATTAACTTTCCCTTCTACTCGATTTTGTTAATAGATCGAATATGATAGAGGTAAATACAAGTTATGTCGAATCTTATATCAACTCAAAGGGTAAGTTATGACGATAGAAACGCAACAAATACAAGCAATTTATAGTTCGCATAATATAGAGGAATATTTTGTTGCACGGTTTGGTTAAGGAGGTTTATTGGAATAAATATATTAAATACTCGATAGAATAGATTTAAAAGAACTTCTAAACTAGTAAAAATGAGATGTTTCTTTCAGAAGGGTAAAACCACAAATATTACTTATTCAGTTAATTACAAAATGAATAGAAATAGAAAAACTTATGGATCTGACGGCAACAGTTAGCGGAAGGAGGAATTTTTGCCTATTGTAGAGAAATATTATACGAAACATTTTCAATATCTTGCGATCGTAATGTAAACGAATATAAGGGGAATGAGTTTTTATGGTTAAAGAAATTCTAAGATTATATGAACAGAATAAATCAATTCATAATTTATAGGTGTCAATATTAAATAGAGAAATATTTAGTTCTTAAGAGAAGATAAGTTCTCACTTAATAAATATTCGCTCAATGACAAAGAGCATCGTTTCACTCTTAATTGGGATTCCTTTAAAAAAAGAATTTATAAAGTCTCTTGAAACTCCGATTACTTCCTACCTGGTGCTCTTAGTCATATATCTATAAGAGATTTACTAACAATGAGTTCGGGTTTCGATGTAGATGACAAAAATTTATATGTACTGGTTCTATAAAGTGATGATTAGGTAAGAGACACCTTAAGCCTTTCATTGGCAGGAAGAGGTACATTTAGATATAAAGGAGTTGATTATCACCTCCTATCTGCAATTATTAGTAAGTCAACAGGTTTAACGTTGTCCAATTTTGCTCAGACAAACCTCTTTTCACCACTTGAAATAGTAGATGTTGAATGGGGAAGTGACCCTCAAGGTGTAACTGTCGGCAGTATGGGCTTAAAGATCTGTTTTGAAAGTTTAATAAAAATATCTCAAATACTTGTTAATAATGGTTTGGAAAATAAAAATGAAATTATTTCTAAGCATTGGATAAATGTGTCTACCACAAATGGAATCCCAACAAATTTAAGTTACGGTGATTATGGATTTGGATGGTAGATAAAAACGGTTAAAGATTATGAAGTTGATCGTACTTTAGGTTCAGGAGGTCAATAAATTCTCTTATATTATAAGGAAAGGATTTCCATTATTATAACTGCTGACCCAAAAGCATTTAGTCACTTAGAGAGTGAAACTTTATCAAATATGATTCTCGATATAATTACTTAATAAATCATTGTTGGGGAATTGATTTACTCTAAAAGATATATTGAAATAAAACAATCTTTCTTCAAGTAACATGGTGTTTGTGAAGCCGAGCCTAGTTCCTATGATATATCGGTTGGGATTGTCGTCGAGAAAGAACTAGCTACATACACGTAGCGAGAGTTGGAGGGCTAACGGTAACATTATCCTTAAATGTAGACAGTTAGGTTGTACAAGGAAAATATTAAATAAGTGGGTGATATAAATGTTATTAACTCCTATAGGTGCTATTAAATTATTTGTTAATGATGAAGAAGTAGGATTTACTGCGATAAAATTAGAGAATTTAGAACTGCATTGTCCAGAAGAATAGATGTTGACTATAGGCTTTGCAGATTATTTTCTGAGGGATATAATACCATGTATTTTGGTTTTATGGAACAAGATGGACAATGGTTATTTGCTTATTTAGTAACCGATGCTTAAAAATTCAGATTATTTTTTTCTAGATGTTAATTGTAGAGCTCTATGTTAATAAGGTCTGTTGATTTAATGGATGTTTGCTTAATTGAAGGAGGGAGTGGACGCTTATGATAATATGGCTTCGACACTTACCTCAAATAAGTATGGATTTGGTAGAATGGACCCCTTTTATAAAGAATAATTGGTTTCGAAAGCATTATATGAAGTTTGTTTATTTACTCCAGATCACCATTTTTCTGGTGTCCCTTTTCTTTGATGCATGGTTTAGAACTATCAATACATTCACTCTCATCTAAATAGATATCTGTTGTTTTTAATCTTTTCTACGCAAGTGATCTCATAAGTAAATAACCAGCTGTACTTAAAATCGCCAAAACCCTTATATAACTTGGTTTCGGCTATTTAATATTTTCCCATCAGGTTAAGAAAAGAAGGTTATACTCAAAAAGGATTGAAAATTGAACGAAGATGAAGATAAAGCTATTTTCGAAAGAGTTTAGCCTGAATAAAAGAGTTTTGAGGAAACTGATGAAAAAAATATGAACGTTGATTATGGAAGGAATTAACGCCATTTTTGTTGAATTGATTAAACTAAAGGTGCAGTATCTTTTAAATAAGGTAAAACTAAAAAATGATATATTTCATTTCAATTTAAAAGGGGGATAATTGTTGAAAAGATTATTATTTTTTATTTTATTCGCTTTTGTTTTGAATGCTTGTCACCAACCAATTAAAGATTCAAATGAAGTTGACTTTATTCGCTCAAACGAGTCTACTGTTCAAACTATGCCAGAAGATATGCCTAATGATTTTGGGTTTTCTATTCAGTTTGGTATGGGAAAAAAGAATGAAATCAACACATTCGAAGGCACAGTGACCAAGGATCTAATAACAGATGGAATCACAACGGCAGCTGTAACTTTTACGGATGAAGAAATGAATGAGATTTATGAGAAAATGAAAGAACTTAATATAATAGAAACGAAAAAAATTATACCTGAACCTATAGATGGAACCAATTGTATACAAGAACCACACGAAGAAGATGAATGGAAAATAACCATCAACGGAGAAACTATATCTCATACAGTTTCAGGGGCGTACTGTGAACCTACCAACGATGCAAAGCAACTAATTGAGTTGCGTAATTACGTATTTAGTATAATTAGAAGTAAGGAAGAATATATAGAACTTCCCGAATCCAAAGGAAGGTATCAATAATTATTAATCAAACAGATGCGTAACTTTAAGAAAGGTAACTCCTTTTTCTTATTTAAATAAATGACTAATGTACATAGATGCTTAACCATTTCTATATTATCATTATTTTAATCATTCAGATGTATATATAAGATGTTATTCGATAACTACTTTTGTTGCCCGTCTTGGCAACTGGAAAGAGGAAAGTTTTTTTCATTTCTCTCATACTGAACGAATTAAATTAAAACAACAAGAGTTAGAATTGTATATTCAAGGATTTTTAAAGAGTAAGGAGATGATTAAAAAAATTTTCCAACCATGTATTAGTATCTTTTAGTCTTTTCAAAAAAATATTAGAGCTCTGCAACAAGTGGGCAATGGGGTAGGTTATATCAAGAAGAAGGAATAATTAAAAAAGATGTCGAAATAGTTAATATCGAGAGTATTAAAGTAATGGACAGATGATAAAAAGAGAATGAGGTGTTGAACTTGGTAAAAACGAAAGAAAAAAATGAATTATTGGAATGGGTTAAGGCAATTGGAATTGCTATTTTATTTTCTTGGGGAATTCGGTTGTTCATATTAACGCCAATTGTGGTGGATGGAGCTTCTATGATGCCCACATTTGAAGATGGTGATATGGTAGTTGTTAATAAAATTGGACCAAGATTAACGGAGTATAAGCGATTTGATGTAATTGTTTTTGAAGCAAAAGAAGACACTAATTATATTAAACGTATTATTGGTATTCCTGGTGATCACATCGCCTATCAAAACGATGAGCTTTTTATTAATAATAAGAGATACGAGGAACCATATCTAGAGGAGTATAAAAAAGAGTTGAAAGATAATGATACGCTTACTACAGATTTTTCGTTAGAGAAGTTCCTAGATGAAAAAGTTGTACCAGATGGTTACTTTTTTGTAATGGGAGATAATCGTCTTTATAGCAAAGATAGCCGAGACCCAAGTATTGGATTTGTTTCAAAGGATAAAATATTAGGTACTGCAAAAATGGTTTTTTGGCCTTTTGATAACCTAGGGATTATAAATGATAAAGGGATTAGTAAGTCAATTAAGTAATCCCGTATTCTTATTCAACTATCACCCTGCTCAATTGTTTAAAAAATAAAAATGAACAAAATAAAATAAACCAATTGAAACACTTTTTAGAAAAAGGTTGGGCCTCGTAGTAATCATAATAGAGTTGGATTGAAAAATAAAAAGTAAGACTGGTAAAACCAATCAAAAAAGAATGTAGAAAATTATGGTATAGAATGTAGCTTTAAACGCGTTTAATAATTTGACAAATCAGTTAGACTTATGTTAAATTCATCCATAATAAAACCATACAAATTCGTTGATGAGAAAAAGTAGTAAGTGAAACTGTTCCAAAGAGAGCCGGCAGATGCTGAAAGCCGGTGTTCAGTTCATTTATGAAAATCCTCTCTGAGAAGTCGAGCTGAAATTGAGTAAGTGAGACCGGGTGTCTACCGTTAAAAGGAACACGTATGATTGTACGTGGCTAAGTGCTATTGTGGAGGAGCGAATGCTTGCAATAGAATTAGGGTGGTATCACGGTTAAACCCGTCCCTTTTCCAGGGACGGGTTTTTTTGTATGTTTTATTAATAAAAATAGGAGTGATATCAAATGGTCAAAGCAAACGAAAAAGAATCGGTAATCGAGCGAGAAGAGCGGATTCGAGCGCAATGGGAGAAAGATAATATTTTTAAAAAGTCCATAGACGATAGAGAAGATTTCCCTTCATTTGTATTTTATGAAGGACCACCTACTGCAAATGGATTGCCGCATGTTGGTCACGCACTAGGTAGGACGATCAAAGATGTAGTTGCACGATATAAAACTATGACTGGACATCAAGTAATACGAAAGGCAGGTTGGGATACGCATGGATTACCAGTGGAGCTTGGAGTAGAAAAGCAATTAGGTATCTCAGGAAAAAGTGATATTGAAAAATATGGTGTAGAAGCTTTTATTGAAAAATGTAAAGAAAGTGTTTTTGTATATGAAAAACAGTGGCGAGAGTTTACAGAACAGCTAGGTTACTGGGTTGAAATGGATGATCCTTATTTAACTTTAAGTAATGATTATATTGAAAGTGAATGGAATATACTTGGCACAATTCATGAAAAAGGGTTACTACGAAAAGGTCACAGAGTATCCCCTTATTGTCCTAGTTGTCAAACTTCTCTTAGCTCACATGAAGTGTCACAAGGATATAAAAACGTAAAGGATTTATCTGCTACGGCTAAATTTAAAATAAAAGATCGTGAAAATGAGTACTTTCTTGGATGGACGACAACCCCTTGGACTTTACCAGCAAATGTTGCACTAGCAGTTAATCCTGCGTTGGAATATGTTCGCGCAAAACAAGGGCAAGATATTTTTATTGTTGCGAAAGCTTTAGTAAGCTCTGTATTAAAGGATAACTATGAAATACTTTCTGAACATCTAGGTGCAGATTTAAAAGACATTCCATATACGCCATTATTTGATTTTGTAAATGTGGAAATCGGACATCAAGTGGTCACTGCGGATTATGTATCTGCAGAAAGTGGAACAGGGATTGTCCATATAGCTCCTGCTTACGGTGAAGATGACTACAAAGTGGTGAAGGAAAATGGGTTATCCTTCGTAAATGTTGTAGATGAAAAAGGAAAGTATACTTCGGAAGTTATTGGTTTTGAAGGTCGATTTGTGAAAGATTGTGATGTAGATATTGTTCGCTATCTTGCGGAGAAGGGTTTACTTTACAGTAAAGAAAAGTACGAACATAGTTACCCTCATTGTTGGCGTTGTGATTCACCTCTATTGTATTATGCAAATGAAAGCTGGTTCATCCAAACAACAGCATTAAAAGAACAATTTATACAAAATAATGATACAGTTACCTGGTATCCCGAACATATCAAACAAGGCCGATTCGGAAACTTTTTAGAACAAATGGTGGACTGGAATATTAGTCGTAAACGCTATTGGGGCACACCGCTCAATGTTTGGGAATGCGAAGAATGTAATCATGAATATGCACCGAAAAGTATCGAAGAGCTAAAAAAGCATTCTATTCATCCTTTAGATGACGTTGAATTGCATAAGCCTTACGTAGATCATGTAAAGCTTCACTGTTCATGTTGTGGAGGGACTATGAAAAGAACTCCTGAAGTAATTGATGTTTGGTTCGATAGCGGCTCTATGCCTTTTGCACAATATCATTATCCATTTAAGAATAAAGAGCTTTTTGAAAAACAATTCCCAGCTGATATAGTCATCGAAGGAATTGATCAAACACGCGGATGGTTTTATAGCTTACTAGCTGTATCCACTTTATTTACCGGTAAAGCTCCGTACAAACGTGTACTATCGACGGGTCATATTTTGGATGAAAAGGGACAAAAAATGTCTAAGAGTAAGGGCAATGCTCTAGACCCTGTAGAGTTAATTCAAAAGTATGGAGCAGATGCACTAAGATGGGCATTATTAGTAGACAGCGCACCTTGGAATACAAAAAGGTTCTCGGAACGAATCGTACAAGAAGCAAAGTCAAAACTAGTTGATACACTAGACAATGTGCATAGTTTTTATTCGTTATACGCTCATTTAGATAACTACAATCCTAAAGCTGTGTACGAAGTAGAGAAAAATAAATTGGACGTTTGGATTTTATCTCGTTTGCATAGCACGATTAATATCGTTCGAACAAACTTAGAGGATTATCATTTCACAAACGCTGCAAGAGAAATTGCAAAGTTACTAGAGCAAGTAAGCAATTGGTATGTAAGACGTTCAAGAGAACGATTTTGGTCTAGTGATATGAACCCAGAAAAGGCTGCTGCATATGAAACGCTTTATGAAGTATTAACAAAAACTAGTCAATTGTTAGCACCATTAACTCCATTTCTTGCAGAAGATGTGTTTATGAATTTAACAGGGGAAAGTGTTCATTTATCGGATTTTCCAGAAGCAGATGAACGACTTATGAATGAGAAACTGGAAAAAGAAATGGATGCAGTTCTGCAAGTAGTAGAGTTAGGAAGAAGTATTCGAAATACTACTTCCTTGAAGGTAAAACAACCTTTAGGAAGTCTTTCATTTATGAGTTCTAAAAAGGATATAAACTGGAAATTATACGAAGATATCATTAAAGATGAGTTAAATGTGAAGGTATTTGAGCAAACGGAAAATGAAGGTAAGTTTGTAACTACAAAGCTAAAACTCGATTTCAAAAAATCGGGTGCGAAGTTTGGAAAGCAGTCGAATGCAATTAATGCTTGGCTTCAGTCAATAGAAGACAAAAAAGTAATAAAGTTTGTACAAGAGGGCTTTATGGAACATGAAAATAATATGGTAATGTTAGAAGATGTGCTGCTTGAAAACATTGCGAAAGAAGGATATGCTTCAGCAACAAATGGTGAATATACAGTTACTTTAGATATTTCTTTAACAGAAGAACTGATCCAAGAAGGACTGGTTCGTGAATTAATACGAGCAATACAAGCATATAGAAAACAATTGATGCTACCAATCGATATGCGTGTTGATATTGCTGTAAATACAGATGAAAAATTTCAACTAGTTATTGAAAAGTTTAAGCATATGCTCCAACAAAACTTGTTAATGCGTAATTTACTGATTACAAACAATACTCTAGAGGGAACAGAACTTACAATAGGATCTCACACAATTGCAATAGAAGTTACAACAGTAGACTGATTTACAAAATCGGATATAGAAATTTTTCTATATCCGATTTCTTAGACTTTATTAAACCCCATTGTTGATGTTCGTATTTACTTAATCGAAAATACTTGTTTACTCGGCAACTCAAGACAATTCAATTGCCCCCCGTATATTGCTCCTCCATCAATGCCAATGATTCGATTGCTTCCAAAATATACATTGTGATTTTCATCATCTTGGTGTAATAGATTTGTTTCTGTATGGCCAAATATAACGGTCTTTTCACCGTTGTATCCCTTATGAAACTCGTCTCTAATCCACACTAATATATATGGATCTGTCTCAGAGATAGGTGTTGTTGGGTGTACGCCAGCATGAACAAAAATATAATCTTCTGTTTCAATATAATTTTCTAGGCTTTGAATAAACTCTAAATGTTTCTTAAGTTCCTCCGATTCTAATCTAGGTTTTTGAAAATTTTCTTCACTAACTTCAATTTCTTTTTCGGAAAAACCATAGCTAAATAAGGTTTCATCCCCTCCACATCTCTTAACCCAGTGGTTCCAAGATCTCTCTACATCAGTCGTTAATGCTTTTATCATCATATCTTCATGATTACCTTTTAGTAATCGAGCTCCTGCTTCTTTTAAACTCATCGCTTTTTCAATAACACCATTTGAATTAGGGCCGCGATCTACATAATCACCTAATAAAATCAATTGGTCTATTTCTGGATCATAATCTGCTTCTGCAAGTAACTTTTCAAATTTCTCTAATTGACCGTGAATATCACTTATTACAAGAGTTCTTTTCATGTCTTTCTCTTCTTTCTATGTGTGTGTATTCTTCTAATTACTAATATCATATTAACCATATACAGTTAAATTGAAAAGCTTCGCATCAAAAATAGGGGTTAGTATTTGAGTAAGTATATTAATTATAAATATTTATTTTTGAATTTTCGTTGTTTTCTAAATATTAATTTGATATATTATCATCATGACTTATTAAAGTAGTTTAATAAGTTTTATATTTTAGGTGGTGGATAATGTGAAGGACTTAATAAATACCCCAAAATCTATGAAGAAAGTGATTCTTTACGGAATTCGTTCAACTCTTTTAGAGCTTGGTAGTGCAACAAAAGTTGAAATTAGCCAAAAATTAGGAATTAGTTTCCCGACAATAAGTAAATTCATAACTCAGCTGGAGTTGGATGGGGAACTTGTTTTAGTTGGTGTAGATGATTCAAGTGGTGGAAGAAGACCAAAACGTTATGCATATAATCCGGAACATATGTTAGGCTTGGCTATATTTTTAGAAAGAACTGATACAAATTATACAATTTTTAATTGTTTGGGTGTAGTAAAGGATCAGGGAAAAACGTCAAGTGTATTAATAGAGGATGGTCTAAAATTATTAACCAAGTTTATGGAAGAAATAATAGCTAAATATCCGAAGATTAGCTCCATAGCAATTGGTATACCAGGTGCGGTTAATAATGGGCGAATCTTTTATATACCAGGTTATGAGCATTTTCAAGATTTTGATATAAAAGGATACTTTGAAGAACATTTTTCTATACCTATAGTAGTTGAAAACGATATGAATGCTGCAGTTCTTGGATATTACAATGATAGGAGGAAAAATGAAAACCAATCTCTTATATACTTGTATTCCGGACAAAATGGACCAGGTGCAGGGATTATAGTAAACGGAAATGTGGTGCGAGGAAGTACTTTTTTCTCTGGAGAGGTTTCATTCGTCCCTCAGTATGATGATCGAAACTTTCTGCAAGCCTTGGGAAATAGAGACGAGCATCAGAAAATGTTTATCCGTAAAGAACATGAGATAGATGCAATAAGCCGTTTAGTAGCTACGTTTGTAGCCATCATTAACCCTCATACGATTATTTTTTGTAATGATGAAGTGAATAAATTAATACTAGAAAAAATTATAATAGGGAGTTCAAAATATATCCCAGTAGAACATCTACCAGAGATTACAATGAGTAATTGGGAACAAGATTATCTATATGGATTACAGAGTCTTGGACTTGAAATTATGATCACTGGAACAAGCAAGTAGAACGAACACGTCTGTTGATTAGTTAATTATTCCCAATAACATATGCGAATTAACTAAAGTTAACCAACAAAATATATTTTAGAAATAGGGAGGAGTATGCCTCCGCGCTTGCCGCACCTTGCATGAGCCAACTCGTGCTGCGCCCGAGTGGGTCTCATCCTTCGGCTCATGCGGCCCGACGCGCTCCGGCAATAAGTATCCTCATTTCTAAAAGGAAAATCCAATAAATGGCTGAATGAGACATAACAGGTTATGAGCGTGACATATTACCCTTTGAAAGCGACGAAACCTTTTCCGAGCGCGACAAACATCTCCTAGTAAAGCCTTTACTTGGCATGAGATGCACCTATTAATGGTGCACTATTTCAATGTTAAGCATATGCCTTAATATTGTAGGGTAATCGCACTGATTATCTAGCAAACTTCATTGGATTGGAGCAGCAGGCGGCGACTCCAGACGGAGGCCAACAGGATGTTGGTCACGAAGGCGTTGCCACACGATGTGGCGCTCTTAGCCTTCGTACCTCGGAGACAGATGAGCCATCACAAGCGGCGCGCATGCGACGGTACTTGCTCATCGCTCCCCCCCGCGGAAATCCTAGCGGTTACTAAGACGCACTATTTCTAAAGTGTCCAAAGTAAACCGAAAACGTGTAAATGCAAATGGATTCTATGAACCTTTTTTACTAAAATGTAAGAAGATAGTTAATCAACAGACGTATAGAACGAATTAGACATGAAATAGAACTCCAAAAATAAAATTTAAAGGTGGATTACATTTATGGCTACATTCTTTTTAGTAATTATCTACTTAGCTTTCATTAGCTTAGGGTTGCCCGATTCATTGTTGGGCGTAGCATGGCCGGTGATGCAATTGGAATTTAAAGCACCACTTGAGACTGCTGGCTATCTTTTTATGACAATAGCAGGTGGTACAATTATTTCCAGTTTAGCAAGCGGAACGATATTAAAACGGTTCGGAACTGGAAAAGTTACCTTTGTCAGTTGCTTAATGACTGCTGGTGCTTTGCTAGGTTTCGCTTTTGCTCCATCGTTTGTTTGGTTAATTATTTGTGCCATACCGCTTGGATTAGGTGCCGGATCTGTTGACGCGGGACTAAACAATTACGTTGCTACGCATTACAAAGCACACCATATGAGTTGGCTCCATTGCTTCTGGGGAGTTGGAGCTACAATTAGCCCCATCATTATGGCTCAATCAATTTCTGAGCAAAATTCTTGGAGACAGGGATACTTTGTTATTGCAGGAATTCAGTTTGCATTAGTTGTGATTCTTTTCTTCACTTTGCCTTTATGGAATAAAGTTGCAAAAAACAACAATAGTATAGCTAGTGAAAAATCTGAGGAGTCAAAAAGTGCACTTTATAATAATACCAAGCCATTGCAAATTAGGGGAGTAAAGCTAGCCCTAGTATCATTTTTATTTTATTGTGGCGTAGAAGCAACGATGGGTCTTTGGGGGAGTAGCTTTCTCGTAAATGTTAAGGATTTACCCGTAGCATCAGCTGCAAAATGGGTTTCTTTCTATTTCGGAGGAATAACAATCGGTAGATTTTTTGCAGGCTTTATTACGTTAAAGGTCAGTAACCGTACAATCATTCGGGTTGGGCAAATTACAGCATTAGCCGGTGCGGGGCTTCTATTATTGCCATTACCTTCTAGTTTCTCACTTGTAGGATTTATCATGATTGGATTGGGTTTAGCGCCGATATTTCCATCTATGTTGCATGAAACACCGACACGTTTTGGAAAGGAACATTCTCAGACAATTATGGGCTATCAAATGGCCGTTGCCTATACAGGTACTACGTTCATTCCGCCACTTCTTGGTTTCGGTGCATCTCATTTATCAATAGGCATTTTCCCGTTTTTTCTTGTTCTTTTTGCTGCAGCAATGCTATTAGGGTCAGAAAAATTAAATGTTTTATTGAATAAGGAGCAGAAAGTGGAATACTAATAATTACCGGTTATATAAGAATTGGTTAAAAACTTCTGTTGAGGTTGTTTCGTAAATGTAAAACGCAAAGCATATTTGAAGGTTAGGGAAATGTGGAATACATGAACTCCAAACTGTTAAATTGAATATCAAAGATTTGACGAAACCTCATCTGAATTAAAACATTAGATTTTGTATGAATGTACAGGAATAATATCCGCTCATTAATTTAGACCTTTGAATGATGTGGAGATATTAACTAATAGTAATATTTATATAATATTGCACGTCTGATGATTAGCTAGTTATTTCCAATAAAGGTATTGAAAATGACACCAATTCTGATTCGATAAATAACTGCTATTAGCTGTAAATTTTTTATAGTAAAAAAAGGGGAGGTTCTAGATGGAAACAAATCAAAGTATTCGTGATGCAATTGAAGTATCTATAAGATTTCTCGATTCTAATCCTGAATTTTACATCGGAAGTTGCGAAAACGGACGTAGAAAATGGAATGGGGCGTGGTGGCATATGGCAACTCTTTATGAAATGGGGGAGGTTAAACAAATTCCCAGTTCCGCTATTGCAAGAGCCAAATATTTGCTAGAAGTTCAAACTTGGCCAACTTTCGTCATATACCCCGATGATTATCCAACAAGTGAAGTCGATAAAATGAAGATGGACTGTTGCCATTGTGAGCTTGCTGAATATTATATGATTTTGATGGCCTATGGTTGTGATTTGGACAAGGAACTACCTTGGATTCGCGAATGGTTCCTTAAGCATCAGCTGTCTGATGGAGGATTGAACTGCGAACCTACAGCTTATACTAATTCTCATAAGAGCTCTATTGTTTCGACATTACCTCCGCTTGAGGCTATTCTGTTGTATACGAACCGACCGTTCACTCCTGAGGAAACCGTTTTCTTGGATCAAGGTGCACGTTACTTGATTGAACATCGTCTTGTATGTTCCAAAGAAAGTGGTAACATCATCGATATGGAGTGGCTGAATCCTTGTTTTCCAAGGTTTTTCGAATATGATATCTTGCGCGGTATGTCCTACTTGGTAGAATGGTCCCGGCGCAGGAACAAACCGTTACCCACCGACTTACTTAAAGAAGGAATGCATCGATTATATAGCCATATCGAAGCAACAGGCTTGCGCATAGGCAGGCAAGTATTCGATCCACAAGGAGCGTGGGGAGGACACACTTTTCCACTACTAGAAGAGGTAGCTAGAATTGGCGACGTTTCACCTTATCTAACTAGACAATTGACTGGAATTATTGAGCAATTGGAGCATTTCACTAATGAGTGAAACTGATAAAAAAATAAACTGCGAGCTATAAAAATGTATACCAATTAGTTAATAATTTCCAATATAACTTTGGGGAAAATACGTCAATTATTTGAATTACTTAATAATCCTCGAGCACATACAACGATCTATCTTTATGGTCCGGATGGCAATTCAGTTGAACTGATAACGCCAATTCGATTAGCTATAGAAGAAGATTTTGAAATGGTGACATTAGAAGAATGGTTGAAACGCCAATAGAATATAGTATTCATTTAAAGATGCTGTTCGAAGAGCTCGAATTAATTTCTTAAGAAAAATTTATATTTACTCTCAAAAATGATTTGACATTCGGAATTTTTCATACTATTATAAACAATAACTTTTATGTTCGGATACGGGTAGAAGGCACCGGGAGCGGTGTCGCCCATTGAACAGATGAGCCGAGATAAGATGAGCATAGCTGAGAAATTGTTTGAATAAGAGGAGTAACACTAGTGTGCAATGAAGAGAGTCAGTGGTTGGTGGGAACTGATTTGTAACTAGAGTGAATGGGCTTATGAGAGCTACCTTGAGAATGATTATTCGTTTTAGGGGTAGACGTATTTCCTACGTTACAGGAGTTGAAGTGGGAGTGATATCGCTCCAACTAGAGGTGGCAACGCGGTCAACACCGTCCTCTTCAAAGGGATTTTTCTGAATTCCTTTGAAGAGGGCTTTTTTTATTTCTTTTAGAAGAAAATAGTTGAGATGAGCAGAGGAGAGAATTAGATGAGAACTGAACAGGCAAGCTTTCGAACAACGATGAAAAAATTGAATGGGGATTCTTTGACTCCGATTTTAATTTTTAGAAGATTGAAAGGGGAACGGAAATTTTTATTGGAAAGTTCCGCGAAGCATGATAGCTCAGGTAGATATTCGTTTATAGGGGTAAATCCATTGAAATCGTATACTGGCCGTAATGGAAAATTAATTGAACACTTCTACGAGAATGGAAAAGAGTACACGCATGAAGGGAATGTATTTGACTTATTAAAAAGGTTAATACCAAGTATTCCAGATAATACAGGGCTACCATTTACAGGTGGAGCAGTTGGTTACATTAGCTATGAGGCAGGTAGGAATAAAAAGTCAACTTTAGAAGATGAAATCGGTTTACCAAGTGTCTATTTCAATGTTTATGAAACGCTCGTTATTTTTGATCATCAATTAGATGAAGTAACTCTTATAAATACAGACATCGGATCAGAAAGAGAAATACCTAATTTGGATTCTATAGAGGACCAAATTCTATTAAGAAGTGAAGAAAAAGAAGGCGAGATTCTAATATCTGAATACGCTTGTTCCGTAACACAACAACAATTTGAAGACCTTGTACGTAAAGCAAAAGACTATATCGAAAAAGGTGAAGTGGAACAAGTTGTGTTATCTCGTAGATTAGTAGCTAATTTTACAGGTGATCCATTTTCGTTATATCGAAAACTAAGAAAACGTAATCCTTCCCCATATATGTACTATATGGAATTTGATGATCATGTTATCGTTGGAACTTCACCAGAAAGTCTTGTTCAGGTAATTGATCGAAAAGTTGTAACAAACCCCATTGCGGGAACCCGTAGAAGGGGTAGAACTGCAGAAGAGGATGTTTCACTCGAAAAAGAACTGTTAAGTGACCCTAAAGAGATTTCTGAACATAATATGCTTGTTGATCTTAGTATCAAGGAATTAGGAAAAGTTTGTGTGCCAGAATCTGTACAAGTAATAAACTATAAGAAATTAGTTCGGTATGAACATGTCATGCATATTGTATCGGAAGTAGAAGGAATATTATCACCGGTATTGCATCCGCTTGATGGACTCATGTCATGTTTTCCAGCTGGAACTGTAACAGGATCACCAAAACAACGTTCAATAGAAATTATTGAAGAATTAGAGTTTATGCAACGTAGTTTTTATGGAGGCTCTATTGGATACATCGGATTTAATGGAAATATGGACTTTGCTCTAACGATACGTACAATGCTTTTAAAAGATGGGAAAGTTTTTGTACAAGCAGGTGCAGGTATTGTTGCAGAATCCAAACCTAAATTGGAATATAAAGAAACCTTTAATAAAGCACGCTCCTTATTAGAAGTGTTGAACTAATTGTTTAGTATATTGAAGAGCTGAGACGAGGAGAGATTGAGATGAGAAGTTTTATAGAGAAAGTAGAAATGAACGAGCATTTACTGTATGAAGAAATGATTGAGGTTTCTCGTTTAATGTTTAATGAAACAACAGATTTACAACATATCTCCGATTTTCTACTTGCACTATCTAAAAAAGGAGAAACTGCTTCCGAAATAGCGGCACTTGCTTCCGTTATGAAATCATTTTCTTTAAAAATAGACTCCCCTAAAGGAGATTATATGGATAATTGTGGAACTGGTGGTGATAACTTAAACAGTTTCAACATCAGTACGACAGCTGCATTTGTATTAGCAGGAGAAGGAGCTTCTATTGCGAAACACGGAAATAGAAAAATTACAAGTGCAGCAGGTAGCACAGATGTTTTAGAGGCATTGGGTATCCCTTCCGATATCAATACAGAGGCATCAATGGATTTACTGGTACGTGAGGGACTTACTTTTCTATATGCTCCAACTATTCATCCAAAATTAAAGCGAATAGGATTCGTACGACGACAGATTGGTAAAGCAACCATTTTTAATTTAATTGGGCCACTAACGAATCCAGTGTCTTTAAAAAGTCAATATACGGGTATCAGTAGACCGGGATATACGATGGAATATGCATCCGTTTTACAGATGCTTGGAAGAGAAAGAGCGATTGTCGTGTGCGGAGCAAGAGGAATGGATGAGGCATCTCTTGCAGGACAAAATGAATTTGCTTTAGTTGATAAAGGCGATTTAATTCCTTTTACATTAACACCAGAAGATGTTGGACTAACCTCTGCTCCAATATCAGCAATACGAGGTGGTAATGCACAGGAAAATGCGACAATTATGAAAACAGTACTCCAAGGAGAGCGTAGTCCATATTTTGATACGGTCATTTTTAACGCAGGAATTGGCTTTTTTACAAATGGTATGGTCAGTAATATTCCGGAAGGTATAAAACTTGCGACCGATAGTATTTTATCTGGAAAAGCTTTAGAAAAATTAGAAGCAGTTATTGCATTTACTAGAAGTGCCCGTAAACGGGAGGTAGTTCAATGACGACTATTTTAGATAAGATTCTTCTTGAGAAAAAGAAACAGATTGAAATAATGTTAGAGAATGATGTTCCATTACAGGAGCATAAAATCACACGCCCATCTTTGTTCGATCAATTATATGGTACGGAGCATTTGCAAATCATTTCGGAAATAAAGCGTGCATCTCCATCTAAGGGATTAATTGCAGCAGGAGTAAACCCTGTCGTACTAGCAAACGCCTATTATGAGGCAGGTGCTGTGTGTATTTCCGTCTTGACAGATACACCCTTTTTTCAAGGCTCATTCCAAGATTTAGCGGTAGTTTCTGATACAGTTCCTATCGCGTTATTATGTAAAGATTTTATACTTCATAAAGTACAAATTGATCAAGCGATTAATGCTGGTGCATCCGTCATTCTTTTAATAGTTGCAGCATTAAGCGAAAAAGAACTACAAAACCTTTATGAATATGCTACATCTGAAGGCTTAGAAGTATTGGTAGAGATACATGATTCAATTGAATTGGAAACTGCTTTAAAAATGGGAGCTAAGCTCATAGGAGTAAATAATCGAGATTTACGCAGTTTTGAAGTGGACTTATCCCGTACAACTGAGATTGCCTCGATATTCCCTTTCCATGAAAAGCGAGTATTGATAAGTGAAAGTGGTATTCGGAATGTCGAAGATGCTGCCCAAGTAGCAAGATATGGTGCAAGTGCAGTGCTTGTAGGAGAATCGCTTATGAAAATTGGAGATGTAAGAGCTACTATAAATGACTTAAAAGTGAAACGAGGGGTTATCACTCCATGACGAAAGTAAAGATTTGTGGACTGATGGAAAAAGAGCATGTACAAGTAGCCATAGATGCTGGAGCAGATGCTATTGGCTTTGTGTTTGCACCGAGTAAGCGAAAACTAACGATTAAACAAGCAAAACTACTTGCTGAAGATATTCCTCCGAACATTTTAAAAGTTGGTGTATTTGTGAATCCATCGAAAGAAGAGTTAGAAACTGCTTTTCGAGAAGTACAATTAGATCTGGTTCAATACCATGGCAATGAAACACAAGAGATAATTCAATCAAACCGTTTCCCTTCCATTAAAGCAATTTCTATAATATTTGCAGAAGATGTTGAACGGGCAAAAGATTATACTACCAATTATTACTTATTTGATGCCCCAGGTACGGATTATCAAGGGGGGAGCGGAGTTACTTTTGATTGGAAATTAATGAAGGTAAATAGCATAGCGGAAGACAAAATTATTTTAGCTGGTGGATTGAATCCTTCCAATGTCAAAGAAGCAATTGAACGAGTTAATCCCTATATGTTGGATGTATCGAGTGGAGTAGAGATAGATGGAAGAAAAGATGCTGAGTTGATACGTGCGTTTATTCGCGCTGTTAAAGTGGAGGAGAGATGAACAAATGGTACAAACAAAAGTAGGGCGATATGGTCGTTTTGGTGGTCAGTATGTCCCGGAAACCTTGATGACTGCACTAATTGAATTAGAACAAGCTTATGAAGAAGCAATAACGGATCCTTCTTTTGCAAAAGAAGTGGATTATTATTTAAAAGACTATGTAGGTCGTGAAACACCTCTATACTATGCAGAACGCTTAACAAAAGAACTTGGCGGGGCAAAGATTTACTTAAAAAGAGAAGATCTAAACCATACTGGAGCGCATAAAATCAATAATACGATTGGTCAGGCTCTTCTTGCAATGCGTATGGGTAAAAAGAAAATAGTTGCAGAAACAGGAGCAGGGCAACACGGAGTCGCAACAGCAACAGTTTGTGCGCTATTCGATTTAGAATGCGTTGTTTTCATGGGGAAAGAAGATGTGCGCAGACAGGAACTAAATGTTTTCCGCATGGAATTACTCGGTGCAAAAGTCGTGTCAGTTGATCAAGGTTCGGGAACGCTTAAGGATGCGGTAAACGAAGCGCTTCGTTACTGGGTGTCCAATGTAGAGGATACTCATTATATTTTAGGCTCGGCACTTGGCCCACATCCATTTCCTCGAATTGTTCGGGATTTTCAACGCGTAATTGGAGTGGAAACGCGGAAGCAAATTCTTGCTATTGAAGGAAGATTACCAGATGTTGTTGTTGCGTGTGTAGGTGGAGGGAGTAATGCAATAGGAATGTTTCACCCTTTTGTTGAAGATGAAGAAGTAGCGCTTTACGGCGTAGAAGCAGGCGGGAAAGGCATTTCTACTGGGAAACATGCCTCTGCTGTAGCGGAACCAAAAGAAGGTGTTTTACACGGTGCATATATGTATATTTTGCAGGATGAAAACGGGTTTATCCAAGAAGCACATTCTATTTCTGCAGGACTTGATTACCCTGCCGTTGGTCCAGAACATAGTTATTTACATGATATCGGTCGCGTGAAATATACTTCTGTTACAGATTTAGAAGCAATGGAAGGATTACAGCTACTCTCGAAAAAGGAAGGCATCATTCCAGCATTGGAAAGTGCACATGCCCTTCATTTTGCAGCAGGATTAGCAAAAGAAATGAATTCAGAACAGATTTTAGTTATTTGTCTTTCAGGTCGGGGCGATAAAGATGTTCAGACGGTGAGAGATGTATTAGGAGGAAAATAAGTGGAGAAAAAGCGATTAACGGATGCGATTGTAGCAAGTAATCATAAAGGGGAAAAAGCGTTTATTCCATATATAATGGCTGGAGACGGTGGGATAGAAACACTAAAAACAAAACTTCTATTTCTCCAGAAAGCAGGTGTAACGGCTATTGAAGTCGGAATTCCTTTTTCGGATCCAGTAGCGGATGGAAAAACGATTCAACAAGCGGGTGAAAGGGCGATTTCAAAAGGAACGACCCTTCGCTTAATAATGAAGGAAATAGAAACATTTTATAAACAAATAACAGTACCACTTGTGCTAATGACCTATTACAATCCTTTATTAAGTTACGGAATAGATTTATTTGCAGCAGATTGTGTGCGTATTGGCATTGGAGGAATAATTGTACCTGATTTGCCTTTAGAGGAAAGTGATATTCTTCGAAATGCACTTGTAGGGACAGACGTTGCACTCGTTCCCTTAGTTTCGTTAACAAGTCCACCTGATCGAATTGCTAAAATTACAGCAGTTGCAGAGGGGTTTATTTACGCAGTAACAGTCAATGGTATTACAGGTATACGTAATGCTTTTGATAAAACGTTGGAGCAGCATTTAGCGAATTTAAAAGAACAAAGCACTATTCCAGTTCTCGCAGGGTTCGGTATTTCTACGCCTGAACAAGTGGAAAGCATGGTTGCAATAGCGGATGGCGTTATCGTAGGAAGTGCAATTGTAGAAGCATTTCATCATCAAGATATAAATACAATTCAAACGCTTATCCAAGCATCTAATAAGAACGTTTTTAACTAAAGAAGAGTAGCTATTTCCATGGGGATAGCTACTCTTTTTATGGAAATACTAACGTCTGCAAGTTGGAGAGTGAATGCAACAAGAGATAGTCGCATAGACAAAGCGTTATTACCACTTTCTTTATGCAGATTCCTCCTTTTCAATATCTTCCACTTTAACAAACTTAAACACGAGGAATAAAAGAACTAGTCCGAGGACACCAACTGTAATATAGCTTACATTGAGATAATTTTTCATGACCAGTGACATGATTGGAGGACCTGCAGCAACGCCGATAAACCTTGCAGAGCTGTAGAAAGAAGTAACAGTTCCTCGCTCTTCTTTTTTTATGTTTCCCGTGATTATCGCGTCTAGCACTGGAAGTAATGCACCAATTGCTATACCCACTATGCTCGTCACAACTAAAAGGAGAAATAATTTTTCTTTTGTAAAGCCAACAAAAATTACACTAGCCGAAGTGACGATCAAACAAATAATCATCATTCGTTTTATTACTGGCAAACTTCCTTTAATCTTTCGACCAGTAATAAAAGAAGCAATACAAAGTAATAAAAGGGGGATAGCTAGAACGAACCCTTTCTTGATTCCTTTTATATCATGTGCTTTTTCAAGGTTTTCGGATAAGAAGAATAACACACCGAATAGTATTAGCATCCCATATATGCCCATTAGGAAAACAGTATATAACCATTTTCCTTCCAACTTAAAAGTTTTCTTAATGTTGCTTAGGAAATCTTTCAATTTAATTGGTTCATCCATTTCCTTGGGAACTTTCACAAAGAAAAAGATAAGAATAATGGATATCAGACTGAAGATAGAAATGGAGAAGAAAGGTAAAAACCATAAGAAGGCTGCAAAAACGGATCCCAATATCGGACTTAACACTTTACCGAATGTGTTAGAAGTTTCAATGATTCCTAAACAGGAGCTTGTCTTTTCATCATCGCCCTTATACAAATCACCGACAAGTGGCAAAACAATCGGCATCGCACCTGAAGCTCCGACACCTTGTAAAACCCTTCCTATTATAATCCATGTATATGGATTATCCATTTTCCAAGAAGCAAAGCCAGCAATTAATCCTCCAATAAGTGCGAGTATTAAACTTGGCAAAATGACTTTTTTTCTGCCAAAACGATCGGATAGATAACCAGCAACAGGTATGAGAAAAATAGCCGCAACTGAATAGCTAGTAATGATCATACTCGATTGAAAAGATGAAATTCCAACTTTTTTCTCTAATATAGGCAGCACCGGAATTAGCATAGAGTTGCCAAGGGTCATAACTAGAGGAATGGAGGCGAGACTTAAGATGCACCAAATACTAACTTTATTTTCAACATTGTTCGTGTTTTCCATTGGACACCTCAAATAAATCATTAGTAAGAGGTATGATTCCCAAGCTTTGCGTTATTATGCTTCTACATCTTAAAACAGTGAGTGATATGCTCGAATACCAAAATAAATTCCAAATCCAATCATAGATAATGAAGAAACCAACGAGATTATTTTCAATAATGGGCCTGATAATACCTTCCGAGATGTACTAGAAATAACCGACATAAAAAGATCGACCAATGCTATTCCAAGTAAAATCGTTATACTAAAAAAGATAACTTCAATACCCGACGTATTTCCAGAGCCTCCAACAAGGATGGAGCCATATATACCTAACCAAAAGAGAATGGTCAATGGGTTTAACAATGCCATTAAGAGACCTGCTAACATGGAATGTCGCAAACGAACAACCTTTTTATGTTTTGTATTAGTGGATATAGTATGTAAGGTTAAAATATTTTCAATTCCTGTATACATAAGCACAAAAAAGCCGAAAGACCATAAAAATGTTTTCATAAATGGAGAATCGATAAACTGAGCAACGCCAAAGTAGACCATTAGCATATATAAAATGTCGGTCACGATAGCACCCATACTAAAGAACCAAGCATGGTAAAAACCATTTTTAATACCTGTATTTAATAAAGTTGCTTTTACCGGACCAATTGGTGCTGCTAAGGAAACACCTAGAAGGAAGTAGGTTGCCAATGAATTCATAAAATGGAGCCCTCCGTAAAAATGATTTCTTAGCATCATATTCGGACGCGACGGGATGTACGACTCATCAATGCAAATTTTATTTTCGTGGAATAAATTGAAAACAATGGATAGTAAAAACGAATAGATATAGGTATACTGAAAAAAGTGACTGATAATTCTAATTTCCATAGAAAATGAAGGTGATCTTAACATGAATAATGTACTTGATACAGAGAAATTAGCACACTTTTTAGCAGAAATGAATAGTGAGCCTAAACATCATATTGGATATTGTGGCTCTGAGGAAAAAGAAATATTACATACACTTCTTCATGAGTTTTCAGATTTGGATTTATCAGAGTCATTTGCTGTAGCATACGCCAATGATGAAATAGTAGGGGCATTAGGTTTTGATATCGATAAGGAAAGTAAAAGTGCAGAAGTGTGGGGACCGTTCATTAGAGATTGTCCAAATTTTAGTATGTTTGCAAACGATTTGTGGGAAAAGTTACATGAGCTTGTCCCTATGGAAATAAAAACCTATAGTTTTTTTGTAAATAAACAAAATTCGAATGTGTGGAACTTTGCAGTAGAAAAGAATGCGATAGAAAAAGGAAGTCATCTAATATTGGAAGCTTTACGACATAGCTTTCATAACCCTAAACATAAAGACATCGTAAAATATAAGTCTTCCTATAAAAACACCTTTTTTGAGCTACATGAACTTGCTTTTCCAAACACATATTATAATGCCAAAGAAATTGTAAATCGTCTAGATGAGGACAATTTATTACTAATCATGCAGGATGTAGATGAAAAGATAAAAGGATATGTATATGTAGAAGCAGATCCGGTGCATAGGGAAGGCACAATTGAATATATTGCTGTTTCTCCATCCTATCGTAAACAAGGGATTGGAAAGACACTAATAAGAGCAGCATTAAGCCATCTTTTTTCTTATGAAGAGATAAAAGAGGTTTCTCTATGTGTAGGATCACATAATGAAAAAGCTATTCACTTATATCAAGCTGCTGGTTTTCATAAGAAACATGGACTGATTTCTTTTGTTACGGAATAATAATGAAAACTACCCTTTTCGAGTAGTTCTCTCTTCGTAATTTGTTTCATGTTTCGTATCTCCAAGAATTTGATTGTTTTCTTTTAAGTCCGGATCCATTCCCATCATCATATCATCGAATGGCGTATAGTTGCTACGAGGTAACCGTTTCTTTTTAATTAGCTGATAAACGATACGACCGATAAGTAATAGGGAAAGAACTAAGTAAACGATGCTTAATACATTCAAAATTTTCACCCCTTTTTTATATTATTCTATTCAGAAGGGGAAAAACCCTTTTATACTTTTTTGGGAGGAGTATTTTTCATGCACAAAGAATTGGAACGAGCGATTAATCTACGGAACGAGGGTAAAAAAGAGGAGTCAAACGATCTATTGCTAAAATTAGTAAAAGCCTTTCCTGCTGATGCAACCATCCACTATCAATGTGCATGGAGTTATGATGTATTAGGAGAAGAATCAAAGGCAGTACCCTATTATGAAAAAGCAATTGAATTAGGACTCTCGCAGGATGAATTAGAAGGAGCATTATTAGGTTTAGGAAGTACGTATAGAACACTTGGCGAATATGAAAAGTCAAAACAAGTATTTATAAAAGGAATCGAATTATTTCCAAGTAATAAAGCAATCCAAGTTTTCTATTCTATGACACTCTATAACTTAAAAGAGTATCAGAGTGCGATGGATCTATTATTAAAATGTTTGATAGAAACAACGAAAGACGATGAAATATTGAGCTATCAAAAAGCAATTCTTTTTTATGCTGATAAACTTAACGACGTTTGGAAGTAAAGACCCAACCTTTTCTTTTTTTGGAAAGAATACTCTTCCTCATTCTGAAATAGAATATATAAGCACTTATAATTCTATTATACGAAAGGGGAAAAGAGAGAATGGGTGTCCGATTTCTTCAAATTGCGGTAGTCTATTTTGCTATTGGGGTTACTTTAGGTCTCTATATGTCTATGGCGCATGATTACGAGTTAAAAGGAGTACACGTACACATCAATCTTTTAGGTTGGGCTTCATTTGCATTAGCTGGATTTGTGTATCATTTATTTCCAAACACGAGTAAAAACCTTTATGCAAAGCTCCATTTTTGGAGTGCAAACATTGGACTTCCACTAATGATGATAGCACTTACAGTTCTTATTTTGAACGGGTCGGAAGTTGCAACGATCTTCACAGCAATTGGAGGAGTACTAGTTGTATTTAGTGTAATCATTTTCGCAATCAACGTATTAATAAACGTAAGATCAACAAATTAGTTTAAATAAAGCCGCTCCGTTATTCTAATTATGAATAACGGAGCGGCTTTTTGATATGTAAAATTTATGTTGCGAACTATCTGAAAATAATGTAAGGTGAAAATTCGTTGTTCAAAAATTTCCAATATAGAAAAAACGAGGAGGTACAGAATGAATAAGTTTAATATACAGTTTCTAAATAAGTGCTCCTATTTTCACTTAATAGAAGAAGGATTTTCAGAAGATGAAAAATGGTGTGTTGACCAGACCTATTTACTTCGCATTGCACCACATCGAGATATTAATAAATTAACAAAACAAGCTGAATTAATAAATAAAGTTCATTCATTAGACAGTCATATCCCACAGGTGCATGATGTCGGGATGTATAAGGATAGGGCGTATATGATTTTAGATTATATAATCGGAGAAAATGGGGAAGAAGTTTTACCTTTAAAAAGTGAAATAGAACAATACAAAATTGGAATTCAAGTAGGGGATACGCTTAGTAAAATGCATAGTTTCCACGCGCCAGTCGGCTTTCCATCTTGGGAAGAAACATGGCGAAATAGAATAGAAATACAAGCACCCCGATTTAGACCAATCGTTGAACAAAATCCGCATTATCAAAACATTTTACCATTTATTCAAAACAACTTGCATTTATTGAAGGACAGACCAAGCTGTGTTCAGCATTATGATTTTCATCCTGGAAATATATTAGTTCAAGAAGATACTTTTACCGGTTTAATAGATATGCAAAAAATTACATACGCGGATCCCATCAACGAATTTTATAAAATGGAATATTTCAATGTCCCTATTAGTAGAAACTATTCAAAAGGTGTTTTAGATGGTTATCATGATAGTCAACCTATTCCTGATTCTTTTTGGAAGTTACATCGTTTGTATGCAGCGATGCATCTTGTATTTGCTGAGGTTTGGGGACATGAAGGTGGTATAAATCAATTGGACAAGTTTCAAAAGTATACTAGATTTACAATAGGTCAGTTTGATGAATTTAAGTTACTTGTTCCGAAATGGTATAGTAATTTTAAAAAATGATCCATTATTTAGGTTAGTAAGATTGTTTAGTTGGATTAGGAAGTACAGAAGGAAGAAAACTTAAACAAACGACTATATATCCTTAATTAAGCAATACATCTGAGATTAATTGTAGGATAATCAGCTTAAAAGGTATCGCATTGCTTATATGTTTGAGGAAGCGCGAGACAAGGAGAATTATTTTAAAGTAAAAGATTAGATCCATTTCTGGTCTAGTATTTTCATTTTTCTGAAAGTATAATTAGTACTAGGTTTTAAACCTAGATATTAAAAAGGTGATGACTATGTATCATTTTACATTAACAATTGCAAAACTTATTGTACGTTTATTTGGAAAAGTAGAAGTGAAAAATAAACATTTATTGCCTCAGGATGAGGGGTATATCGTCACTTGCACGCATAGAGGTTGGTTGGAAATCCTTATACTAGGAATATGTGTGCCTAAACCGATTCATTTTATGGCTAAAAAAGAGCTTTTTGACAATAAATTAATCGGCTATTTCTTGCGAAAAATAAATGCATTTCCTGTGGACCGAGAAAACCCATCTCCGAGTAGTATAAAGAAGCCAGTAAAACTTTTAAGATCTGGAGAAATTGTTGGCATTTTTCCAAGTGGAACTAGAACGTCAGAGGATGTTTCGTTAAAAAGAGGTGCTGTAACAATTGGTAATTTATCAAGAGCTCCGATCGTACCTGCATTATATGCTGGACCGAGAACTTTAAAAGAGTTACGGAAAATGAAAAAAGCAACCATAATATTTGGAGAACCTATTTATGTGAGAACAAGTAGTAAAGAAGAGCTTGCTACATATACGGAGTTGTTAAATAAGAAAACGATGGAATTGGAAATACAAATAGAAAAAGTTTAACAAAGATAGGATGAAACAAATGAACTATAGTATTGAAGTTCTTTTAGAAGAAAATGACGACTTTTCTTCCTTTTTAAAACAAAAGATAAAAGAATTCAACAATGAACAATCTGTTCCTCACAATGAAGTAAGAAAAAAAGGTTCCGTTCAGCCGATAAATATTGTTGTAATGAATGACACTAATCAGTGGATTGGCGGTATTACAGCAGAAATTTATTGGAATTGGCTTGAAATCAACAAATTTTGGTTTAGTCCCGAATTTCGAGGAAGAGGGTTAGGTAGTTTACTACTTGATAAAACCGAAAGAATTGCAAAAGATAGAGGGGCATCAAAAGTACTGCTGACTACTTTTGAATTTCAAGCACGTACTTTTTATGAGACCAGAGGATATAAAGTAGTGGGGGAAGTAAAAGATTATCCACCAGGTAGTAGTTACTTTACGATGGTGAAGACTTTAATATAAGGTAGTTAACAGTAAGAATTTTACTAGCTCTTTTTTTGCAATTCTCCTCAAATAAGAACGTATGTATGGTATAATTAGAGAGTAATAGAATAGGTGACTCAAGGGTGGTCGGCTCACTCTCCTATGAAAGGGGGTGATGCCAATGACAGTATTCGAGGCATTAATGTTTGCGGTAACTTTTGCGACATTAATCGTATTAATACTTTCATTTAACCAGAAAAAAAAATAACCCATCCTTGAGTTAACGGCTCGAGGGATGGGTAATAATGCCATTCAGAAGTCGAAGCCCTTGTAGGGAACCTCTGTTACTTCGACCGAAGGATGCTACAACATCATTCGGTCTTTTTTATTTTATTCAATCTATAAGTTTATTATACGTTTGAATTGTTAATCTGACAACCATTTTGAAAAGGATGTATTTGTGGGTTGATTTTTTCATCAAAATGCTTCTACGTCTTAGGACTTAGATTAAACACTCCTATAGACCATATGAATTATTAGAATGTTTATTATAATAAGATGTAAGAAGTAGTTCAAACAAATGGGGGATTGAGAAAATGGCTATTAAGAAAATAGCGATTATAGGTTTATTTATACTATTAGCTGGAGCAGCTATTAACATTGTTTTAAATATTAAGGATACATTGGTGAATAAATCGGAGGAAATTGTCGTAAAGGATAAATCATACACAAATATTCATATTTTATCTGACAATGCTACTATTGAAATTGTACCGACAAACAACAACGAAACAAAAGTGGAATTTTCCGGTAAAATGAAGAAAAAGTCCAGATATAACTTTCACGCGGATGTAAAAGGTGACACACTTAATGTTGAATTAAAAGAAAAACGCTGGAGCTTTCAACTCGAGTTTACTTCTCCTAATATTAAACTAACAGTATATATCCCTGAGAAGGAATACAAGAAATTAATGACAAAAATAGACAATGGTCGCATTATTGCAAATAATTTAAGTGTGAAAGATGTTCACTTGACGACGGATAATGGCTCGATTGAAATGCAAAATATAAAAAGTGACAATATCAGAGCTAAATCTGATAACGGACAAATAATCATGAAATATGTAGATGGGAAAATAAAAGCCGAAACGGATAATGGACGAATTATTTTAGTGACAAATAACTTAGATAGATCCATTGATTTAAAAACAGATAATGGTTTAATCGAAATCCAATCAGAAAAAGAACCTTCCAATGCAACTATTAATGCTTCAGTGGATTTGGGGAAAATAGACATTTTTGGCACATCAAACAAGCAAACAATTTACGGAAATGGAGATCACTTAATAAAATTAGAAACGGATAATGGAAAAATAACTGTTAAGAAAATTAAATAATTCTATGAACTAGTTAACTCGTCATTTTTAGCTTTAGTGGGGCATTATTGGCAACACTCATTCCTAGTTTATATTGACTTGCATTTTCAACTCTGATAAATTGTTTTTAAAAGGTATTAACGTATTTAAAAACACGTCCTTCATATGGGACGTTTTTTTTTTGTGAAATCAATTTAAGGGGAATATTGTGTATGAAAAATTTAGTTATCATTGTAGGATCTCTCATCATTGCATTTGGTTTCAAATGCTTCCTAGTACCTCACGGAATATTAAGTAGTGGAATTAGTGGGATTGCCATTTTGCTTGGAATACTCACACCATTTGATACAGGTTTATTAAACTTTGTCCTAAACTTACCATTACTTGTATTGGGTTACTATAAACTGGGGAAAAAGATTACTGTTAATACGCTTATTTGTGTTATTTCACTCTCTATATTCTTATATCTGATACCAGCAATTCCTGTAACGGATAATATTTTACTAGCATCTATTTTCGGTGGAATTATAGGTGGAATCGGAGCTGGATTGATATTAAAATACTCTGGAACTTCAGGTGGATTAGATATTATTGCAATAATTGTTTCGAGGACGAGTAATGTAAGTGTAGGTCTCCTTCTTACAGGAATGAACGGTATAATTGTCTTACTATCAGGAGCAGTTTTTAACTGGGATATTGCTTTATATACATTGTTGTCGATTTATTTAACTGGAAAAATGGTAGATACTATATATACGAATCACGAAAAACTGACCATGCAGATTGTTACGACAAAAGGGGAATTAATACGAAAAGAATTACTTGAATCCATCTATCGAGGAGTAACAATTACAGATGGTTACGGTGGTTATACACTAGAAGAGAAACAAATTTTAATGATGGTTGTCACTAGATATGAAACGATGCAAATAAAACAGATTGTACGAAAACATGATAATAAAGCATTTATTAACATATTTGAAACAGTAGAAGTCGACGGTAATTTTGCGAGAAATTAAATATAGCGGGAAGTTCATGTTTAAGTAAAAAAAGAAGCTTGAAGCGAGAGAGTTACTTCAAGCTTCTTTTGCATATCTACTGTAATAGTAAACCGGGACAAAATAGTGTGAAGTCATTTATGTTTCTTAAATAATATAACTAATGCAATACTGAAATTTTTTTGATGTTTTGTGGATTAGCGGTTACACTAAAAAATGTATATATAACTACTAGACAAAGGGGGTATTGAAATAACATGTACCCAAAATCATTTGAAAGAAAGATTATAGGAGCTTTTGGTGAAGAAGGAATTGAATGGCTTAATTCATTAGAATCTAAGATAAAAACTTATTTGGAAAAGTGGAACTTACGGTCTGACGGTCCAGTGGATAACTTATCCTATAATTATGTATTAAAAGTATTAGATGAAAAAGGGAATCGCGCAATATTAAAACTAGGTGTCGCAAATTACGACTTTGGAAATGAAATACGAACACTCCGAGCATATAATGGAAACGGATGTGTAAAAATAATAAAGGCTGATTCTGAAAATGGGGTAATGCTGTTAGAGCATCTACAACCTGGAACGATGCTTACCGAAGTCGAAGAGCATCAAGCTGTGAAAACCTTTGCTCACGTTTGGACTGCTATTCGCAGAACGGTCGAAGAAAATGCGGATCACCCGTCGATAGTGGATTGGATGAAAGCGTTCGATCGTTATCAAGATAAATATCAAACAAATGAAGGTCCTATCCCCAATCACTTTGTTTTTCTTGCAAGAACATATTTTGTCGAAATAGCCAATTCTTCCGAAAATAATGATCTGTTACACGGTGATTTACATCATGAAAATATATTGTATTCAACTAATGATGGATGGCTTGCAATAGATCCAAAAGGAGTTATAGGTAACAAATATTTTGATTTTATTTCATTTCTAACGAATCAGTTGTTTAATAAATTAAATCCAAGACAACTATTAGAAAAGAGAGTCACTTTACTTTGTGAAGAATTGCAATTAAATAAGAAGCGACTCTTAAAAGCTGCTATTGCTATGTCTACTTTATATGCTTGTTGGGGAGTAGAAGATAATGACCCTGAATGGGAAAATACATATAGATGTGTACAATGGTTTGAGGGATTAATGGAAGATAACTGACTTGGATGTCAGAACAACAAACTATTTATCAACCTCTATTTTTTTAAGATATTATGCATATAGGATGAGTGGGTATTGAAAGGACGTACAAATCTATGAATTTCAGCGAACTTTATCATTTGTCTGATTACGACAATGTATTAATAGTCGATGCAAACGGCATTACCATTTTTTTTGATTTAGCCGATTTGAATATTTTACAACAACTAGGATTAAAGCCGGAAGAGTTTTTAAGAAAGCATGTAACTTCTTTTTACCAAGACTTATCTATTGAAGATAGTACGTTGATGAGGGTGTTAAAAACGGGAGAGTCATTGTGGAATATGGAGCAAAAATTAACATCCACTAATGGTTTTAGTTATATATCGAAAAGTTCCTCTTTTCCAATAAAAAAAGGGGATATAATAATAGGAGCTATTGAATTTTCAAAGCATTACTATCAAAAGCAAGATATGCAAAAGCTCGAGAAATTTGCAGAAAATAAAATATATCGAAAGAATAATACCATTTATACGATAGATAACTTAGTTTCTGAAAGTAAAGTCATGAAAGAAGTTAAAAATAAAATTCAAAAAGTTTCTAACACTGATTCTAACGTGCTTATTTATGGAAAGACCGGAACAGGTAAGGAAATTGTTGCTCAAGCTATTCATAATTTAAGTATTCGTTATACACAACCATTTATCTCCATAAATTGTGCGGAGATTGATACAGATCTCATGGAACATATTCTATTTGGAAATGAAAAAGATGATGTAACAGCCACTCCAGATATTATTGGGCTATTAGAAAAAGCTAATGGTGGTACGATTTTTTTAGATGAAGTGAATGCTCTAGATATAAAATTTCAAGCAAAATTGTTAAAAGTTATCGAAGACAAAATTATTCGTCGTGTAGGTAGTAAATATGATATTCATTTAAACATTCGAGTAATTGCAACCACTAACGAGAATCCTGATCAGTTAGTGGAAAAGAAGATGTTACGAGAAGATTTATTTTATCGTTTAAGCGTTTTTCGATTAGATTTACCTTTACTGACAGAAAGAAAAGAAGATGTGGAAGCGCTTACGAATTATTTTATCCAGTTTTATAATCGTCATATGCAAATGACAATAGATGATATGGAAGAAGATGTTTTGATCACGTTTAAACAATATAACTGGCCGGGAAATATACGTGAATTAAAAAATGCAATTGAAACTGCCTACAATAATGCCAACACAAATGTTATTACGCGTAATGATATTCCTTCCAAAATAAAAAACTATTCAAGTACGCTTTTGAATATAAATAAGCCAGAAAATAATATAAATTTAAAAGACAAAGTAGAGGAATATGAAAAGAGTTTAATTGTGTTGGAACTAGGGAATTCTGGTGGCAAACTAGCGGAATCTGCAAGAAGATTAGGTATTTCGAAACAGCTACTAAAATATAAAATGGAAAAGTATGAATTGAGGTAAAAAAAATATTAAAGGGGGTGAAAAATTTACCTCCTTTTTTTATTGCCCATAATTAATTATTATAAAATTAGAACTTGGGGGTCAATTAGAACAGTTCAATTGTTTTAACCTAACTTCGCACATACAGACTTATGTGATTATTTTTCATTAATTTTGTAAGGGTTTTCACTGGGGTATATATGAAAGAGGGGAATTTTATGAGTAAAACAGTACAACACAGTTTAATAGTAGGATTTGCGCTATTTGCTATATTTTTTGGAGCAGGAAATTTAATATTTCCTCCGTCAATTGGGAATGTATCGGGAACTGAATGGGTCGTAGCATTAGTTGGTTTTTGTATAACAGGAATCGTGTTACCACTTTTATCAGTTATTGCGATAATAAATGTTGGTGGAAAGTTTGAAGATTTAACTAGACCAATTAGTCCTTGGTTTTATAAAGTATTTAACTTGTTATTAATGGGTGGAATCGGAATGTTTGTCACAATTCCACGGATGTCTGCAACTACGCATGAATTAGGAGTTCATCAACTTTTTCCGAGTGTTCCATCCATCGTTACCATTGTCATATTCTTTGCAATTTGTTTTTATTTTGCAATGGATAAGTCTAATGTAATCGATAAAATCGGTAAAGTACTTACACCAGTGTTAGTAGTCATCCTTTTATTTATTGTTGGAAAAGGTATTTTTGATCCTATCGGTACTCCGGTTGTTACGGGTATTAAAAATTCATTTTCGAATGCATTTATTAGTGCTTACCAAACGGGTGATGTAGTAACAGGAATATTTTGTGCTCCAATATTTATCGCTGCAATAGCTGCATTTGGGTATAAAGGGAAATCAGCTCGTAAGATGGCTTTAACTGGAACACTTATAGCTGGTATAGGATTACTGATTGTGTATGGCGGGTTGCTATTTATCGGGGCTTCTGGTAGTGGTTTTGCACCATCAGGTATTGAAGATACTGCTTTAGTATCTCTTTTAGTCGATCGTTCACTTGGTAGCATAGGCGCTGTCGCTCTTGCAGTTGCAATTGCCTTAGCATGTTTGACTTCTGCAATTGGAGTAATTGCTGTAATTGGAGATTTCTTGAATGATTTGACTAAAAACAAACTAAGCTATCGTATTTGGGTTGCAATTATATGTGTTGTAGGTATTGTAATAGGTTCAGCAGGTGTTGGCGCTATTGTTACATACGCTATGCCAATATTTACTGCATTATATCCAGTTGCCATTGTGTTGGTCATACTAGGAGTTTTTCAAAAGTTTGTTCCAAATCCAGGTTCATATCAAGGTGCGATATTATTAACTTTTATAGTTAGTCTTATTGAAACGGTTGGATCTTTGATAAAGACTCCAGTTTTAAAAGACATAATACTAAAGTTACCACTAGCCTCAGATGGATTTAGTTGGTTAATACCGGCTATAGTCGGATTTATTGTTGGTACGCTTATTCATAAACTTAAAGGACAAAAAGAAGCTAATTAAGAGAAGAGTAACTTGGGAACTTAATTATTCTAGATCAAGATATTTTAGAAATTTCTCCGGAAAAAATAAGCCATAATATATGTTTAAAAAACATCAAGAGTTTAATCACTCTTGATGTTTTTTCTTTTAACCGTAACATTTATTTATATCTTCTTTTCTTATAGATATCTAAGATTGAGAGTACTATTTTCATTTATTAAGATTTCAGAAACGTATAAATACAATCAAGGTTGGAAATACTCCATATGACAAAAGATGCCACAAATATAATCGATAAAGAGGGAACGTATGGGTTTTTTTAAGAAGAAAAATAGTATTATGTTAAATCTCCCTGCTCCTTCTACTCTTGAAGTGAAGCAGTTAGAAAATAAGCCATCTTTAAATTCAAAATTACAAGAAAATATACAAAAAGTAAAAGAAACTCTTGGAAAAAGCGCGGATATTATCATTCGAGAAATTAAAATTGGAAAAGAGGGAAGCATTAATGCTGGAATCATTTATACAGATGGTTTAAGCGATGCATCTTCATTACAAAACTTTATTTTGGAAACATTAATGTTAGATATTAAAGAAACTGCATTAGAAGATGATTTAACACCTACTCCCAATTTGATGACTACATTAAAAGACTTTGCCATGACTGTTGGAGAAATTAAAGATTTAAACAATTTTGATGATCTATTCACGCATCTATTATCCGGAGACGCTATTTTCATGGTAGACGGATATTCGAATGGTTTTATTATCGGTAATAAGCATTGGGTTGAACGTGGGGTAACCGAGCCAACTGCTCAAAGTGTAGTGAGAGGCCCGAGAGAAGGTTTTTCCGAAAACTTGCGAATAAATACGGCATTAGTTCGTCGCATCATTAAGGATCCGAATTTATGGATGGAATCCAAAGTAATTGGTAAACGCTCCAAAACTAATATTGCAGTTATGTATATTAAGGGAGTTGCGAAGGACGATATAGTGAAAGAAGTCAATTCGAGATTGGACAGAATTGACATCGATGGCATATTGGAAAGTTCCTATATTGAAGAATTAATTCAAGACTCACAGTTTTCACCTTTTCCAACTGTATTTAATTCGGAACGACCCGATGTTGTATCCGCAGCACTTTTGCAAGGTAGAGTTGCAATTTTAATAGACGGAACACCATTCGCTCTTATGGTTCCGGCTGTATTTATTCAATTTTTTCAATCTACAGAAGATTATTATCAAAGAGCAATAATGGCTACATTGATTCGTCTTCTACGTTATTTCTCATTTATGATTTCATTGCTCTTTCCAGCTTTTTATATTGCCGTTATTACTTTTCATCAGGAAATGATACCGACTGCCTTGCTTATGAGTCTAGCAGCACAACGTGAAAATGTACCATTTCCAGCATTTATTGAAGTAATGATTATGGAAGTTGCATTTGAAATTCTGCGTGAAGCTGGTTTACGAATGCCTAGAGTAGTAGGAGCCGCTATGTCCATTGTAGGTGGATTTGTTGTTGGAACTGCAGCGGTTGAGGCAGGTATTATTTCAGCTGCAATGGTAATTGTTGTATCACTAACAGCAATTTCCAGTTTTGTTTCTCCGCTCTATGATATTGCAATTGCGAGTAGAATGTTACGTTTTATATTTATTGTACTAGCTGCCATGTTTGGGTTTTATGGGATGACAATAGGATTTATTGCGCTTATTTTACATTTATGTAGTTTACGTTCTTTTGGTATTCCTTATATGTCACCTTTAGCACCTTTTAGTCTTTCGGGTCAAAAAGATGCATTTGTACGATTACCAATATGGAAAATGACTACACGACCAAATTTAATATCGGAAAATACTGTAAGACAAAAGTACACTCCGCCTAAGCCGGGTGAAGATGATTAGGAAAAGTTAAGGAGAGGGAGTCAGTGAAAAAAGGCATCTTTATACTACTAATTCTTATTCTCTTCCTATCCGGATGTTGGGATAAACGAGAGTTAAATGAACTTGCAATAACAGTAGGAATTGGGCTAGATAAAATCGATGATGAGTATTTGGTCACTGCTCAAGTAGCTGTACCATCTGAGCTTTCATCGAAAGGTGGAGCAGGTCATTCTCAAATAACGATTTACCAAGGGAAAGGAACCACAGTGTATGAAGCTATTCGTCAACTTACCAAATCTTCACCAAGAATTATTTACCTTGGACATCTACAAATGTTAATCATCGGCGAATCTTTAGCGAGAGAAGGAATAGGGGATTCGTTAGATTTTCTTGCAAGGAATTGGGAAGTCCGATGGGATTTTTATGTTGCTGTCTCGAAAGATAGTACTGCTGAAAAAATATTGAACGTTCAAACTCCATTAGAAAGCGTACCCGCAACTGACATGCACTTCACTCTACTAAATTCAGATAAAACCTATGCAAATACCACTGGAGTGACACTAATTGATCTTTTAACAGACCTAGAAAAAACAGGAAAACAACCTGTGTTAACTGGCGTTTATATTTTGGGTGATTCGAAAAGTGGCTCTAATAAATCGAATGTAGAATCTATCATGCCTTCTGCGCAGATTGAGTTCGATGGATTAGCTGTTTTTAAAAGAGATAAGCTTGTCGGGTGGTTAAGTGAAGACGATACCAAAAGTTATAATAGTGTTATTAACCATATAAAGCGGTCTGTATCTACTATTTCATGCCCTAAAAAAGGAAAAGCAAACATTGAAGTATACCGATTTGATTCAAAAATGAAAGGAAAAATGAATAAAGGAAAACCAGAAATAGATATCCATATTCAAGTCGATGGAGATATAGGTGCCATAGAATGCGAAATGGATCTTACAAAAGAAGAGTCACTTCATGCATTAGAGAAAATATACAAAAAAGAAGAAAAAGATTCCATTGAAAAGACGATAAAAAAAGTTCAGAAGGAAATAGGGGTTGATATTTTTGGATTTGGAGCAGCTATTTATCATGATGACCATAAAGCATGGGAAAAAGTGAAAGATCAATGGGATGAAGAGTTTTTAGATGTAAAAGTAAATATTAAAGTAGATGTTGAACTTAAGTTAATAGGTGCAATCAATAATTCTTTCAAAGAAAAAATAAAGGACTAATTCACTATGGTAAATAGCTTAGGATTACTATTAATCGCTGCAGTCATCGTAAAATTGGAAGTTCCTGCTCTTTTAAAAAATAAAGATAAATTAGGACTCATTATATTTTCGACTCTCCTTGCTCTTGGTGTAGGTTTTGGAATGGCGTTAGCATTTAATATAAAAATTCCAAATCCAGTTAATTTTCTAACAGTCATATTAAAACCATTAAATGATATCATAACTAATCATTAAAAGAATAGGAGAGGAGAAAGGGTGATGAGATGCAAAAGATTAAAATAAATTCATTTCAATTCCTTGTACTTGTCATTTTTTTTACAGTAGGTACTAGTATCCTTGAATTACCATCAGCTTTGGCTGCCTATTCAAAGCAAGATGCATGGATTGCGTCAATAATAGGTACAATAATCGGGATTTTTGTCATCGGGTTTTTCACAAAAATAGCAGCTTGGTTTCCGAACCTCACTTATGTTCAAATTAACGAAAAAATTTTGGGGAAGTGGTTTGGTAAATTTAGTGCAATTCTATTTGTTTCTTTATGTCTATTTTATACAGCAAGCTTATTAAGTCATTCGGGATTATTTTTAGCTTCACAATTGTTTCCAAATACACCGATTGTAGTTGTCAATATTCTAATGACTTTCATCTTAATAATGGGAATACGTCTTGGACTTGATACTGTAGCACGTTCTGCAGAGATTCTGATATTTATTTTTCTATTCCTTTATATCGGTTTAGTCATATTTATAATTCCTGAAATTGATGTTCACCACATTGAACCATTTTTTATTTCCAAAATAGGAGCACTATTGAAATCTTCCATAATGATAGCTGTAATATCATCAGTAAATGCTATTGTTTTATTAATGATATTTCCTTCACTAATAAACGAATATGAAAAAGGAAGAAAATCATTTTTTTTAGGAAATGTTATTGGAGGCATCGTTATTATTATTGTTACTGTTTTATGTATTTTTGTATTGGGTTCAAGTACAACTGCTAGACAAATTTATCCAAGTTACATTTTAGCAAGACAAATAAATATAGGTAACTTTATAAATCGTATTGAGGTACTAATGGCTGCATTATGGATTATATGCCTTTATATTAAAACCTCTATCTATTTTTATGCTGGAACGATGGGGTTGGCACAAATATTTAATTTGAAAGATTATCGACCAATGACTTATCCTTTAGGAATAATTATTATTGTACTTTCAGTTATTATTGCTCCAAACTTTATCTCTCAAGCGAATTTTGATGGTACTACAAGTATATCTCTCTCTATAGTAATTGGTGTTTTTATACCTCTATTACTAACGATTGTATATATAATTCGCAAAAAACAATTTAAAAAATCTGATCTTTCTTAAGATAATTCATTTACTATTGCGATTTTGCATTCGTATTGAGAGGTGAGTTACGTACAATTACTCACAATAGAAAAGTTAAAAGCCTCTCAGAGCGAATTTGAAATTAGTAAAATCATGTATATAAATCGACTTCAAAACTAGAAAATTACTTAAAAATCTAATAAGGTTCCCAAATACATATTTGGGAACCTTATTTTGTGTTAAAATAGGAAGATACGAGGTGAAAGATATGCAACGAGAATTACCTAAAATATTAAAGGATTTTTTAGTCTACTTAACAACGATTAAAGGGAAATCAGTAAGAACGCGAAAAGAATATGAATATGATATCACCCTGTTTTTGCGCTTTTTAAAAGCAGTTGAAGGTGATATTAAATTTGATAAAATGGATGAAATCGGAATTAAAGACATTACAATAGATTTCATTAAAGAAATATCATTAGAAGACATGTATTTATTTTTAGAGTACTGTGAGGTTCAGCGGAAAAATAGTGCAGCGACAAGAGCAAGAAAAGCAGCAACACTTAAATCATTTTTTAAATATTTAAAAGGAAAAAGAAGGCTAATAGAAGATAATCCTGCTGATGAGTTGGAAACACCGAAAATTGGTAAGAAAAAACCAATCTATATGGATTTACAAGAAGCGGAGATGTTTATAGCAGGAATAAAGAGAAGTAATCATTATTATCGCAATTATAGTATGATTATGTTCTTTTTAAACTTAGGGTTACGTGTTTCAGAACTATGCAACTTAAATCTCACGTCGATACAGGGAACTGTATTGCATGTGATCGGTAAAGGCGATAAAGAACGCACGGTATTTTTAAACAATGCATGCATTCAATCCCTTCAGGTTTATATGCAAAAAGAACGTTCGTACATACAAGGAGCAATTGACAATGAAGCGCTATTCTTATCTCAAAAGGGTACAAGATTAACTCGCCAAACAGTAGCGAAAATCATCAAGCAAATCAACAATGACTCTGGCTTAAATAAAGAAAAACTAACACCGCATAAGCTAAGACATACGTCGGCCACTATAATGTATAAGAGTGGGGCTGATATTCGCAGTTTACAACATATTTTGGGCCATACCAGTGTTTCCACTACACAAATCTATACTCATGTGGAGGATAAAGAAATTCAACAAGTAATCGAAAACAATCCGTTTAACCAATTAGGTTAATATAATTTTATTATGTAAACTAAATATAAATGAAGATTGATATACGCTGAACGCTTTTAATAATAAGAGAAGTGAATCAATTTCATAATTCTAGTTTAGAGCATAATAAACGAACAATATTAAAGTGATATGTATGAATATGTATAATAAACTCCTCATAAATCAGCAGGATTTACCCTGTTGGTAGACGCATTTCTGCGAGGAGACAGATGAGCCATCCCCGCAGCATTCGCGTCTGTAATGGCTCATCTGTCTCACCCATTCCGCTCTAGTCACTGCCTGTCGCTCCAATCAATAAATTAAGTATTGTTCGTGTTTTAATATTTAAATGCCATTATTGAAATTAACTCAAGTACAAAAACAACCAAATTTAGCGAACAGAAAGTGGTTGTTTCAAGGGGGAACCTTAGAAATCAAGCACTTCTTTGTTGATTGGGATGACTTATGTAATAGATCGTTTCTAATGCCATGTATAAATACTATTTTGAAAGCTAAAGAGGGAGAATATTTTAAAAAGCATTTAAAAAATTTAAACTACAATAATAAATACCCGTTTTAAAAAAGCAGATTTATAAGAATCGTCCCTGCTGTATATAAATATGGTATGAAAAAAATAACCTCTTGAAAGAATGATCTTTTCTTTTAAGACTAAGAAATTATATCAAATTCTATGCCAGGAACAGGTTGATTTCCAGTGAAAGCGAACTCTTGTAAGTAAGGCAAGCATCAAGCTGCTTTCTTTGCACCGCTTTAGCCCAAGCTCATGATTTGCTTGCTAACCCCCGAGGAGTCGCCGCTTTTCGCTTCAATCAACTGTGCAATTAAGAAAGACAATATACTTCGTAGAAATAATGAACTTGTACTTTCCATTGTTTATAAAAAGGGCAAGTGGAACCTTCAAAAACAGTTCGCATCCATTGATAAAGCAGTGCTGAGCGGACGTAATTGACTCTTCGTCCCCTTTTTAAAAAATAGGAATGGATTTTATCTCACATTATCCAAATCTAGTGCATCATTACTTTCCATATTTTAAGAGGGCTGCTCACAAGCATCTGCCACATGATTACTGAAAAAAGTATAGCTGGAAGTGACGCAGTCACTTCCAGCTATACAATTCCAACGATAATAGTGTAGCCAATGTTTCGTCCAAAGCACTTTGGAAATAGTAAAGACAAGATGCATTTAATGGACATTTGCATTTCTCTAATTCGGACTAGATTGCTGTAAATTCTCACGCCAATTTTTTTATAGATTGAGTTTATAGAATAACTTCTATTCTATTAATATAGGAGTAATTGGTTTTACCAGCTCTTCTAAATACGATTGATAATTATTTTCACTAGATTTATTAACAATAAATATATTATGTAAACTAACTACTTGTTTCATTTATTAGAGTATTTGTTATAATATAAGAATGTTGCATGAATACATAGATTTATTTGGGATTTTAACTAAAAAACTACAAAAATGGGGTTGGTTATTATGTTTACATACCATATTGATGGTAAAACAAAGTTAAAAATGCTCGATTTACGGGACACTGAACATTTGTTCGGTTTGACGATTCATTCAAGCGAAACCTTGAGAGAATGGCTACCATTTATCGATTACACTAGGTCTATTGCAGACACACAAGGATTTATCCAATCAACGATGAAACAATTTAGTGAAAATAATGGATTTCAAGCAGGTATTTGGTATGAAGATAAAATTGCTGGCGTTATAGGTTTTCATCAAATCAACTGGAGCAATAAATCGACAAGTATTGGGTACTGGCTTGGAAATGACTATGTAGGTTTAGGATTAATGACGAAATCTGTCAAAGCTTTTGTGGATTATGCGATTAATGATTTGAAATTGAACAGAGTAGAGATACGTGCAGCTGTAGAAAATAAAAAAAGTAGAGCGATTCCAGAAAGACTAAATTTCACAGAAGAAGGTTGTGTACGAGAAGCTGAGTGGTTATATGACCATTATGTAGATCATGTTGTTTATGGAATGCTAGCTAGCGAGTGGAATAATAAATTAGATAAATAACATAACATTATACGAGAATTCAGATCGACCAATTCAGTATTGAGGAGGAAAATGATGACTAATACAACGTTTGTTTATGAAATCTACATTGTCACAACACAAAATAAGCTTTGGGAAGCTCTAACTACCAACGATTTTATAAAAAAATATTGGTTTGATTTGCAAGTTCAAACTGATTGGCAGGTAGGATCAATAGTTTCCTTTTTAGATAGGAATGGAAAGGTTACAGACCAAGGGAAAGTATTAATAAATGAGCCATATCATCTACTTTCATATACTTTTCAATGGTTGGAAGACAAAACAGTACGTGAACGCCCAACAAGGGTATCCTTTGAACTAAAACCGATAAATTCGACAGTAAAATTAACACTCAAGCATTTGGATCTATTACCAACAGATTTTGTTGAAGAAAACGATGGATTTAAGGGTTATAATAATGGCTGGCCAATGATTTTGAGCAATTTGAAAAGCCTGCTTGAAACTGGAGATACCTTGACAATAGAATAAATGGAAGAAAACGTTGAATTAATAAAACCCTGGTTTGTAGAGAACCAGGGTATTCATTATTGAGATAGATAAAGGGTTCAATCATACGTATAGTAATCTTGGGCATGTACCACTTGGAATCCGATAGACTCATAAAGACCTAGTGCATGTGCATTTAAAGTTTCTACCTCCAAATGAACAGAGTGGCCCGATTCAGACTGCTCCTTAACTACTCTTTTCAATACTTTTCTACCAATACCTTTTCCCTGATGTGTCGGTAAGATGGAAAATCCATAAATCCATGCTTCTCCATTTTCTCGTTTCACACGGATTTTCCCAACTGTTTCTTTGTTCACGTCAATCATGAACATATCAGTATCCTCATCGCCATCAATTCGACTTTCCATTGCTAGAGCATCTTCTTTAGTCAAACCGAACGCTTCAACAGACAAACGTACACGCATGTCTAAATCCGCAATACTTGCTTGTCGAAGTGTAAAACCCTCTACTTCATCTAGCTGCTTTTCTTTCCACTTCATTTGATGTTCGGAAAATCCATAGATAGCTCCATTTTTAGTTAAAAATGCTTTCGCTTCAGTAGAACTTGCTGGTGCATTTAACAAAATTCGTTTAAAACCCTTTTGTTTTGCCGTAGCCATTCCTTGTTGGAATAATCGGGTGAAATGACCCTTTCGTCGTTCCTTTGGATTCACCATTCCACATACTTCCACCGTAGAACCAAAAGCATATAAACCTAAAAAGGAAATAAGTTCTTCGTTTTCATAATGTAGAAAATCGAGTTGATCTGTCTCTCTATTCCGAAGCATTTCCCAGTTTAGTTTTAAATGAATATGATCAAATGCTTCACATTCCTTTTGTAACGTTTCAATATCTAGTAATTGTTTTGATGTTAACATGTATTTCTCCTTTATTAATAGTTTAGTTGGGGTGTTCCTTTTGTAAATAAAATATGAATATTCCCTATTATAACACTTCATCAAAATGTTGCAGAAATACTAGTTAATATTAATGAAGCACAATCTATAATTGTTCATATATAAGTAGAGGACACAAATGTATAAATGGTTTTATACTGGATGGAGAAGTGTCTCCAAGTATTCTGTATAATGGAAGAAAGTATTTGAATTGGGAGTGTGAATGATGAAAGAGGCATTAAAACAGTTAGCAGTACGAAAGAAAATGACAATCTCGTTAGATGAGCTAACTGCATTATTCTATGAAGAAGGACAAACATATGAGTCAATAGCTACGCTGATTTTGAATTTTGAAAATGATCATGTTCTACAGCCAGTAAGAGCTTCTGGACGAACAACTCGCACTCCAAGTGTTGCTTACAATTATCGAATTATGAAAGCTACTATAAAAGAAGCTAGCCATGGGGAGCTACATCAGTATAATCAGCACTTTCATGAATCTATACGATTAGATATGTATTACAAGCTACCTGCTGAGACTTTCCACCAAGACCTACCTTTTTTACAACTTATCCATAGTTATATAGAGAAGAATGGTTTACCCAAAGAAGATGTTCCTGCTCCTGAGCGTAGTGCAGAAGTCGTTGGAAATGAAAAATGGATCGACGAACAAGGTGGAAAAGTATTACTAGAGCGAGTGCAGCTTTGGGAACACTTAAAAATCATTCCAGTTTCCGATCCGCTAATGATGGCTGTTAATCCGAAGATGCTACAGAGATCAGGACAAGTCCATCTCATAGTTGAAAATAAGACGACTTATCAAGCGCTGTTGCCGGTATTACCGGAAAGCCTTTTCTCTTCTCTAATTTACGGCTGTGGCAATAAAATCGTCAAAAGCATTGAACAATTTGACTGGCAATTGCCAATGATTGGCGTAGAACATAGCTTTTTCTATTTTGGTGATATTGACAGATCTGGTTTAACTATTTGGCATTCTTTAAATAAAAAACAGCGAACAAAACTAGCCACTCCATTTTACGAAGCTTGCTTCAAAAAAGCACCTTTCCAAGGAAAGGGCAATCAGCGAAAAGACGTCGAGGCTATAAAGGCTTTCATAGCAGAATTTTCAGAAGGACATGAGATTGAAAAGTTACTAGATGAAGGATTTTATTATCCTCAGGAAATACTTAACTCTGTAGAACTTGGGGCGATTTGGAGGGAATGGTCATGGAAAATCATGAATGGGAAGGACTGACAGATGGCTATAAAGAACGAATGCGTCGTCTAGCTCTTTTTGATTCGTTATATGAGCTACAACGTAAACAGAAAAAAGATGTTAATGGGTTTACCATTGATATGCAGGGACTTGGATTACTCACACTGCTTTTTTTCTTTGAACATAAATTATTACGAAATAATAAGGCAGGAAATATTGAACTGGCAGCCTATCTCTCTCATATTACAAGGCAAAAACACGAACTATCACCAGGCCAAGAGGAGCTACTTTCTAAAGAGCTCATTGAAGCATTTCGTCCACCTGATGGGAAAAAACGTGCATATGTATTTTACAACTGGGAAACAGGACTAGACGAAACGATTACTTACTCCATTTTGAAAGATAATAATTTTGATGCATCTTCTGGTCGACAATTTTACACATTAGATGAGGATGGTTTAGAACTAATTTTTGCTACGAAGGAGTTTTATAGCGAATACCAGTTATCCATTAACCAGCTTATGATACGCAAGCAACTTGAAAAAGGCGAGTATGGCAGTGCACTTAGGCAAATTAATGAAATGCGCATTAATGTGGAGACACTTCGGGAAAGAATGATGAAGCTAAAACATGAAGTATTACGAAATATTGTTTCAGAAGATACATTCGAGCGATACAAAAAATTATTAGAAGATATCCGCTTTCGTTTGACTCGTGAGAATGAAGAATTCGTTGAACTTGAAAGCTTTGTTCATGAAACTCGAATTAGACTTTTCGAAGAGGATTACCATTTGGAGCAGCCGAAAGCGTATAGCTACATTCTCTCTATAACAAAAGAAATGGAAAGTGTACATAATGAACACTCGAGACTATTAACCGAAAGTCAAATCCTTATTAATGATACACTCGTTGCAGCACAGCAGTCTCTCTATTATCTGGGGGTAGAAGCATTCAATTTTAAACAAGACATATTATTGCCCATTGTTTCAAAGCCCCTGCCTCTTGAAACAATGAAAGGGGTTTTGCATCCTTTCTTCAAGCTACCACAAGCACAGCTATGGTCACCACTAAGCGTATTGCAAGAACAGAATTTCCGAGAGGAGCGGGAAGAAACAGTTGATGATGCTTTTATGCAGTTAGACGACGAACTTGTTAATAGCGCCGAACAGCAATTGTTGAAAGAACATTTTAACACCTACTTGGAAGTATTGCTTGAACTGATAGATGATGGGGTATCAACACTTTATGAAATTATCGAACGGATGCGTGGAACTGAAAAAGAAGCCTTTTTTCTTCAGAGCACATTTTATCATTTTTTATTATATATTCATCAGCGTTCGCCTATTCGGTATGATGTGGAAGATAAGGAAGATGAACAAATCAAAAACACATTTTACGAAGCATTTAAACTACTTGGTACAAGTGAAATGAAAATTGTTGAGTTAAAGGAAACAATCGATGTAACTAAACGATATTCGATTCAAAATATGTCATTTACTTTAAGCAAGGAGGTAGAATTGGATGCATTATAGTGAAGAAAAAGTGATTATGGCATTTCAAGCGTTCCGTGAACTTGCGCGTGACGGGATTGTAGGAACTGAGTGGTCAACTGTATATAAAGCAGATGACGATGTTCGAGATTTGCTCGATTTATTCGCAAAAGAAATGGCATGCGTTAATGTACCAGTGGGCAGTAGTTTATATTTGATTCCTGAAACAAAGATGTCTCCATTCCATGTGAATAACGACTATCTGAAGAAAAACTACTTGAGGGCTGGAGCAGTGAATGCAGATATTTACTTAATGTATTTTTCAACGCTCATTTTGTTCGGTTATTTTTATGATAGCTATCAAACGAAAGAAGCAACGCGCGATTTTATCGGAATAGAAGAATGGGTTCGTGAAGTGCACGACAAAATTCAGTCGCTAAAAGAGCATGATGAAGAAACATTAAAAAAAGAAGAGCTAGCGTTTTCTTATAACTGGACGCAAATCATTTCTAAGTGGGATGACATGAATGATGTAAGAGAAAGTGCAAAGAGACAATCAGGAAATACGATTAGTAGGTTAAGTTTTTTAGATGGAGTAAAACGATTTTTACTTGATCAAGAGTTAGTTCGGGAACTTGGGAATCAGGAAATTACCTTAACGGAAAAAGCGAAAATAATTATCCAAAAATACTTTATGGACTTGGATTATAATAAAGGTATTTTTGAATTCATTTACAGAACAGAGCAGGGGGAGAATCATGCCGGCAATAAGTAAAATACGATTTACAAATGTTGTGTATGAGGACGGTCAGAAACGTTATAATGACGATTTGTTCCGTTTCGAAGGATTTAATGGAGCAGTTGTGCTGGAAAACGGTGGGGGAAAGACTGTTTTTATACAAACCTTATTGCAAGCAGTTATCCCGCATACCGAACTAGGAGAACGTAAAATACGGGACACGCTTAAGCTAGAGGGCCCTGCACATATTGCTATAGAGTGGATTATTTCTGAGAAACCTCGTCGGTATGTAATGACTGCAGTGAGTTTATTCTTGATTGATAACAAAGTAGATTCATTTCGATATGTGTATGAATATGGAGCAAATGATTCAGATGGAATAGAATACATACCTTTCGTAAGCAATGAAGGAAAACGAGCTGCGGAAAAGTATGAAATCCAAGAGTATTATGCAAGAAAAACGCAGCATTCGCCACTTGCTAAGGCATTTGGAACAATAAAATCTTATCGTCACTTTTTGGAAGAGCAGTACCATATTATTTCAGATGAATGGGATAGTATCGTGAAAATCAATAAAAACGAAGGCGGTATTGAAGCCTTTTTTGATGAATGTAAAATTGAAAAGCATTTATATGATCGGCTTATAATTCCCACGATTGAAGCATCTATCACTGGGTTTGACTCGGGGACATTTGCCGACACGTTTGAAGAGCAGCAAAAAAGCTTTAAATTGTATAAAGAGCTACGAGCACAAATTGCAGAGTACCAGTCTATTGAAGAAGAACTGACTGCATTCGTAAGGGTGAATGAAATACTGTATACAAATACACAGGAATATAAGGAACGTAAAGCTGATGCGAAAGGAATTTCTGTATTAGCATATAAGCAAAAAGAACAAGTGGAGCGGGAATTAGAACTTCTTCAGCAATCCATGAATAATCTTGAATTTGTACAAGCACAACATGGAATAAAGATGGACTCCTATACGATTGGCTTGAAAGAGGAAGAACTTGCTACGGTAAACAGGCATTTGAATGAGCTTCTAACAGAGAGTGATCGAATACGTTCTGCACTATACCAGTTAGAAAAGAATTATTACTCTTTACAGCTTTCCAAACAACATTCCATCATAAAGAAACAAATAGAGTTAACTACGTATTACAAAGAAGAAATGGACCGACTTGATGAAGATTCAGATGCAGTAGACTTTGCTGCAGAATTATCGGCGATTCATCAACAGATGAAAGGGCACTTTATTGAACAGCAAGAGAAGCTAGAAAAAGAGCATCAAGGGCTAAAGTATGAATCAAATCCAATTGAAGAGGCATTATTAACTTGTGAAAAAGAAGAAGAAGCACTTAATAGTAATAGGAAAATCCTTGAAAAGGAACAAATCGAAAGAACGACACATATGGAGTTCTTAGAACAATCCATGCGTAAAATTCGTCACTCCATTCTTTCTAATGTGGACCAAGAATTGATTTCAACACGGTTACCTGAATGGATACTGAAACATGCTCAGTTAGATGAATCTATTGTTTCAACGCAAAATGAAGTGAAAAAGTCTCGTGAAACTCTTTTAGACTTGCGGATAAAAAAAGAAGAACTTCAGGAAAAAAATAAAAAAGATTCTATTAACCAAGCAAACTTAGAATTGAAACTTTCTCAAATGAAAGAAGCTCATTTAGCACAAAAAGAAAAGTTAGCAAATCTAAGCTTTATTTTTAGTAGAAAAGATTCGTTATATATGACGCAAAGTTCAACAGAACAAGAGTTGTTACGAACAATTGGACGTTTAAAAGATGAAAAAGAAGATAAGCTCACGCTTGAACGACTTGCATTCCGTTTTATCGATGATTATGGGTCACAGGACGTATTTTTTGCAGATCCGTATTTAGAGAAACAATTGATCAATTGGTCAAATAGCATCGGATTAATCGATACTGGTATTCGCTACTTAAATCGACTTGGTTTACCAATGAAGGAGCAGCTTTCAAAGTTTCCTAGCTGGCCAGTGACGCTCATTACGACAGAAGATAAAAAGCAGGCACTGATAGACCGAGTAACAAATATTCAAAGACATTTACTTCATCCAATACATGTAATTGATTTACAAGAAGCGAAATTAATGACAGAAAGAGGGACTGAAGAATCGTCTCAAGTCATATTACCTTTGCACTGGCAAGGTAATATGCAAGAGTCCTCCTTCGCCGAATGGAAAGACTCTCTTCGTACAGAAGCAAAAAAAGTAAAAGAAGAGCGACAAGAAGTAGAAGAACTACTTCGAATTTGGGAATCAGCTTTCGGTTCACTCAAGCAATTTTTTGAAGATTATCCTTATGAAAGGGTAAAGGAAATCGAAGATCTAGAGCGTACTATAAAGGAACAGATACGTGAATCTGAGCGTGTTTATACACGTTTACAAAGTGAGATTTCTGAATTAGAAAATAGATTAGTTGTGACTGAACGCCAGATTTCGGACAAGAAGGAAGAACTTGCCGGTTTAGCGTACAAAATTACCGAAGGGCGTAAACATGAAAATGAAGCAAAAGAAGTACTTCGTTTGAGAGAAAGTCTGGAAAGCATTCGACTGGAGCTTATCAATCTAGTTGACGCAGCTAGACAATTACAAAATCGAAAAGCTTCTTTTGGAGAAGAAAAAGAAATTCTTCGTGAAAAAATGGCTTCAAATCGAACAAATTTGGATTGGTTAACTAGAGATGAATTTTATCAATTAGTACAAAATGAAACTCCTGTTTTTTCCGAGAATTCACTTGCGTTATTAAAATCTAAAGCAGAAAATGTACGATTTGCTCTGCATAAAATTTCAAGTTCTCGTGGTGAATGGGAAACGAAAATGAACAATGCTACGGAAAGAAAAAAAGATGCAGAGCAAGTTATATCTAGCATACAGGATGACTGGTCTGATTTTGACGAACATCTTCACTTTCCTAGTAATGGAGATTTACAAATGGAAAAATTACGTAATCGAATTCGAAATGAAAAGAGCTTATTAAAAAATGCAGTAGATAAGTATACGGAGCAGGACAAAAAAGTTACGGTAGTATATGCCAAATGGAATGAATTGAAAAACTATTTTCATCTTACGCATCCCAATACTACTATTCATGTATTTACAGAAGCACTGCATATTGTCCAAAATATACTATTGGAAGAAAAAAACAAAATCGTTGATCAATTAGATAAGCTACAGAACGGTATGGATCAATTTAACAAAGAATTAGCGAATATTCATCAGTCAATAGCAGAACTCGATAAGTTTAATGAAGCACATCATTTTCATTCGACATTCATCGAAGAGAAAAAGTTAAATGAACAAGAAGTAAATGAATTCACCTATGCTCGAATGAAGACAGTAAAACGTGTAACGACTGCTATGAAGGCAGCGAAAGGGATAGTTGAAGTGGAACAGGAGCGGGTGTCGAATAAACGTATTGAATTCAATGATTACGTCAGAAGTAATATGTCCGATGCGAAAATGCGAGATAATTTATTTCAAGGGCTTGAACACAAACGTGATTACCTAGAACTTGTTGCTTTCCATCAAAATATTCGTTCCAAAATGGAGAGTATTATTCGATTTAACGAAGAAAGTATACGTTGGCATGATGAACAGTTAGAACATTTTGTTACCCATATGCATGAACATGCACGGACCGTGGTACGTGAATTAGAGATAATACCAACAAAGACACGTATTAAATTTGCTTCTGATACAAAACAAATCTTTCACTTCCGTATTCCTGAATGGGAAGAAAAAGATGGACTTTCCAGGTTAAGAGCATATATTGATGAAATTCTTGGATGGATAGAAAAAGATCGATATCTTGATATGGAAGGTAAAGTTAATAACGCGAAAATTCGTACGGATGTTGAAAAATGGTTTGCAACACCTCAGTTGCTAAGGATAATTTTGCAAAATGGAGAAATGAAAGTGTCTTGTCGTAAAGTAACGAATAATAACGAAGTAACGTCTAAATCATTCTCTTGGAAAGAATCGAATGAATGGTCAGGTGGAGAGAAATGGAGTAAAAACATGACTCTTTTCCTTGGATTACTGAATTATGTTGCAGAAAAGAAAAAGCTACTCAATACATCTATGAAGAGAAATCGTGCAGTTATACTAGATAACCCATTTGGGAAAGCATCTAGTGAACATGTTTTAAGTCCGGTATTTTTCATTGCCGAAAAGCTTGGTTTTCAAATTATTGCACTGACAGCACATGCGGAAGGAAAGTTTTTACGTGACTATTTCCCAGTTATCTATAGTTGTCGTTTACGTGAAGCTAGGGATTCATCCAAAAAGATTATGACAAAAGTGAAGACGGTAAATCATGCGTTCTTTCAGGATCATGAACCAGTTGCATTGGAGCGATTAGGAGAGTCAGAGCAGCTGTCATTATTGGATTAAGCTCATTCTATTAATGGAATGCAAAAGAGCAAACCTTTATCTTTAGAGGTTTGCTCTTTTAAAATGCTAAATGTCTATTATGATAGGCAAAATCATAGGACTTCTTTTCGTTCTACTGTACAAGAGTTTTTCGATAGAACTTTTTATATTTTGTTTTAACACACGCTGGTTCCTATCTTTTGAGTTCTTAATCGTTTGACTAACAGATTGATTTACCTCTTTTATCAGTTCCTCAGCCCCAGGTCCATAAACGAATCCACGTGAAATAGTATCAGGACCAGTTATGATTTTGTTCCCTGATTTACTAATGGTAATTACGATGACTAGCATACCATCTTCCGAGAGGAGTTTTCTATCCCGCAAGATGATGTTTCCCACATCACCTATCCCAAATCCATCTACGAAAATGTTCCCAGCATCAATACTACGTGTATGAATGGCCTCTTGATCGACAATGTCAACTACATCACCATTATTTAATATAAATATATTATCCTTTCTCACACCAACAGATTCGGCCAATAAACTGTGATGGCGAAGCATGCGATATTCACCATGGATGGGGATGAAATATTTTGGTTTCATTAGTGTGAGCATAAGTTTTAACTCTTCCTGACAAGCATGACCTGAAACGTGCATTCCTGTAACATTACCTGATCCATAAATAACTTTAGCTCCTAATTGAAATAAATTATCTATTATTCTGGATACACTCCGTTCGTTTCCAGGTATCGGACTTGCAGCAAAAATAACAGTGTCTTCTGGCAAAACTTCAACTTGACGGAAGTTGGAGCTTGCTAATCGAGACAATGCGGCCATAGGTTCTCCTTGACTGCCAGTGCATAGAATGACCACTTTTTCAGGGTTCATCGTTCTCACTTCATTTGTCTCCATTAGCATTCCGTCTGGAATCTCTAAGTATCCTCGATCCATAGCGACGGATACTACGTTAACCATGCTACGACCAAGTAAAACAAGCCTACGATTCGTTTTTAAAGCCGCATTTACTATTTGTTGTACACGATGAACATTGGAAGCAAATGTGGATATAAATACTTTCCTCGGTGCATGACGGAATGCATCTTCAATATGATCGCCAACTAATCGTTCGGAAGGAGTTGACCCAGGTCTTTCTGCATTGGTACTTTCTGATAGTAAAAGTAATACACCATTTTGACCTATTTCCGCCATTTTATGAATATCTGGAGCATGATTATCCACAGGGGTTAAATCAAACTTAAAATCCCCAGTATGTACGATTGTCCCTTGTGGCGTATGAAATGCAATTCCCAAGCAATCTGGAATACTGTGACTTGTTCTAAAAAATGTTGTTTTAATAGTTCCTAATCGAATAGTTGAATCCTCATCAATTAAAAATAGTCTCGTTTCTCTAAGAAGCCCATGTTCTTTTAACTTTATTTCAATCAAACCAAGTGTTAGATTCGTAGCATATATTGGTACATTTAGTTGTTTTAAGAAATAGGGAATACCCCCGATATGATCTTCGTGTCCATGGGTAACAATTAAAGCACGGATTTTTTCTTTATGTTCCTGTAGAAAGGAAATATCCTGGATGATTAAATCAATGCCTAGTAGACTTTCATCTGGAAACTTGGAACCACAATCTATTATCACGATATCATCTGATGACTGAATGATATACATATTTTTCCCTATTTCATTTATTCCACCCAGTGCAAAAATGGAAAGTTGAGATTCACTATTATTCAAATATATCTCCTCCAATTGATTGATCCTTTTAGTATTCCCCTTCATTTGATTTTTATGAGAAATTTGTAAAAATGTTGGGATACTATTACTCATTTAGGGTATAGACTTTAGAAAACGTTGTATATAGAGGTTGTACACCTATTGGAGAGTGATTTAATGAAAGGATTTTTTGTTTTATATGAATTTTTCATTTTCTTATTAATCTTATTGTATTTAACCATTATTATCGCAGGGTATACTAGCAGCGAGATGCTAAGCAAAGAGCAAATAAGATGGATTGATTACAGTTTTATTGGATATTTCGCCATAGAATATATTATAAGATTATATAAATCGGACAATAAGCGAAAGTTCTTTAAAGAAAATATTTTTGATCTAATAGCACTCATTCCTTTTGATGCATATTTTAAAGTGGCTCGTTTAATGCGCCTTGTTCGTTTAGTTAGAATTATGAAGGTATCAAAGACATTACAAGGTGTTTTTAAAACAGGTGGTCTAACCTATGTATTCATTTTTACTTTTCTTGTGATGATGTGGGGAGCAATAAGCAATTTCATCTTTGAAAATGGACATAACTCTAGTATTAAAAGTGTTGGTGACTCTATCTGGTGGGCTATGGTAACCGTCTCAAGTGTAGGATATGGGGATATATATCCGGTTACTATAGGAGGGAGAATTGTTGCAGGCATATTAATGCTAGTTGGCATTGGTTTGATAGGTTCCATTACAGGAAGTATGGCTATTTATTTTTCTAATATCGAACGGACTATTCAGTTAGTAGATGATCCACTTGATCACGATGAGAATGATTTACATACCTATATTACAAAACAAGTGAAGAAAATAGATACTTTAGATGAGGAAGGGCTAGAGCATCTTATAGATTCGATAAAGGTGCTATACAGGAAAAAAATGAAAACCGGAAAGACAATAATTGATATTGAAGAAAATAGCGGAGGTTCTAAAGATGATATGTAAGAAGTGCAGAGGGACAGGAAAAATAAGCGTTTTTTTGCCTGTGCCAATGGAAATAAAATGCCCAGTTTGCAAAGGCACAGGACAAATTTGATACGATAGTTAAAGTAAGACTTTGAATAGAACGTGTGTATGAAATAATGAGCATGTAATAGGTAAGGAACTCAACGTATGTTGGTACACACTCCAGAAGGAAGGAGTAGTACCGGTGACAGTATTTGAAAAATTAATGCTTGCAGTAGCATTTGCAGCATTGATGGTATCAATTCTATCCTTTAAACAAAAAAATAAGCAATTCTTGAGTTAGTACTCGGGTGGGTTATCCTAACCATTCAGCCAATCCCCTTGAAGGAGCCAATTCTTATTTTTGGTCGTTTGATGCGACAACATCAAGCGGTATTTTTTTAAAGATAAGAAAGTATATAAATTTTGGATGCTAGTAATCCAGTAATAGTAAGAATTCATAGTAGAATTTCAAGGGTTTGATCTTGGTTTTTTTTAGTTTTAACGTCCACAGTGTACATGAATCAGTGCGTGTATGATTAGAGTAGGTGGTACTAGAGAAAAATAGATAGCATCCATGTATAAAGAAGCGCTGAGCTGACGAAATTGCATCTTGCTAAGAAAAATGGAATTTCTATGAGTGAACTTATCGAATATAGTATCCAATTATTAAAACAATAAGAAGTCCAGCAATGAGACCTCTTATTTACTTTTTAATATTTTAGTTTACATAATATATATTATATGGAGTTGCATCTCATTGTTAAAGTATACTTGAAACATTGAGATATTCGAGGGGAATTTAGATTAATTTAATATTTGTGTAATTTGCAAAATCACCTTTTATCAATTTTAGTTTTATACCTAATTGATTCATTTCAATTTTTCTACTTTAATACTGGAAATTCTCCTACAACTTCCACTAATAAATTCTGAAAAATGATTTTTATTAAGTATTTGTTCAAAAAGCCCAATTAATAAAACCAAGCGTAAACAAGGAATTGACATTGCTACACTTGGTTTCTTGATAATTATTAATACTATTTCATACCAGATCTAAAAATACTAATTAGATAATCCTCTTCGCAAAAATCATCAATATGTTGGAATAAATTTTTAGAATAGAATTCTCTTAATTTTATATTACCAGCCCAACAATCTAAATATAGTACTTTGTTTAATCTTTGAGCACTAGTACATGCAAATTCAGTTATTTTATAGCCAATCCCACTTCCCTGATATTCGGGAAGGATTGCAATTTTTGATAAATATAAGCTTTTAGGTTCTATTGTATGTTCACCTATTTTATCAATTGTTTCAATAAAAAAAGTACCAATTACATTTTCATTATGCATTAATTTATATAAATTGTTACCACTAATGGCTTTACAAATATTCTCAGAGTCTCATGGGATAAGACCATTGATTGATTTATTTTATAGTTTTGCAAAGCAATCGTACTTTATTTAAAACTTCTAGGATTTGTGCTAAATCATTTAATCCCGCCAATTTTATTATCATCGGATTCCCCTATACTTTTTATTAGGGAGTTTTTTCTACTAAATCATTAATCATGTTATATAAGTCTTCACCTTTAGCAACATATTTTTTTGCAAGAGACCTGTTCGACTTTAGTATTTCAAAAATAATCTCTTTCGAAGATTCATCTTGTCCTATAAATAAAACAATATCATACGAAGCATCACGATTATCCGACTTCAAAATTACAATATAATTAGTAGGATTCATATTTCTGTCCTTGAAAGGTTCTTTTAAACCCTTTACAGGTGTATCTCTTAGTAAAACCATTAAATCCGAAACCTCTTCTTTGGAAAGTGTGATGTGCTTATTATCTTTATGATTATCTGACACCTTATCAATCTCTCCTGAACGATACGATTCAAATGAAAATTTGTTCACAACTCTATCATATATTTTAATAACTGTAGTTACATCATACATTAGGTGATTGATATAACCACCTAAACTGAACATAGCAACAAAAACTACGATTCCTGTCCAAATCCATCTTCTCTGTTCCTTTTTTCTCTTTAACTCCCATTTGTCATCATCTTCATCTTCTAAATAATAAAACTTATTCATCTCTTACACCTCCTATATCTCTAAAAAAATCGACAAAAATGAATGAAACCTACTTACCCACTTACGGAATCGATAGCTAATATCTTGTTATAAAGGGCATTAAATAATCTAATATGTGTTGCATACGAAAGTTGGTTGGGTTAATCGACAAAAAAAGCTTGTAATGATTCAACAAATTCACATCATGAAAGACTACTTAAATGTTCGTGTATTAACTTCCATTCATACTCGTTTTCTTTAATAAAAACATTTGTTGCTCGTCCACTTCCAGAAACAAACTTGCCATCATAATAACCTTCATAATGATATGTATATATACAAGTTGCCGTTTTTTCATCAGCTGCTAACCAATGTACATTGAAAGCAGAATAAACCTCTTCTTTAATAACTTCCCATGCATTTTCAAAATAATTTTGAATTTCATTAATAGTTGTACAAGATTTATTGGAAAACCAAAAAACTGCATCCGGATGTAACAATTGTTTTACGATTTCAAAATTGTGCGTATTTGTTGCATTAATATATTTGTCTAAGCATTGTTTATATCCCATAAAAATCCCCTTCTCATTGGTTCAATTACTACCTAAATATATAATGACAATGCTAATTTATTGAGTTAATTTAAAAATTAGCATGTAATTATTAAAACATAGACAATGTTTACTTTATTAACTGGAGCGACAGTCGGTGACTCCAGCGGAGGTAGACAGATGAGCCATCACAAACGACTTGAATGCGGCGTTGATGAATTATCGCACTCCTCGCGAAAAGCCTCCGACGATAGCGGAATAGCACTGAATGATGAAATTTATTCTATTTATATGTATTAAAGTCTAGACAGCCAACTTTATTTGCGACATCTTTGTCTCCTCGTATTCATTTAATAGATTTCAGAATTATATAATAAGAGTATATGAATAAATAGTCACTAAGGTCAATTTTTATATGAGTTCTATAACTGGATTGTATAGTATAAATAAAATTGAATACATTAAAAAAGACTGTTTGATGCGTCAACACCGAACAGACTCGCAATAAAATAGTATCTCTTCAGAGGCGATCAGCGATTACTAAGAGTAATTTACCCAATGCTTGCTATGGTTCAGGGGCGGTTTACTTTTTTTCTTTTGAAAAAGCAAAAATGTAGACAATTAAACCAGCGAACGCTACTGCGAACATCATGGATTCGAAAGTCATCATATACAACATCTCCCTTCCCTATTCTTGTATACAACCAGAAATAGTAAATAGGAATAAAGGAAATGCTGACTGCCCATGAACACACCATTTCCGTGATATCCAATATGAATTCCGGAACTTGTATTTTCACAAAGATTAATATACGCTATTCCTTGAAAGAAATAATTACTATAGGAGTGATTTAGATGGCAAAATCTGCAGCATATAAAAAACGTGCTCATCAGCTTCGAAACACTGGAAAAGATGTATCTACTTTTCGAAGTGATGTGGATTTTAGTACGCATGTACGAATGACTAAAACAAAGAAAGAAAAATTACAACAGTATCAAAATAAATATAAAAAGCATTTCCAACAAGGTTTACGCCCCGATGGAAATGCTTTTTATATTGCTTAAATAAAAGCTATTCTATTTTTTTTCATTCTCCATATGAAAATGGACGTTAACGATACACTAAGCAGTCCAAAGACAACGACCATGTATTGCATACCGATGACGTCTAAAAGCGCTCCTGTCGATAGTAAAACAACTTGGAAGGCTATTCTATCTAACATACTTCGGAATGAAAAGAATCTACCGTGAAATGCTTTAGGTATTTGCTTCTGAAAAATAGTCATTGCTGTGGGGTAGAAACAACCAAGCGAAAACCCTAAAACTGCAAAAGTTATAAGCGTTAAGGACGGACTGGCAGCAAAGTATAATAATAGCTCAGCGGTACCTATTACAAAGACAAATGTAAAAAGAATATTGTTTATTTTCCATTTAGCGCCTATATACTTTACGGCAAGCGTACCAAGCATAAAGGCAACCCCTTCAACAGCATAAATGGTTCCTTTAATTGATGCAGAGTCCTGTAATACACTAATATTAATAATGAGCAAATTAAATGATCCTAAAAATAACACTGGAACAAGCGTTAAAATTAGTGTCATGAGAACTGCAGTATTATCCTGTAACATTGGGAAGATTTCTTTAAATCCCCTATTCCCTTTTCCATCTTTTAGAGCTACTTTTTCTTTTTCCTCTATCTTAAGAAAACAGGTAAACACTAATAATCCCGCATATGTAATCATCGAAACGATATAGAGCGATTGTATGGGCCAATATGCAAGGACAAGTCCCGCAATGGCAGTTCCAGCTACACGTGCAATGGTGGATATATTCATATGCCAACCATTAAGTTGTAATAACTCTTTTTGTTTTACAATCAACGGTAATGTTGCTTGCAAAGCAGGAAAATAAAAGGAAGCAGATAGTTGCAAACTAATTAGAAATAATACCATCCACCAAATAGATCCTGTAGCAATTGCAACAAACATAAATAAAACACTAATAACCCGTCCAATACTTGACACGATTAACACTGTTTTTTTCTTCGATTGATCAATAATCCTCCCTGCAAGTGGACCTATTAACACACCTGCTAATAGTCCACTTGCAAGAATTAATGATTTATGAAAATCGGATGGAACTTTTTCTTGCATAAACTCCAGATTGCCAATAATGCCACTCCATAAGCCAAGACCAGCAATCAATTCCCCTAGTAACACAATCCAAACATTTGCATTTCTCCACATATTATTCCCTTATTCTTTCTGTTCGATTGGCCGTTTCCACACTCGAACAAGTTTACCTTCTTTTTCAGTATCTACGATAAAGGACCCATTTGAATATCGATCAGTTGGACGAAGCGTATTCGATTGAACGATTTCCTGAACCCCTTTTTCCGTTTCTAATACAAGCTCATCTGCTTTATTCGTTAAAACAACTGCAAAAACTCGGTGCGCATTTGTTTTTAATTCACGGAGGGTAACAACTCCTCTTTTCGCACGACCACCTGCTTCAATTTCTTTTAAGCCCATTTTTTTCACAGATCCACGATGTGTAACTAATGTAATATCATCATGACTATTTTGAGTAATGACATTTACACTTACGACATAATCATCGTCTTTTAAGCTGACACCTTTTACTCCACCCGTTTTAACACCAGTAACTGGTACTTCATCTAATGAGAATCGAACGGAGTAACTATAATAGGTCGTTAATAATACTTCATCGGAAGGTGAGACAAGCTGTGCCAGTATTAATTCATCTTCTTTTTTAACATTCATTGTTTTTATCGGACGAGCATACCGTTGAACCACATAATCGGAAAGTAATGAACGCTTGATTTGACCTTCTTTCGTTGCAGTAAGTATACAAAGATCAAGATCAAATGATTCGATTCCTATTACGTTAATGATCGATTCATTTGTATCTAAAGGAACAATGCTGGAGATATGCTGACCAAGGTCTTTCCAACGAATATCTGGTAATTCATGAACAGGCTGATAAATATAATTGCCTTTTGAAGTGAATAGAAGTAAATGATGCTGCGTATTAATTGGTTCTTTGTATAATAAATAATCAGATTCCTTAATAGCAAAATCTTGTCCATTAGATGCGGTAAAAGAACGTAAACTAGTGCGTTTAACATAACCATCTTTTGTAACGGTTACGATTACTTCTTCACTTGGAATTAAGACATCTAATGTAACTTTTATTTCTTCAATTTCATCTTCAATAATCGATTTACGTGGTTCTGCAAATTGTTTCCTTACTTCTAATAGTTCTTTTTTTATCACTTTGAAAAGAACTACTTCGCTTGCTAAAATGCTTTCTAGTTTTTTTACTAATGCATTTAAAGTTTCTTCTTCTTTTTGTAGTTCTGTAATATCTGTATTTGTTAGTCTGTATAGCTGCAATGAAACAATTGCCTCTGCTTGAGCTTCTGAAAAGTCAAATGCGGACATTAAGTTATTTTTAGCATCACGTTTATCCTTAGAAGCACGGATTGTTCTTATTACATCATCTAGAATGGATAATGCTTTCATTAAGCCAGCAACAATATGCAGACGTTCCTTTGCTTTTTTCAAATCAAAGGCAGTTCTTCGAGTTACAACTTCTTTTTGATGACCGATATAAGAATCTAGTAACAAAGGTAATGTCATCATTGTTGGTCGTCGGTTATGAATAGCAATCATATTAAAGTTATAAGTTACTTGTAAGTCTGTATTTTTAAACAAAAATTGAAGTATTCCATGAGCATCTACTTCTTTTTTCATTTCAATTACAATACGAAGGCCAGTGCGATCTGACTCATCTCTTACGTCCGCAATACCATCAAGACGCTTATCATGGCGTTGTTCATCTATTTTTTTGACTAAATTTGCTTTATTTACTTCAAAAGGGATTTCGGTAATAACTATTTGTTCTTTTCCGCCCTTGATTGTTTCAATTTCTGTCTTCGAGCGAATGACAATTTTCCCTTTACCAGTTTCATAAGCTCTCTTTATACCTTCTACTCCTTGAATAATTCCTCCGGTTGGAAAATCTGGCCCTTTTATTACTGTCATTAGTTCATCGATTGTAGCAGCAGGGTTTTCGATCCGCATTAACACTGCATCCAATGCTTCATGTAATGCATGAGGCGGAATATCTGTTGCATAACCAGCGGAAATACCAGTAGATCCATTGACTAATAGATTAGGAAAACGTGCTGGTAAAACAACTGGTTCTGAATCAGAGTCGTCGAAATTTGGAATATAGTCTACTGTGTTTTTATTGAGATCGCGAAGAAGTTCATGTGAAATAGCAGAAATTCTTGCTTCTGTATAACGCATTGCAGCTGGTGGGTCCCCATCAACAGAACCGTTATTACCGTGCATTTCCACTAACATATGGCGAAGCTTCCAGTCCTGGCTCATCCGTACCATTGCTTCATAGACTGAACTGTCTCCATGCGGATGATAGTTACCAATTACATTCCCTACTGTTTTCGCAGATTTACGGAAAGGTTTATCGTTCGTGTTTCCTTCTTGGAACATAGCAAATAATATGCGGCGTTGAACGGGCTTGAGCCCATCTCTCGCATCTGGTAGTGCACGGTCTTGAATGATGTATTTACTATAACGTCCAAACCGATCACCGATCACTTCTTCTAGTGGTAAATCTTGATAACGTTCGGTTTGTGTCATACTAACTCATCCTCCGTGTGAATTCTTTCATTTTCTAAAATATTGGAATCATCCTCTAAACCAAAGTTAACATTCGCTTCAATCCATTTACGACGAGGCTCCACTTTATCACCCATTAAAGTCGTAACATGTCTTTCTGCTCGAGCACCATCTTCAATTGTCACTCGAATTAACGTGCGTGTTTCGGGATTCATCGTTGTATCCCATAATTGGTCTGCATTCATCTCACCAAGCCCTTTATAGCGCTGTAGCATGAATCCTTTTCCAATTTTTTGGGATGCAGCATCTAATTCTTTTTCGGTCCATGCATATTCAAAAACTTCTTTTTTACCAAGTCCTTTATACACTTTATAAAGAGGTGGTAATGCAATATAAATTTTTCCATTCTCAATCAATGGTTTCATATAGCGATAGAAAAAGGTTAATAAAAGTACTTGAATATGTGCTCCGTCTGTATCCGCATCTGTCATAATAACAATTTTATCATATGCAATGTCGGCTATTTGGAATTCTGCACCAACTCCACCACCGATAGCATGGATAATAGTGGAAATCTCTTCATTTTTCATAATATCAGCAAGTTTCGCCTTTTCCGTATTAATTACTTTTCCACGTAAAGGTAAAATTGCTTGGAAGGTACGGTCTCGTCCTTGTTTAGCAGACCCTCCTGCGGAATCTCCTTCGACTAAATAAAGTTCATTTTTAGCAGCATTCCGAGATTGAGCAGGAGTTAGTTTACCAGACAAAAGCGTATCAGAACGTTTACGCTTTTTACCATTACGCGCATCTTCTCTTGCTTTACGAGCAGCTTCTCTCGCTTGCTGCGCACGAATTGCTTTTCGCACTAAAGAGGAAGTGAGTTCAGCGTTTTCTTCCAAAATATATTGCAATTTTTCTGAAATGACACCATCTACAGCACTTCTTGCTTCACTTGTTCCAAGTTTCCCTTTTGTTTGTCCTTCAAATTGTAGTAAATTCTCAGGAATACGAACAGAAACTATCGCAGATATCCCTTCACGAATATCCGATCCTTCTAAATTCTTCTCTTTTTCCTTCAATAAACTGGTTTTGCGAGCATATTCATTAAAAACTCTCGTTAATGCTGCTTTTGTTCCTGTTTCATGCGTTCCGCCATCTCGTGTACGAACATTATTTACAAAAGACAAAATCGTTTCTGAATATCCGTCATTAAACTGAAAGGCAAATTCTACTTCTATTTCATCTTGCATACCTTCTGTGTAGAAAACTGGATGTAGAATGTCCTTATCTTCGTTCAAATAAGATACAAAAGCTTCAATGCCGGTTTCATAACAGAAAATATCATGAGCACCCGTTCGCTCATCTGTTAATTCGATTTTTAGTACCTTTAGAAGAAAGGCGGATTCTCTTAATCTTTCGCATAATGTTTCGTAATTGTATTTCACTACGGAAAATATTGAAGTATCCGGCAAGAAATGTACAGATGTACCTGTCTCTTTAGTTGTTCCAATTTGTTTTAAAGACTGAGCAACTTTTCCACCATTTTCAAATCGTTGAATGAATTTCTTTCCGTCACGATGAATTACTACTTCTACATAGGAAGAAAGCGCATTCACAACGGATGCACCTACGCCGTGGAGTCCTCCACTCGTTTTATAACCACCTTGTCCAAACTTGCCGCCTGCATGTAGGACAGTAAAAATAACTTCAGCAGTTGGTATACCTGTTTTGTGCGTACCAGTCGGCATTCCCCGACCAAAATCACGTATAGTGATACTTTGATCCTCATGGATAGTCACAATAATATGATTTCCAAAACCGGCAAGACTCTCATCTACCGCATTATCTACGATTTCATATACTAAATGATGCAATCCTCTTGCATCAGTAGAACCAATATACATACCAGGTCTTTTTCGAACAGCTTCTAACCCTTCTAATACCTGAATATCATCATCACTATAACTTGTTATTATTTCATTTTTACTCAATATATGTTCCCCTCCAAAAAAACAAAACATCTGTTCTTAACTATTCTTTAAGCCTACAAACAGATTGCTCTTATGTCAATACATAGCGTACATAGGTCAGATTTTAATTGTAAATAAATATCAAGTAGTTTGCAATCTACCTTACAATAGTTTTCTCTATTGGAATGCATTATTCCTTCTTTAGATTGAACAGAACTTAGCTTACATCGTAAACATAATAAGTTCAACCAATAAATAACTATAGTAGAATTTTTCAAGGTCTTATTTTCTTTGCATTGAACTATGCTTTACGTACATGGTAAACTAAGAGTTCAATATATTATTAGTTTCATAATTAAAGGAGTATGCTATGACTACGATTATTTTACTTATACTTGCGTATGTAATTGGTTCTATCCCTTCTGGTCTTTGGGTTGGAAAGTTATTTTATAATACCGATATAAGAGAGCATGGAAGCGGTAATTTAGGTGGAACAAACACATTCCGAACACTCGGAAAAAAAGCTGGTATAGCAGTTACTATTATGGATATACTAAAAGGAACTGTAGCCACGGCTCTTGGTTTACTGCCAATTTTCGAATCTACTAATGTGCATCCTTTAATACTTGGGATAATAGCAGTTGTAGGGCATATGTTCCCGATCTTTGCAAAATTTAAAGGTGGAAAAGCAGTTGCTACTTCTGGTGGGATTCTACTTGGGTATAACTGGCCGATATTTGTCTTATTAATAGTTGGATTTTTAATAGTTCTAAAGATAACTAAAATGGTGTCTCTCACTTCCATGATCTTAGCGATCGTTGCTGTGATCTATTCAATCATTTATTATTTCTCAGTGAAACATGACGTACCTTTAATCGGAATCGTATTACTAATTGCGATCTTTATCTTTTATCGACATCGCTCGAATATAAAAAGAATTAAAGCAGGAACTGAACCGAAAGTAAAATGGATTTAACCTAATGAAAGCTGGTGATTAGTTTGAAAATATTCATTTCTTCAGATGCAATGAACTGGTTCCATGAAGAAATGGAAGTAAAAGCAGGAGACAAAATTCGCTTCTATGCTCGTTATGGTGGGTCAAGTCCTTTGCATGATGGTTTTTCTATTGGCATGACAATGGATACTCCGATAATACCTTCTGTAACCATAACTATAGAAAATATATTATTCTTTATCGAGGAACTAGATGAATGGTTCTTTGATGGTCATGATCTCTATGTGGATCTCAATCCAAAAGCAGACGAATTAGCATATGCATATAAAAAAGCGTGAGCATGCCACGCTTTTTTATTTTCATAAAATATATAAATTAGACTGTGAACAACCCAGTAATACGAGAGCGATCCCCGACTAAGCTAGAGCAAGTCCCATCAATCCGAGAACACAATCATTTACTATGCGAGCGTTTTCCTCATTTGAATCGATTTAATTGTGCTAGTAGTCCTTCTTCCTTCAAAATGTCATATTCGTAATGTCCGAATAAATCAAAATGAGGATATCCTTCTTTTAAGTCAATCCATTCTTCTTTAAGTCCGTATTGTTTTCCCCATTCAATCAAAGTAGATAGATTGCTGCAGCCTACTTTTGTTACAGTCTTGCATCCTGGGAAGCGTTGATCGATCCAGTAATGGGTTAGAAATGCTATTTGTCCGTTCTTTACATGATTCTTCCACTCATCTAGTTCCTTACGCGTTATGCCAAAAGCCATTATTCATGTACCTTGGCAATTTCGACATATTTTGCATCCCAAGCAGGATCAACTTTCTTCAGAGAAATTGGTCGAAAGGTATCTTTCTTAACGATAACATGCTCTGATGTAGCAGTAGATGCAATAGTTCCATCCTTATGTACAATCTCATACCCATAAGTAGTTCGAAGTTTCCCATGGTTTTCAATCCATGTTCTAACAATTACAGTTTCACCGTATTTAGCAGAAGATTTGTAGGTAATATTCACATTTGTCACTGGAGATATATAGCCATGATCCTCCAGTCCAGCATATGTAAATCCTAAGTCTTGAATTAATTTAGTCCGTCCGATTTCCAACCAAATGACATAATTCGCATGATAGACAACACCCATTTGATCCGTTTCGGCATACCTTACTTCAATTTCTTTTTCGCTTATAAACATTTCCAAGTCACCTCTGAACCTATTATACAAAAAGCCATCCTTAAAAGCTGTAAAGGACTACTCTACAGCTAATTGTACTAATCTTTTTTTATCAATTTTACCAATCTCGGTTCGTGGAAGTTCTGCTAACATAATAATTTTTTTTGGAACTTTAAAGCTTCCAAGTGATTTTTTACAGTGCGAAATGATTTCAGTTTCATCGAAATCTTTTGGTTCTTTACACGTGATGAAAGCAGTTATACATTCTCCCCATCTCACATCTTCTACACCAATTACTGCAGCTTCTCGTATATTAGAATGTAAAAGGAGACACCGCTCCACTTCTTGAGGGTAAACATTTTCTCCACCAGAAATGATTATTTCTTTTTTTCTTCCGACAATAAAATAGTCTCCTTCTTCATCCCTTTTTGCTAAATCCCCTGTTCTCAACCACCCATTAATGAGCGTTTGATTAGACTCTATCTCCTTGTTCCAATACTTCGTGAATACATGCTTACCAGCAATATATAGCTCCCCAATTTCATTTGCATGACAAATTTCGCCTAATTCATTTATTATTTTCACTTCATTAAACTGCATACATTTCCCAACTGATCCTTTTTTACTCCGTGCTTCTTCCGGTAAAATAAAAAAGTTGTTTGGTCCAGCCTCTGTCAGACCGTATCCTTCCTTAAAGAGAATCCCTTTTTCTTCAAATCCATTGTAAATTGTTTTGGGACAAGGTGCCCCACCTGATAAAAAAACTTTGACAGTAGGGAATGTAGCTGTTTTTATATAATCTGTATCAAGCATTGCTTGATACATCGTTGGAACGAATAATGACATAGTCGTCTTATATGTATTTAAAGCTTTTAGAGCTTCTTCTGCATGAAAACGACTGCCAATGACAACAGTTCCGCCCGCCATTAAAACAGGAAGGCAAAGCGCATTTATACCTCCTGTATGGAACATGGGCATATAATTAAGGGTACAATCCGTTTCATTTAACCCCCAACTAATAATCGTGTTAATAGCATTCCAATTGACCGCATCAAAAGAGAGCACAACTCCTTTTGGTTTACCTGTAGTTCCGCCCGTGTAAATGATAAGCCATGGATCAGTTTGAGACCAATTCGAATAGGGAAGTGAAGATTCAGCATTATGATCATTCATATCCGTTATTAATAATGGTTTCACTTTTGTGAATTTACTACTAATTTTCCGATGTTCTTCATCATGTATTAGGAGAACTGGTTGACAATCCTCTAACATATATGAGAGTTCTAATTCACTTAATCGAAAGTTAAGTGGAACATATAGAATCCCCTTTAATCCACATGCAAAAATAATCGCAAATAGTTCGATTCGATTTTGAGATAAAACTACAATTCGATCCCCTTTTTGAAATTGTTGCTGATGAAAATAATGAAACCATTTAGATATTTGGTCTGTTAACGTTTGATAGGTCCATTGTTCCCCTGTTTGACTATCAATTAAAGCAATTTTCATTGGAGACAGTGCTGCTCGTTTATATATCCAAGTTTGTTCTGTATACAATTTGCACGGCTCCTTTCATTACATCATTATACCGCCGTCCACTTGTAAGACATGGCCATGCACATAATTGGACTCGTCTGAAGCTAAATATAAATAAGCATTCGCAATATCTCTTGGATCCGCGAGTCGTTGCAGAGCTACAACGGATTTCATTTGATCAATAATTTTATCTGGCATTTTCGCAACCATTGCTGTATTCGTAAAACCTGGTGCAACGGCGTTTACATTAATCCCTTTTCGTCCAAGTTCTTTTGCCCAAGTTTTCGTCATTCCTATCACAGCAGCTTTTGAAGCGGCATAATTTGTTTGCCCGACGTTCCCATAAACCCCCGTTACAGAAGAAGTATTTATAATTTTTCCATATCCCTGTGCAACTAAATATGGAACAACTGCTTGTGTACAATGAAAAACACCGGTTAAGTTGACATCTAGCACACGCGAAAAGTCTTCTACTGTCATTTTCGTTAACATTGCATCTCGTGTTATTCCTGCATTATTTACTAAAATATCAATTTTTCCAAAATGGTCGATTGTTTGTTGAACAAGAGAATCCACACTTTCACGCTTTGCAACATCCACTTGAATAAATTTTACTCTATAACCTTGTTCTGTTAAGGCTTCCTGTTGTTCTGCTCCAGAAGCTTCATCGTAATCTGCTAATACAACTTTCGCACCTTCTTCTGCAAAACGAAGTGCTGCAGCTAATCCGATTCCATTTGCTGCTCCTGTGATAATCGTTACTTTGTTTTGTAATCTCATGTTTCATTCCCCTTTGTAAAAAAAAGTTTCAATCCGATCTGTTAGCTGCTCCAAATCATCGATTAAAGGAGAGTGACCGCAATTGACTAACGGAATATACCTAGCATTTTCTCCTAAATCTGAAACTATCTCTTGTGTCATTTCTTCTGTAACCACGTAATCCCTATCTCCTCTTAAAATGAGTACTGGAATACTAATGTCTTTTGCTTGATTGGTTCCATCGTTTACGCCATTATGTCCACCGCTGATATTAAACGTGTTTAAGGAATGATACACATCTGCCAAGTTACGTTGGGTTAACATATCTTCTACATAAACCTCATAATGCGCTTCACAGGGCTGATTATGTGTATAAATCGCTGCATTCCAAACCGCTTTTAAACCTTCTCTATTGCTCGTATCGTATAATCCTTGCATTGCCATTGTTTTAGAAGGATCAGATTCCACTTCTTGTAGTGTTTGCAATCTATGCTCTAGATTTTGTGAACCATCAAGATTTGTTCCATAGAACGGGTACCCTCTTGTGGAAGCAGATGCTAAAAGAACGAGCTTCTCACAGTATTCAGGATAATCGGCAACAAATTGCATACAAATTGCCCCACCGGTTGACCATCCGATTAAATGAAATGGGTTTAACGATAATAGATCAACAAATTCCTTCAAGTCATCTGAAAAGTCTTTAATACCTTGCACTCGAGTAAAATAAGTGGACTCCCCAAAGCCTCTTAGGTCAATAGCATATAAAGTGAACTTCTTATCTATTTTTTCCATTAACAAATCCCAGTGTTTAGAGGATGTCATATTCCCATGTACTAATACAATCACGTCTTCTCCACCTGGACGTTCCCGAAAAGCGAAAGCTTCTCCATTTGCTAACAAAACCTTATGTAACTCCATATTAATACCCCTTTCCCCATTTAACTGCTACTGCTCCCCACGCATATCCAATACCTGCACTAACTAATACTGCTAAATCCCCATCTTTTAATTTCCCTGATTCCTGTGCAAGCTCTAACGAAATAATTTGATCCATTTGCCCAATATGCCCATAATCGCTTAAATAAATGGATTGTTCACTCGTTAAACCTAGTTCATGCAATACGAAATCATGGGCAGATTTTTTCATATGAAGAATAGCTAAATAATCGATGTCATTCTCTGAATATCCGCTTTTCAACAACGCATTTCGAATCACTTGTAAAAAATTTTGCATTGATTTCTGTTCGAGCCTTGCTTTCATACCTTCCGGATCCAATACATCCAAACGATAAAGTCCTTTTTGTAAATGTTCTACTGTTAACGGCTCTATCGTTCCACCTACTGGTACCATAACGTCTTCGGAGAAGGAGCCATCCGTCATAATATCCGCTTCTAATATGATGTTTTCGGGATGATCTTTTTTTAGAATCATCGCTGCTCCACCTGCACCAAGGTTAAACATAAAGCGAGTTCGTTCATTCGTGTAATCAATAAAGTCACTATTTCGATAGCCACCTGCAAGAAGCACCGTATTGATCGTAGCGTCTGATTCCATTAAACTCCTTGCTACTTTTATCGCCATAATAGTAGTTCCGCAACGTAATGCCACATCAAACCCCCATGCATGGTAGGCTCCTATTTCTTCTTGGATTTTAATAGCAGCTGTCCATAAAGGATATTCCTTATGCTCCTCTCCAATATAAATAACGAGGTCAATCGTTTTGGGGTCTACGGCACCTTTTTGCAGTGCTTTTTCCGCAGCACGGATACCCATCGCCACGGTATGATCATTAGGACCGGGGATTGGCTTTTGAGTGATTCCCATTTTTGTTTTCACGACTTCCACTGGTATGTGAGAAAGGGTCGCAATATCCTCAGCAGTCATCGTACGATCTGGTAGATACACACCAGTACTAACAATCCCTATGGTCATTTTGCAACCACCTTTCTTCTAGAAGGCCGGATTGGTCCTTTTATAGCTTTATTTTTTCGCTTCCAAAAAGCATATTGAATTGTTCCAACAATACCTCTTGGGAAGAAGATCACGGCTAAAATATAGATAATCCCGAAGAAAATAATCCATCTTTCGAAAATAGGATATTCTTTTGCAAGACCAGACAGATAATGTTGGGCTAGCTCTATGACACCTGCTCCGATAATTGGTCCAATTAATGTACCTACCCCCCCAATAATCGTCATAAGTAATGCATCTAATGTAATATCCATTGTTAACACACTTGTGTTTACAAACCTTAACGAGACAGCATATAGAGAACCAGCTAAACTTGCGACAATTCCTGCAATCACAGAAGCAATTACTTTATAATATAGCGTTTGATAACCTAATGATTTCGTCCTTTGTTCATTTTCCCGAACAGCAATCAATACTCTCCCAAGAGGTGATTCCACAAATCTACGCAAGAAAAAGTAAACAAGTACCAAACAAATGAGAACGAGCAAGTAAAACATCATTCGATCTTTAAAGAACTCTGGTGCCCGAAACGTAAATCCATCATTTCCATGTGTAAGCGTTCTCCATTTTTCCGCAAGTACAAGAAATAAACCCGAAACAGCCAATGTTAACATCGCAAAGAAGTGACTTTTTAACCTTAAAGTGAGTAAACCGACTAAAAAACTAATGACTGCCGCGATAATCATGCCAATAATAATCGATAAGAAAAACATGCTTAAAGTGGCTTCAAACTGATGGAGTAGAATTGCCGTTGTATATGCGCCCATCCCAAAAAACATAGCATGGCCGAATGAAACAATACCTGTATAACCAAGTAAAATATCGTAACTCATTGCGAGTATCGAAAAAATAAATATTTGGGTCAGTAAAATCGTCCACGTACGTGAATCTGAAATAAACGGAAAAATGGCGAGAGCAGCCACGATGACTAATAATAGGACATTATTCAGTTGAAATTTTGAACGCATCTAGCATCATCCTTTCGCAGTAAACAAACCTTGCGGACGGAAAATTAATACAATTGCCATTAGCATCATATTGACCGCAAGTGATAAAGCTGGAACGTAGTAAGCCATGAAACTACCCGCAAGCCCTACAAGTATTGCTGCAAGAAGGGATCCCGGAAAACTTCCCATCCCCCCTATGACAACAACAATAAAAGCCAAGATTGCAAATTCCATTCCCATTTCCGCATAAATAACACCTGAATAGGGAGCCATCAGTACCCCACTAAGTGCCGCAAGTGCCGCCCCAGCCATAAATACATATAAAAATACTCGTTTAATATTGATCCCAAGTGCTTGCACCATCTCTTTATTCATTACCCCTGCACGAACGATTAACCCGACCTTTGTGCGCTTTAAGATAAATTGGAAAACCCCAAATACTAGGAATCCAACAACAATGATGAATAAGCGATATTTAATAATAATGACATCGCCAATTTCCCAACTACCTGCTAGTAAAGGAGGTGTTTTGGCTGCAATTTGGTTTGGACCGAAAACTACTTTTAACATCTCTGATAAAACGATCATAAAGCCAAGCGTGATTAAGATTTGTTGAACATGATTCCCATATACCGGTGTAATGATAAGCTTCTCAGTTATAAACCCAAGTAAAATCCCTGTTAATATTGCTCCAATTATTGCAATCGTAAAACTACTCGTTAGTCCATAAAACCATACTCCTGAAAAAGCTCCCCATGCAAACAACCCTCCATGAGCAAAGTTCAATACATCCATTAGTCCAAATATTAAGGTCAATCCGGCAGCGAGAAGAAAGATAAGCATTCCGGTAGCTAAACCATTTATAAATAGATTGATAAGTAACTCCATTTCATAACCCCCTTACCCAATTCCTAAATACTTGCGTTTCAATTCATCATTCTGTACCAAATCGCTCATTTGTCCGGATTGAACAGTCTCTCCATCATCAATAAGTGTGTATGTATCGCCAATTCGACTTGCCATCATAAAATTTTGCTCGACTAAAATAATCGATGTTTGTTTTTTCATCTCCACAATTGCTTCCATCACTTTTTCAATAACAACAGGTGCTAGTCCTTTTGAAGGTTCATCGATTAACAGTAACTTGCTGTCATTCACAAATGCCCGAGCCATCGACAACATTTGTTTTTGACCTCCTGACAAATACCCACCATCTTTTTTCCAATATGTTTTTAAATCGGGGAATAATTCAAGTACATATTCTTGCCTAGCATAGGCGGCATCGTCTTCTTTTCGCATGGCAACTTTAATATTTTCTTCGACTGTCAGCGCACCAAATATTCCTTGATCCTCTGGTACATACCCAATTCCATTTAAAGCAATATGATGTGTAGCTTTTTTTGTGATGTTTTGACCTTGAAATACAATGGATCCAGTAGTTGCAGGAGTCAGTCCTAAAATTGTTTTCAATGTAGTAGTTTTTCCTGCTCCATTTCTACCTAATAGCACACTCACTTGACCTTCCTTTGCTTCAAAAGAGACCCCTTGTAGTATGTGATATTGTCCAATAAACGTGTGGACATTTTCTAATTTAAGTAAGCTGCTCATCATACAATCCTCCTAAATAAGCATGCTGAACGGTTTCATTATTCATTATTTCCGTTGGTGTGCCATCAGCTAGTAATCTACCGTTAAACAAAACCATAATAGAGTCCGATAAATCCATAATCATATCCATTTTGTGTTCGATCAATAAAATTGTTTTTTCATTCGTTTGTTTTATCTGTTTTATCACATCAAGAATAGCTGGAACTTCTTCCAAAGACATTCCTGCAGTTGGCTCATCTAACAACAATACCTCTGTATCAAGAGCTAACAACATTGCAATTTCTAATTTCCTTTTTTCACCGTGAGATAACTGGTTTGCAAAGTAGTTTGCTTTACTGGAAAGTAACACTATTTCTAATAGTTTTTCTGCCTGGATATGCAGATTTTTATAGGCCGTAAAGTGGCGAAACATTTGATAGCGAATATTCTCTTTTGATTGGACTGCTAGCCGAACATTTTCAATGACAGTTAGATTGGGAAATACATTAGTTATTTGAAAAGAGCGACCAAGTCCTTTTCTAGTCCTTTTTACGGAGGAATATTTGGCCATAGATTCACCTTTAAAAAACACATCCCCTGCGGTAGGTTTTAACTCACCACTTATCAAATTGAAAAAGGTTGTTTTTCCTGCACCATTAGGGCCGATTATCGACTTAAATTGTTTCTGTGGCATAACAAAGTTCACATGGTCGACAGCAATTTGACCACCAAATGTTATTGTTAAGTTTTCTGTTCGTAGTATAGGTTCCATTTATAAAATGCTCCTTTCCAGCATCACTCTCCATATGATAGAGAGATGCTCTATCATATGGAGAGTGAACGACCTAATCGATTAGGTCGTCACTTGATTCTTATTTTTTGTTTAAAATCGGTGGCTCCGTATCACTTGGAGATAATTCTCTTATCAAGACTGGTACTGGATATGCAAATCCATCTTGTTTTTCTAGTTTAATAGAGTACAGGGATTGTAATGCTTGATGGTCTTCAGGACGGAAAGTCATTGTTCCCTTTGGTGTTTCAAATGACATCCCTTCCATAAGTTTAATTAGTTCTTTTCCATCTGCTTTACCTTCCGATTTTTTTAGCGCCTCGACAATAGCAATTGCGGCTGACATTCCTCCTGGAGTAAACAAGTCTGGTACAGCTCCATCGAAGCGTTTTTTATGCTCCTCCACTAACCAATCATTAATTGGATTATGCGGAAGTGTATGATAATAAACTGTGAATCCTTCCATTCCAATTAGTGGTTCCATCACAGATAATGCTGCGATATCTGGTGCGCCGGTGGAAATTTTGATTCCTTTTTCTTGAATTTTTAAATCTGCAATTTGGTTCCATGGAGAGTTTGCTCCTGCCCAAATGACAAACAAGTAATCAGGCTTTTTTTGGATAATTTTTTGTAAATTTGATGTGAAGTCCGTAGCAGCTGGGTCTGCAAACTCTTCTAACACCACTTCTGCTCCTAGTTTCTCTGCAGCGGCTTTAAATGCTGCTACGCCGTCCCAACCAAATGAATAATCTGGTGCAAATGTTGCAATTTTCACCCCTGGTTTTGCAATTGCCGCCGCACCTGCTACAGCATCTTGGGAAGAGTTACGTCCTGTTCTAAATATATAAGGATTAAACTCTGATCCTGTAATACTATCAGCAACTGCAGGTTCAACAATCATGATTTTTTCATATTCTTCTGCAAGTGGAAGAACAGCTAATGTGTCACCAGAACTAGAAGAACCAACTAGAAAATCCACTTCATCATCCTCTAAAAGTTTCGTTGCTTTTTGTACTGCAACTTCTGGTTTTGTTTCGGTGTCTTCATAAACAACTTCAATCTTTTTCCCTGCTACTTCCATCGTTCCGCCGGTAGCGTATTCAAGCCCTAATTCAAACCCATTTTTCGTTTGTTTACCGTATGACTCCAGTGCACCAGTCAAGGAAGCAAGAACCCCTATTTTGATCGTACTAGCTTCTTCTGTTACTTCACTTGAAACGGGAGTTGTTTCTTCTTTTTCTTTTTCATCTTCTTTCGATGTCCCTGCTTTATCGCTACATGCAGCACTGAAAATTGAAAATAAAACGAGTATTAAAAGTAAGCCCCATTTTTTTGTCATACAAATCCCCCTTTAGTATTTTGTAAGCGCTCTCATGCTTCTGTTTTAGAATATAAAAGAAGAGTTACAAAAGAGTTACAAGAAAACAATAGCTCGTTTTAAAGCGCAAGTTTTCCTTCACTCAATTGTAACTCGTAATCATTTCATACATTTGAATTGTCGAATTCATTGGCTCCACTTGTAATTCTGCCTTCAAAACAGAATGACATCGCTCATACCATCTAACTGCTTTAGTCCTATCATGTAGCTGATAGTAGGCAAACATTAATAATCGATACGCCTCTTCCCAAGTAGAATCCACCCTTATTAGCTTTTCAGCCCAGTATATCGTTTGCTCGAACTCTTTTAATCTTGTACAAGTTTGTGCAAGTCGCTCTAAAACCAATAGATATTCGTTTTGCGTTGTTTCTCGATCATGTAAAACCCAATCAATAGTAGACTTATCTTCTAATAATGACCCTTTATATAATTTTACTGCTTTTAACAAGTATTCCTTTGCCATTACTGCATTCAGTTCAATCATACCTTGTTCTATATAACCACGGAAGGACTCTAAATCACTGCGGATACTCGCACTTGGATTTAAACGATACATTGCTTGTTTTCGTGTAATGAAAAAAGATTCCTCTCTAGCTAAACGATTTGGCTCAATTACCTTCAATAAAGAATTTAATACCACTTTAAAATCACGATCGGTTGTTTTATCATCGCCTTCTCCCCATAGAACGCGTATCAATTCCTCTTTTGGAACAAACCTGTTTTTGTGCAAATAAAGATAAGTAAGTAGTTCTTTTGATTTGTCCCTCTGCCATTTTCGCTCACTTATTTCTCTATTACTCATAAAAAGTGTAAAAGGTCCAAGAAGATGAAGAGTTAGTTCATAGCCAGGATAACTACTGCCCTCATTTATTTTTAGCATCTTTATAATTGAGTTTAGATTATTGGAACTTGGATTTAGTAGTAGTGCTTTCTGGAACAATGGATAATGCATTTGCAAATCGATTGGCCCGAATATCGTCTTTTTAAGTAAGAAAAAACCAAAATGGTACTGAACACAAAGGGAAGCAAATTTTTCTGTATGATCAACAAACACTTTGTTATTTCCTAACTCAGCATAAATGAACATGAGCCAATAGTGCGAAATCATTTCCCCGTATACATCCCCGCTGCTTGTAAAAAGACGATTAGCTTCATGAGCAGTATGTATAGCCGTTTCCATTTCTCCCTTCTCAAAATAAACGATCGTTAAACAAAGTAATATATAAGCAGACAGCCAATAATCATTTCCTTTATCTGTTTCTCTCAAGCCTTTTTCCCCGTAAGAAATCGCATCTTCAAATAACCCTTGCCTAGATTTCAAGAGAGAAAGTCCCATATAAGGCTCTGCTTTTCCTCTAGAGACATTTAGCTCTTCCATACGATGAACTGCTTTAATATAATAGTTCTCGGGCGTTTCCAAATCGAAAGGATCATCTAGTATTTCGGCATGTCCTCTTCTGATCCAACCGACTGCTTCTACAAAACCTGATTTTTCACGACTCCCCGTTTGGATTCCTTTGATAGCAGCACGTTTCGCATCATCTATCTGACCCAATAAAGAATAGATAAAGGATAGTAAAACTTCTGTTTCTCTATGCGAGTCGGGTAAACTTACTTCGTCATCTATTCTATTTCTTAATACATATTGTGCCTCATCCAGCATTCCCGTTCGGAGCAAAATCCGTGCATCTAAATTACCTTCTCTTAGAATAGCGGCATCAAATGCTTCTTGTTTCACCCATTTTTTCGCCTCATTGGCCTTACCTAAATTGACAAGATTCTCTGCTAACAATCGTTTCAATGACAACATTTCATCCCATGTTATATCCGAGCTTTTTTTTGCCCATGCCACTGCGTCCTCTAGATACGGTTTTGCTAGTTTTGGTTGGATCGTATCAAGATAAATATGGGCTAGACCCGCATTCGCCCTACTTAAGTAAAGCAGATTGTTCTTTTCTTTCGCAAACATTACACACATTTCATAAGCTTTTTTTGCTTTTTCATAAAAAGCTCTATATCGATGACATTCCCCTTCATAATAAAAAAGTTCATAAAACGCTTCTCTGCTTTGCTCGGAGAGATGAACTTTTAACAATTCTAATAACCAATCAAATTGCCCCGCACTAATCATTGAATGTGCAAAATGTACAAGCATGTTTCCTAAAAAATAATCATCATTTGCTTTTACCGCATGGTGAATGGCTTGAATTAAATTATTATGCGCACTATAAAAAGTAGCGGCTCTTTGATGTGTGTCATAATATAACTTTCGATCTTTTTGCAACCACTTTATTTCTAAATATTGGTGAAATAGTGCATGGAATCGATAAGAAGCCGTATCACTTAGTGACTGAATAAAAGCGTGGCTATTTGCTAATCGTTCTAGATTTTCTGCTTCTTTTTCCCCGTAGAAAGCCTTTATTTCTTCAGTATTGAAGGTTGGAAAAATACTGAAATTCAATATGGACTGTTTATCTTCTTCATTCATTCGAAAAAATACCTCATCGGATAAATAAGAAAACAAGTCTTTGAGCGCGGGATCAAAGAGCTCATTTATTTGTTTATTGGTCTCTACAAGCTGCATCGCAATTAAATGTATGGCGATTGCCCAACCTTCTGTAATTCGCAAGATTTCTACTGCTTCATCGTACGAAATCGTTTTTTCAAAGTAATCCTCAAAAAAAACGCGTATTTCTTCTTCACTAAACATAAAGTCCTTTTCACTAAGTTCCACTAATTGTCCTTTTAACTTAAGTTTCAGCAGCTTTGACCATTTCGGTCGACTTCTAGATGCAATGACAAGATGAACATGAGCTGGAAGAAACTCAATTATTTTTTCCACGATGTAATTTATATGAAACACATGATCAATGAGGTGAAAGTCATCCAAAACAATGGAGAAAGGTTCATCAATCTTAGAAAGCTCATTACTAAACAAGGAATACCACTGCGTTAATTCCTCTTCTTTTGGATACATGGAAATAATTTCTCTCTCCGCCAGGTTCTCTCCAAAATTAGGAATTACTCTACGAATGCTATGCAATAAATATCGTAGAAAAGGAAGGATATCATCGTCTTCTTCCGAGATGGCATACCATGAAAATAATTCGTTTGAATCCGCATAATACTGTGCTAGTGCTGAACTTTTACCAAATCCAGCCCCACTATGTAGTAGAGTTAATTTTTTACTAGCATTCGATTGGAATTTCTTAATAAGAGATGATCTTCTCATGTAAAAAGAAGAGGCAATAGGCGGAGTTAATTTTGACATGATAATTGTTGATTGTTCCATTCTTTACCTCACATTCCACATCAAGGTTTTTTATACTATCCTATCATATCTTCTTGTTTAATTGAAAGACAATTCATATATATCGGAATATATGAATTTATGGTAAAATAATCTAAAGGCATTGGAGTTTGTTAGAAAGGAAGAAGTGATATGGAATTTCCCATTTTAGAAACGAAAAGATTGAATCTATTAGAAATTAAAGAAGATCATGTGGATCATATTTTCATTATCTTTTCAAACAAAGAAGTCACAAAATACTACGGCATGTCTCCATTCACACAAAAGGAACAAGCAGAAAATATTATCCAATCATTCTCAAAAAACTTTCAAGAGAAGCGTTCAATTCGTTGGGGGATTGTACTAAAAGAAACAGGTGAATTTGTTGGTACAGTTGGTTTAAACAATCTCTTGCTTTCCAGTAAACGAACGGAAATAGGGTATGATTTGTTACCTGAATATTGGAGAAAAGGGATTATTAGTGAAGCAGTAGAGAGTGTTGTTCACTATTGTTTTGAAATGCTTGACTTATATCGTATTGGAGCAGTTACATTTCCCGAAAATGAATCCTCTTATAAACTATTATTGAAACTAGGATTTAAGAAAGAAGGTCTTTTAAGAGGATATATTTATCAAAATGATAAATCAAATGATGCATTTGTTTTTTCATTAATCAAACCTGATTGGAAAAAGTAAACTATTCATCTACCAGTTAAAGCTTTCATCATTACTTACTTTAACTTTAAATACACTCGGATCTAAGTCATTTTTAGCTAGGAAATCATTAAATATTTCCTTAATTTTTTCTTGTCTTTGTTGGTTGGCTTCTTTATCTATAAGTACAAGTTTAACCAAGATTTCTTTTTTGGGATTGATGCCAGTAAGAATGAGATGATTATACCCTTTTTCTTTTAATCGCTGCCCAAATTGATCATACAGTCCACCCTTTTGCATGAAACTATATTGAAAGTTTTGTGTTATTTCGGGCGCCTCCAGATATGGGGAACAAAGCTCTAGTACTAACTTTGTTGTTTGCGTGTATGAAAATAGATAGGTAAAGATGACTGAAAATAAAGCAATTCCAATAAGGACAATTTTCCACTTTCCCGCTTTATTCACTCCTTAACTGTTTATACTCATGATATGACTAAGGTGCAGAACCTATAACTAACCTAATTCTTAGCAGTGAGAAAAGCGCTTCGGATAGAAAAAATTCTGACTGGATAGACGACAATATGAAGCAATGATAATCTATATTTGAGCTATCTCTATTAAGTGACCTAGACCTAGCAAGCTTGAAACTTCCTAGCGTGCAAATTTTTATATATTCTTTCTATAACAAAAGGACCTAATTCACAAAGAATTAGGTCCTTTCTCATTTAATTATGCTTCTAGCATTTTGTTACGTAATACCATTTGAAGGATACCACCGTGACGGTAGTAATCTACTTCTACTTCTGAATCGAAACGAGCAAGCACGTTAAATTGTTTTACAGAACCATCTTCCGCTTTTGCTGTTACTTGTAGAATATCACGAGGTTTAACACCTTCTGCAATATTAATACTAATTTCTTCTTTACCAGTTAAGCCAAGAGATTCAGCATTTTCATTAGGTAAGAAGTTAAGTGGTAAAACGCCCATCATTACTAAGTTAGAACGATGAATACGTTCAAAGCTTTCCGTAATTACAGCTTTAATACCTAAAAGGTTTGTTCCTTTAGCTGCCCAGTCACGTGATGATCCCATTCCGTAATCTTTTCCGCCAAGTACTACTAAACCTGTGCCCTCTTCTTGGTACTTCATCGCTGCATCATAGATAGACATGATTTCGCCAGTTGGCCAGTAAGTAGTATATCCACCTTCTGTGCCCGGAGCAACTTGGTTACGAATACGGATGTTAGCGAATGTTCCACGCATCATTACTTCATGGTTACCACGACGAGAACCATAAGAGTTGAAATCACGCACTTCTACACCGTTTTCGCGCAAGTATTTACCAGCAGGTGTATCTTTACCAATTGCTCCAGCAGGTGAAATATGGTCTGTTGTAATAGAATCACCGAATTTCGCTACAATACGAAGACCAGCAAGTGTTTGTATATCACCAGGTTCTTTCGCTAAGCCTTGGAAGAATGGTGGATTTTGAATGTAAGTTGATTTGTCATCAAATGAATATAGAGACTCAGTTGATGTTTCTATTGCATTCCATGCTTCGTTTTCATCGAATACGCGTGCATACTCTTTTTGGAATAATTCACGAGTAACAACTGTTGAAAGCACTTGATTTACTTCTTCTGTCGATGGCCAAATATCTGCAAAGAATACTTCATTGCCTTCTTTGTCCTTACCGAATGAATCTTTTTGTAAATCGATATCTACCGTACCAGCTAGTGCATAAGCAACAACAAGTGGTGGTGATGCTAAGTAGTTCGCTTTTACAAGTGGATGTACACGACCTTCAAAGTTACGGTTACCAGAAAGAACAGAAGTTACGAATAAATCTTCGTCAATGATTGCTTTTTCAATTTCAGGAAGTAATGGGCCTGAGTTACCGATACAAGTTGTACAACCATAACCTACTGTATTGAATCCAATTCGATCCAAATATTGATCTAAACCTGAATCTTGTAAATAACCAGTAACGACCTTAGAACCTGGTGCTAAAGATGTTTTTACATAAGCAGGAACTGTTAATCCTTTTTCTACTGCTTTTTTCGCAACTAAACCAGCTGCTAACATTACATATGGATTTGATGTATTAGTACAAGAAGTGATTGCAGCGATTGCTACAGCACCTGTTGGGATTGTTACATCACCATCTGCAAATTTTGCAGTTGCTGTTTTATCGAATTCTTTTTCTGTTAAACCGAAACCTTGAGTACCTTGTGGAGCAACAACTGCTTCATGGTAACGAGCCTTCATATCAGTTAGAGGAATTAAATCTTGTGGACGTTTTGGACCAGAAAGATTTGCTTCGATATCAGCTAAGTTAATTTCGATTACATCTGTATAAACTGGTTCTAAAGCTGGGTCAAAAAACATGTCATTTGCTTTTAAATAAGCTTCAACTACAGCAATATGCTCTTCGTCGCGACCAGTTAAACGTAAGTAATTAAGCGATTCCTCATCAATTGCGAAATAACCGCAAGTTGCACCATATTCAGGAGCCATATTCGCAATTGTTGCACGGTCAGCAAGCGGTAATTTAGATACTCCAGGACCGAAGAACTCAACAAATTTACCAACTACTCCACGCCCGCGAAGTACTTGAGTAACTTTAAGTGCTAAGTCAGTTGCAGTTGTCCCATTAGGAAGATCTCCTACTAATTTAACACCGATTACTTCAGGAATTGGGAAGTACGATGGTTGACCAAGCATACCTGCTTCAGCTTCAATACCACCTACACCCCATCCAAGAACACCAAGACCATTGATCATTGTTGTATGGGAGTCAGTACCTACTACTGAATCTGGAAATGCTTCTAATACGCCGTCAGCACTTTCGTTTACATGTACGATTGGAGCTAAATACTCCAAGTTCACTTGGTGAACGATACCAGTTGCTGGAGGTACAGCACGGAAATTATCATAAGATGTTTGAGCCCATTTTAAGAAGTTATAACGTTCTGCATTTCGTTCAAACTCAAGGTCCATATTTGCTTGTAAAGCAGTAGAAGAACCATATTTATCTACTTGTACAGAGTGATCAATTACTAGATCAACTGGAATAGCTGGGTTAATTTTGTCTGGATTTCCGCCCATTTCATTCATTGCTGAACGTAACGATGCTAAATCAACTACTACCGGGACACCTGTAAAATCTTGTAGTACAACGCGTGAAGGTTTAAATGGAACTTCTGCTTCTGTATTTGCGTCTTTACCCCATTTTGCAAGTTGGTTTACATGATCTTCTTTAATTACATAGCCATCATATTGACGTAATACTGATTCTAATAATACTTTAATTGAATAAGGAAGGCGTGATACTTTTGCGATACCAGCTTCTTCTATCGCTGCTAATCGGTAGTAATTATACTCTTTACCATTTAGCGAAAAAGAAGTACGGCTGTTGTGTAAGTTACTTTTTGCCATTTGTGTTCCTCCTAATGTCTATTGAAAAGGCTCTTTTCTAGTGACTTTTCTCCATTAACTATCATACTTGAATAAAGTTGATAAGTAAATTACATTAAAATTATTATAAGTAATAACTATTTCTTATGACCTTTTAATATTTCAATCGTTTTTTCTAATTGCTTTCCATGTCTTTTTTCATGAAGTCCTACGAATGGAAACCATTGTATTAGTGGAACCTGTCCGAATAGGGGATGTTTTAAAGATTTATTTTTTAATGTTTCCTTATCGGTAGATTGGTAAACAGAAAGAAGTTCCATTCGTGCTTGGTGAAGCGCGGCTTTCATTTCTTCTTTTGTCTTATATTCTGCCGTAGGAACGGTGTATTTAGGTGCTTTTACTTTAATAATGCGTAAAGTAGAGACTTGAATTGGCTTTTTCTTTGCTTTAGGGCTTTCTGGATTTGCTAATTGTTGCTTAATACCACTTGTTATTGTGCTCTCCATTTTTACTAAATGATCCATTATTTCTTTAGGTGACCATGTATCTTGCTCCGGTTTCTGATTGAATTGTTCATCCGTAATACGTTCCAATTGTTTAAAAAGTGCTGATCTAATTTCATTGTTTTTTTCTATAAACATTTAATACCTCCATTATTATATTCTTTTCGAGTATTTACACAATTATATACCCCTCTTATGAATATACAATCATTGCATCTTTCAGCATTTTCTTTTTGGTTAAAATATGAGAGAATAATCCATTAGAAAGGAAGTTAGTTATGATTGCAATAAAAACGATTTCACCATTAAATGACCCCTGGGAAGCTTATCGAGATATAGAACTACACAATAAGCTCACATTATCCAATATTGAATTTACAACTACCACGCTATGTAATATGCGCTGTGCTCATTGTGCAGTAGGCTATACTTTGCAAACAAAGGACCCTGAAGCACTTCCAATTGATTTAGTAATACAACGGTTGGAGGAAATTCCACACTTAAAAACAATCAGTATTACAGGTGGAGAACCAATGCTATCCAAAAAGTCAGTAACTGAATACGTTCTTCCCCTATTGAAATATGCTCATAATCGCGGTGTCCGAACACAAATTAACTCTAACCTGACACTCCCTCCAGAAAGATACTTATTAATCGCTCCTTATTTAGATGTTCTACATATTTCGCATAACTGGGGAACTGTTGATGAATTCGTGGAGACTGGTTTTGCAATGATGGAAAGGAAACCCACGTATGAGCAACGTGCTAGTCTTTTCCAACGAATGATAGACAATAGCCGCATGCTTTCTGAGGCCGGGGTAATGGTTTCAGCAGAAACAATGCTAAATAAAAAAACGCTCCCCTTCTTAGAGCATATCCATAAACAAGTGGTTGAAGAAATGAAATGTGCTCGACACGAAATACACCCTATGTACCCTTCTGATTTTGCTAGTGCTCTAACATCGCTTACATTACAAGAAACACAGGATGCAATTGAAAGTATTCTGGATTTTAGAAATGAAGATGTTTGGATGCTTTTCGGTACATTACCCTTTTATCCGTGCAGTCAAAATGAAAGAAGCATTCAAATGCTTAATCGATTAAAAAGCAGTAAGAACGTTTCTGTACGAAATGATCCAGACGGAAGATCAAGATTAAATGTTAATATTTTTACTGGGGAAGTGATTGTAACCGATTTCGGTGATGCTCCTCAACTAGGAAATATTCGAACAGATACATTAACTACAATCTTTGATAAGTGGTTAGCATCACCGCTCGCTAAATCACTTAATTGTCATTGTCCCGCTGTCAAATGCTTAGGTCCAAATATTCTGGTGAAAAATATGTATTATAAAGAGGATGTATTTGTAAGTGGATCTATAAAGTAGAGCATGTAAAACGAATGTGCTTGTTAAAGCTCAATTTTACTTTTATTTTACATAATGATATTGGAAGAATTAATGTGTAACAAAAAAGAACAGCTAATAGCTGTTCTTTTTAATGTATAGAAAACATATCCGCTGCCAAATTCACGATAAATATTGTATGAAGAATGACAAACCATAACCCCTGTTTATTTAACTTTCTAGTTTTTTGAATGTCCATATTCTCCACTCCCTTTTTTTTCAATTATAATACTTTTAAAGGTAAAAAGCAAAATGTTTTGAACAATCTTTTTATTATTTTATAGCTATATTTTTTATTTAATCCATAATAAAAGAAAAAGCAAAGGTGTTGTTTAAATTTGAGAAAAGCATTAGTAGTTGTGGATTATACTGTAGATTTTGTTGCAGAAAATGGAGCACTAACTTGTGGGAAATCTGGACAAGTTATAGAGGAATCGATTGTGCGATTAACGAATGAGTTTATAGCTAATAACGATCTAGTCGTGTTTTCTGTAGACTTACATGAAGAAAACAATCCATTTCACCCAGAAACTAAACTATTCCCTCCTCATAATATTCTTCATTCACTAGGACGTGAATTATACGGAAAGCTTAAACCAGTATATGAAAACAATAAAGAATCTATTATATGGATGGATAAAACACGCTACAGCTCTTTTGCTGGTACCAATTTGCTTCAATTATTAAGAGAACGTCATATAGAAGAAGTACATATAATAGGTGTATGTACAGATATTTGCGTGTTGCATACCGCAGTCGATGCCTATAACTTAGGTTTCTCAATTGTCATCCATGAGGATGCAGTAGCTAGCTTTAATGAAGTAGGACATAAATGGGCTTTAGATCATTTTAAAAATACGCTAGGTGCTAATGTTCTAATAAAATAATTATATTATGTTTAGCATTTCTCCATAATGGTTATATAAAGAGTGTTACTAATTAAAACATATTAAAGGAGTTGGATTTAATGGGATTTATTCTATATTTAATTATTGGTGGTATTATCGGATGGTTAGCAGGTTTAATCTTAGGTAGAGACATTCCAGGTGGAATTATTGGAAATATCATTGCTGGTATCATTGGGGCGTGGATAGGGGGATTAATCTTCTCAGATATGGGTCCTATTGTATGGGGAATGGCAATTATTCCAGCTTTAATAGGTGCAATTATTTTAGTCGCTATTTTAAGTCTAATCTTAAAATCTATGCGTAGATAATGATTAGGAGGCTGGACCATTAGAGTCCAGCCTTTTTTATAGAAGCAGCTTGTATTTCATCTAACTGGCTTTCATATAAATGATAAAAATGAAGAACATCCTCCACATATTTTTCGCTATGATTATAATGAAAAATTGCTTTTTCTATTTCCCCATTTGCTGCACCACTTGCGGCTAAATAATTTGCTGCACTAAAGATTGCATCTTCCAAATCATAAGGATCAGCTTTTCCGTCTCCGTTTGCATCTATCCCAAAACCGCCATATTTAGCGATTATTTCGGGATTAACTTTATCCTTTTCCGGTATATCCCCCTTGCCTAAACCACTACAACTAGGATGAGACCAACCTACAAATGTACAAGGCATAAACTGCATATGCCCTTCTGCTCCAAATGGAGAAAGTAATGGATCCATCGTTGAAAATTTTGTTTCGATACGATGATGCGCAGCAAGAAGAGTCCAAGGTATACTGTATTTTTCAGCTGCTTTTTTGTATATAGGAATGTATTCACTTGGAACATCTAATTTCTTTCCATTCGGTCCTTGCTGTATAGATTCCGCCCATTCTTGTACCGCGGGTATTTTCTGAAGCTCTTGCCACCCGATGATTGCTAAAATATAAATAGTAATCGTAAGAGGTAGAAGTAAGATAATGGTCCAAGCCTTTACTTTATAAGACATTTTCTCTTTTTGTTTCATCTTTCCTTCACCTATTCCATAAAGTACTTTTTATATTCTACAAGCATTGGCATTTTTACTATTAATTAAACGATTGGATAAAATAGGTTCTATATAAACAAAATTTTAGGAAACATGTTATTTATCTTCTAGGAAAACAATAGCATAAAATCAAAATAAACAGTAGCCTGAAAATAAAAGGATTGGACAGTTAGTTATGAAATAATAAGAAAAGTGCAAGCATTATCTAAGTGCATCTTGTCTTTACTATCTCCAGATTGCTATGGACTAAACATTTGCCACGCTATTAACGAGGGACTTTACGGAAGATTTAGAAGTAACTGCATCACTCTAAATCCTCTATTTTCCTTAATCTTGTTGCGGATGTTTGTCCGTCGCCCTCTTGAAATACGTAGTGACATGGTACATTTGGTTTGGTTAATGAGAGACTAGATCCATACTAATTTTTTAAAAAGCGGACGAAGATGCAATTTCGTCCGCTCAGCGCTCCATTATCAATAAATGCTAACTATTTTACAGGTTCCACTTGCCCTATAGATAAACGATGGAAAGTAATAGTTCATTATTTTTACGAAGCATATTTTCTTTCTTAATCGCACGGTTGATTGGAGTGGAAATCAACTTGTTCCTGGCATGGAAATATATTCTTTAAGAAAAGTGTAATCACCTTAAATGCACCTTGTTTTTATGATCCTAAATAACCTAGATAGATCATGCAGAAAAAAATATGCGTTTTCCTCAGTAAAAAACAACCTATCACTGGGATAGGTTGCTCCGTTATTTACCGTCTTCAACTAAATTTTCCACATCCATCACAATTTCTTCTTTTGGTACATCCGACACTCCACTATAGTTTTTTACAACTACCCCGTTTTGGTCTACTAAATAAAAGGAGGTACCGTGAATAACTTGATTGGATTTCGGATCATCTTTTACTAGCGTTTTAAATGATTTCTCTGCGAAATTCGCAATTTCATCTTGTTTATAACCAGTTAAAAGCTGCCACTTGCTTTCATCAGCTACATCATAGTTTCCTAAGTACTCTTGAAGCTTCTGAGGTGTATCTACTTCAGGATCTACACTAAAGGCAACAATTTTGTAATCTTTTACCCCTTTATCTACAAGCATTTGTTGAATTTCGCTCATATTAAAGGTCATTGGAGGACAAACGGAAGTACAGTTTGTAAAGACAAATGTAGCTAGCCAAACAGTTCCTTTCAGACCTTCTAACGAAACCTTTTTATTATGTTGGTTTACATAATTGAAATCTTGCACTTCCCAATTTGTTTGTGCTTCAAAATTTCCACTACTTCCACAACCTGCAAGGACAAGTAATGATATAGAAATAATAGCTATTAATTTCTTCATCTATGAGACCTCTCTTTTTTTGTTCATAATCTTATCTTATCGAAAGAATTTTGTTCCTTCAACTACCTTGTCTCATCTATTTCAACAGTTTTGTGAATAGAGAACCTATTTTAAAGATAACAGTGCATGTTTGATTTCTTCTAGTTTGCTTTCTACCCTGTGCATTAGGTAAAATGACACAAATATAGGGAAGCCTACATCTTGAATCAATGAAAGCCACTGTTCCATATTATTCACTTCCTTTTAAAAATAGACCCTCCAATGCTGGAGAGTCTAAAATTATTAGATAATTTGTGTGACGTTGCGTTCTACTACTCTTGCACTTTTTACAATCGACAGTGGTATACCTTCTACATGGAAGACATTACTAGCAATAATCGCTTCCATCCCAACTTCTATTTCTGTATTCGTTAGTGAATCTTTCGGATCATCTACAGTTACCATTAATCTTTTCCCAGTTGTTGTTTCAAATTGCAGTTGTAATGATTTTGCCATCTCATTTCCCCCTTACTAATTTTAAATTAGATTAAATTCAATGTTTCTACTTTTTCAGCTCCAATATAGGGACTGTTTGAAAAGTTTGCAAGTGTTGTGGCAACCGTATCTAATCCTTCCGCTGATGCGCTTGCTTGAATGTTACGATAAGATTTAGATTTCGTTTTCATTTTCCCTTCTTCTGTCAATCCTCCTTCAAATACTAACTTTAAGACTGCTTGCTTATATTCTAGATTTGCCATGTAAATCACCTCCTTTCAACTAGTAAATAGAAACTTTTTGAAAGAAAGAATACAAAGAGAGTGAAATTTCTATCGGAACATCTTATACTTAAGATAGAAAAATGAGGTGATAGTTTGGCTTTAACTGGTTGGTTTTTATGGTTTATTCTATTTTGGGTTGTTCTTTTAGTAGGTTTAATGGCCATCGGTGGATTCTTCATGTTCCGTAAGTTCCTAAAAGCACTTCCAAAAAACGATGGAAAATCAGATTTAGATTGGGAAGCATATTATGTAGATAACACCATTCATCTTTGGAATGATGATCAAAAAGCGCTTTTAAATGAATTAGTGAGTCCTGTGCCAGATCTTTTTAGACCAGTTGCAAAGCAAAAAATCGCTGGTAAAATTGGTCAGTTGGCACTCGAAGAAAAAGCGACTTCGATTACTCGCGAGTTACTAATTAGGGGCTATATAATTGCAACTCCAAAGCGAGATCATAAATTTCTGCGAAAAAAGTTAGCGGAAATGGAAATAGACGTTAGCCCGTTTAACAAGTTCTTTCAGGAATCTGAAACTAGAAAAAAGGCACAATAATAAAAGCGAGTACTCCACTTTTAGGAGGTACTCGCTTTTGATTTTCTATTCAATTACTCCTGCTTTTTGGAGTTTCATATACTGCAAAAACATGGCAATACGCCAAGGTACAATCATTCCAAAAGCTAGTATCCAAAACATTCCACTAAGTTGTCCAACATCAATGGTTGAGCTTAATATTAACTTTCCGACTATACGAACTACTAGCAATCCAATAATGATGAAAATAAAAGCTTTAGATTGCTTTAAATAGATTTCTCCATCTCTCCGCTCAAACTTCGAGGTCCAAATAAGTACAGTAGAGAATAGCATCCCTACTGCGATTGCTTCTAGTACTTCCATCCCTGTTACCCGAAAGTATGGTAATACAAACATGAGTGCACCTGTGGACATAAATAACGGTGGTAATAATATCTTTTTGACACTTGCAGGTTTTTTGGAAGACTTTGCTCGAATCGTCGTTACGAGAATCCCCATTCCGATAGCAAAAATGGAGGAAAGAATAATCATAATATTAGGTTGGATTTTATCAAACATAAGAATTCCCCATATCTTGTAAGTCTTTTACTGTGTTAGGAACATCTTTTATACAGTATTCTAGACATTTTTTTGAATCAATTTTCGGCCCAATTTGTTACATTTTGTAATATCTGTACAATTTGATCTGGATTAAAAGGTTTAGTGATAAAATCTTTTGCCCCACTTTCAATTGCTTCTACAATCAGTTTTTGTTGACCTAATGCAGTAACCATCACAACTTTTGCTTCTGGAAACTCCGTCATAATCTTTTTCACTGCTTCAATACCAGTCATTACTGGCATTGTAATATCCATTGTCACTACATCTGGCAATAATTCGCGATACTTTTCTACAGCTTCTTTACCATTGGCTGCTTCACCAATTATTTCAAATTGATGGTTCTCTAGCATTCTTTTTATAGTCGCGCGCATGAAGACTGCATCGTCTACTACTAATACTGTTGGCATTATCATGCCTCCTTCTCTTTAAAATCCTTGAAACTCTCCGAAAATTGGACTTAGAATTTGAATAATATAAGTTAAACCATCAAAAAATAATAGGATTCCAAGAGCAATCATAATATAACCGCCAACTTTCACGATTAAATTACTATTTTTACGAATCCAGTTAAGGCGCGTGACAAAGAATGACAATACAAAAAATGGAATAGCAAATCCAAATACATAGGCTAGCATATACAACATCCCAGCATCAGGATTCGATCCAGCCATAACTATTACTGCAGCTAAAATCGGTCCAGTACATGGCGTCCAACCAGCAGCAAATGCCATTCCGATTAAAATAGTTCCGAAATAACCAGCAGGACGATTTTTAAACTGAAGACGCTTCTCTTTCATTAAGAACTCTGGATTAAAGACCCCTACGATGATTAAACCAAAAATGACAATAAAAATTGCTCCAACTTGGCGAAGTAGATCATCATATTGAATGAAAAAAGTACCTACAAATGATGTTGCAAATCCGATTGCAACAAAGATAATAGAAAATCCTAATAAGAAGAATAATGTATGTAACATTCCTCTTTTTTGCATTTGTTTCTTATCGGTTTTAATTTCTTCTAATGACATTCCTGTAATATAGGATAAGAATGCGGGATACAGTGGCAACGTACAAGGTGAAATAAAACTTAAAAAACCTGCACCAAATGCCAGTAAAAAGTTTATATCGGTATTCACGGCAGTCTTCCTTTCCGATTTACTGTCCCTATCGTACCAAATTTTTCACACTTTTACTCTAGTAAAGCTTGTGACAGCTTTTTGACTTTTTTAAGCGATATCCTCTATAACACCGTTTTGAAGTAAGTACATTTTATGATATAAACCTTTCTCGTTCAACAGTTGTTGGTGAGTACCTCGTTCTACTATTTCTCCGTGATGAAGTACTAATATTAACTCAGCATCTTGTATCGTACTTAATCGATGGGCAATTGCAATCGTTGTCCGTCCTTTCCGCATTTTCTCTAGACTACTTTGTATAGCAACTTCTGTCTCTGTATCAATATTCGCTGTCGCTTCATCTAATACAAGTATTTTCGGATTCGTTGCAATCGTTCGCGCAAATGCTACCAATTGTCTTTGTCCACTTGAGAAGGTAGAGCCTCTCTCGGTTACTTTTTGCTTGTAAGCAAACGGAAGTTTTTCTATAAAATGATTCGCCTGCACGAATTCCGCTGCGGCTTTCACTTCTTCATCGGTCATTTTTTTGGCATGCAATCGTATGTTGCTTGCAATATCCCCATAGAATAGAAATGGATCTTGCAGTACTAGACCCACTTTCTCGCGAATTTCCTCCGTTTTAAAATCTTTGACAGAATGACCGTCAATTTTAATATCCCCTTGTTCAAATTCATAGAAACGCATGAGTAAGTTAATAATAGAACTTTTTCCGCTTCCAGTGTGTCCCACTAAAGCAACAGTTTGACCTGGTTCCGCTGTGAATGAAATATTTTTCAGTACATCTGTTTTTCCATCATACGAAAACGTCACATTTTTAAATTCTATTTTCCCTTGTTCAATGTTAGCTTCTTCCACATTTTTTTGTACTGGAGCTAAATCTTCTTCATCCAATAGCTTGAATACTCGAGAGGCAGCAACAATTGCCTGTTGAAAGATAGATAGCCGTTGCATCACTTGATTGATTGGCTCAAAGAAACGGTCTATATAAGTGACAAATGCGTATATAACTCCAACTTCCACGACGTTATTCATGGAAGTAATCCCAAAATAACTGAGTACCATGATAATGGCCAAAGCGTACACTAAATCGATTGCAGGACGTAGGAGAATACTATCTAGCTTGATATTCCGTTTTCCTGCATTCCAATGCGAGTCGTTTATATCATTAAATTCATCTTGTAATCTGTCTTCTTGCCTAAAGGCTTGAATCATTGTCATCCCTTGCAACGACTCTGCAAGCTTTGCGTTAAGTTGACTAAGTCGTTCACGTAAATCTTGGTAAACAACGGAACTATACTTTCTATATGTTTTTATAACAACAAACATTATTGGTAATAATATTGTTGCGAACAATGCTAATTTAACATTCAATATGAACATAGCAATGTACACACCTATTATTAAAAATCCACTTTGTACAAACCCTACTAATACACTAACGAACATATCTTTTATCGCTTCTGTATCGTTCGTCACGCGTGACACAATACTTCCTGCAGGTGTTTTGTCAAAATATCGCATCCCTAGTTTATGCACTTTAGTAAATACATCAATGCGCATTTGTTGAATAATTTTCAGTGCGATCTCCTGAAATTTCAATAATTGAAAATAACTAACGACAACATTTCCTACTTGAATAAACACATAACCAAGTGCTAATCCGACTAGTGGTCCAGTAGGGAAATTTCTTGGAGTTAAATAGTCATCCATAAATGTTTTGATTAAATATGGTCCGAGTATATCTCCGGTTACTGTTAATATTAGTAAAAATAATGCAATACTAATTACTTTTGTATGTGGTTTTAAAAATGTTAATAATCTTTTTAGTATGTTCCACTGATCTTTTCCTGTAAGCTGTGGCTGCTTTTCATTCATTACTCTTCACCACCCTTTTCAACTAATGTCTCTAGTTGCTGCAATTGATACATTTCAAAATATACTCCTTTTACTTCCATTAATTGTTCGTGAGACCCTTTTTCAATGATGGTCCCTTCACTCATGACAATAATTTGGTGGGCATGTTGAATCGCACTGAGACGATGAGATGTAATGATTGTTGTTTCATCCGTCCGTTTTGCTTTCAATGCTTCTAAAATAGCTTCTTCCGTGCGTGCATCCACTGCTGATAAAGAATCATCCAAAATAAGTAATTCAGGCTCCATCATTAATGCACGTGCAATCGAAATACGTTGCTTTTGTCCACCTGAAAGAGATACCCCTCGTTCCCCTACTATCGTGTCATAGCCTTCTGTAAACTGTAATATGTCTTCATGAATGTAAGCTAGTTTTGCTGCTTCGTGTACTTGCTCTGTTGTCGCATCTGCATTTGCGAAAGCAATATTGCCTGCAACAGTCGTTGAAAACAAGAAGTGATCTTGTGGTACATAGCCAATTGCTTCTCGTAATCGTCGCTTTTTATAATCATCGATAGCATGATCTCCGTAGATGATTTGCCCTGTATGCCCTTCAAATTCTCTCATTAATAGTTTTAAAATTGCCGTCTTTCCTGCTCCAGTTTTGCCGACTATCCCTAATGTTTCTCCTCGTTTTAACGTGAAGTGTACATTATGCATAGCTACTCGATCATCGCCAGGGAATTTAAACTCTTCTATATGAAACTGTAAGTCCCCTTCTGGCTTTTGGTCTAATGCACCTTCTTTGTCGTCAATTTCCACTTTTTCTTCTAATAAATTATTAATACGGTCATATGAAGCACGACCACGCTCCACAATATTAAATAACCAACCAAAGGCAAGCATTGGCCAAACAAGAAGACCTAAATATGACGTAAATGCAAATAAATCACCAATGGACATATCGCCAGCGAGGATAAATCGAGTTCCAAACACAATGGATAAGAAGAAACACATACCGACAATGAGTGATATGGTCGGATCGAATAACGAATCTACTTTTGCAACATGAATATTTTTATCCACGACTTCTTGTGATAACTGAACAAAATCCTCAGTGTCTTCTTTTTCCTGTCCGAATGTTTTAATAACCTTTACACCAGAAATACTTTCTTGTGCCTTGTCATTTAAATCAGAAAAAGCTTCTTGGGCATAACGAAAACGCTGATGTAATAACTTTCCGTAATAACTCGTCAATATCGCCATCAAAGGAAGCGGGATAAGTGCAATTAACGTAAGCTTCCAGTTAATCGTTATTGCCATGGCTGCTATAACAAACCCACCAGTAGTAATGGAATCTACAAGTGTTAGAACACCAGCACCTGCAGTTTGTTGAACGGCGGACAAATCATTCGTTGCGTGAGCCATTAAATCTCCCACACGTTTTTTCTGATAAAACGAAGGAGACATTTTCGTAAAATGATGAAATAATTTCTCTCTAAGCTGTCTAGCTAAGAAGATAGAAGAACCGAATATCATAATACGCCAATAATAGCGGAGAATGTACATCCCAATAGCAGCAAGTGCTAAAATTCCAAGCCATTTGACTAGAAATGCTTTACCCAATGTTCCTTCGCTTATTTCGTCCACAATAAGACCAATTATTTTTGGTGGAAGCAGCTGGAGAAATGCAACAAACATAAGCATGAGAATCCCAATTAAATACTGCTTTTTCCTTTCTTTAAAAAACCATCCCAAATCTAAAAATACTTTCACTTTATTTCCCCCAACTTTATATATTAAGACTTTACTAGTTTAGCAAATGTTCGAACATTGGGAAAGATAAGAAAACGAAATTATTCGGATTTTGAAATACTTTTTATGTAACGGGGTTATCTGCGCATAACCTGTGGCTATAACCACCTAAAAAGACATCTTTAGCCCCAAATCTGAGTTATCCGCACCTACACCAAGACCTAAATTGTCGCTATAAGCACCAAAAGTGAGGCTATCCACCCCTAAACAGATGGCATAAACCCCTACAAATTGCATTCACCCCTAAACCGGCTCTATATGCCCCTAAAGCGAGATTATCCATCCCTAAACGGATGGTATAAGCCCCTACCTATTCTCTAAACCCATAAATCCGTGCTATATGCTCCTAAAGCGAGGCTATCCGCCCCTATACAAATGGTATAAACCCCTAAATTGGATTTATCTAAACCTATATAGTGATATCAGACATAGAAAGTGCTTATCCTTTACAACGTCTTAAGGCATTTCTGTTATTTTTACATTGTTAGTTTAGTAACGTTAACAATTTATTCACTTTTTTAAAAAAATTTCGCTAGTTTCATTGTCTAGCAAGTAAAAGCGTATATAATAAATAAAAATGAATCAATTCGACTGGAGTGTTTATTTTGGATCAATCAAATCAACGGACTTTTAATTTTAATGCAGGTCCTTCCGCTCTACCTCTAGAAGTTCTAGAGAAAGCTCAAAAGGAACTTGTTAATTTCCGTGGGACAGGTATGTCTATTATGGAGATGAGTCACCGTAGTGCTCCATTTGAAGATATACATAATGGAGCAATCTCTCGATTGAGAAAGCTATACTCTATTCCAGATAATTATGAAGTGCTTTTTCTTCAAGGTGGAGCTAGCCTTCAATTTTCGATGATACCTATGAACTTCTTAAAAATTGGCCAACAAGCGGGATACATAATGACGGGTTCTTGGTCAGAGAAAGCATTAGAAGAAGCTAAACTATTTGGGGAACCATATGAAGTAGCAAGTACAAAATCGAATAGTTACCGAAACATTCCTACACTAGAAGAGCTTCAGTTTCATTTAGACGACGCATATGTTCATGTAACATCGAATAATACGATTTACGGTACGCAGTGGTCTGTTTTTCCTGACACTGGTGAGATTCCATTAATCGCAGATATGTCGAGTGATATTATGTCGAAGCCAATTGATATAAGTAAATTTGGCATGATTTATGCTGGTGCGCAGAAAAACCTTGGACCTTCGGGTGTGACCGTTGTGATTGTTCGCAAAGACTTACTTGTAAAAGCAAATGAGGAAATTCCGACTATTTTAAAATACAGTACACATGTAGATGGTAATTCCTTATATAACACACCACCTACATTTGGTATTTATATGCTAGGTGAAGTACTCAACTGGGTAGAAGAAAAAGGTGGACTAGAGGTAATTGCTAAAAACAATGAGGTTAAAGCGAAAGTAATTTATGATGCAATTGATAATAGCAACGGTTTTTACACTGGGCATGCAACATTAGAAAGCCGTTCACTTATGAACATCACCTTCCGAGTTGCTGATGAATCATTAGAAAAACTGTTTTTATCCGAAGCAAAAGAAGTTGGTTTTGTCGGTTTAAATGGACATCGCTCTGTAGGTGGTTGCCGAGCTTCTACGTATAACGCAGTCCCATTAGAAGCTTGCCAAGCACTTAGTGACTTCATGGTTCAATTTCAGAACAAGCATAATTAATGTAAAAAAGGCTTACCATTCATAGTGCTTGAATGACAGGCCTTTTTTAGTTTATATGTCTATTAAAATGAATATATCCCATTCTTGTCTACACATTTTTTACATATACATTGCTTTACTATTGTTTCGAATGGAACCAATTCTAACAATGTATTAGGAAATCTAACCTCATTCATACACCAACAGCTTCCTTGCTCAACTGTCTCCATCTTACTATTATTTTCTTCACCGCAAATAGGACAATATTTATTAGACATAACAAAACGCTCCTTTACCATCCATTGTTATGTTGTTAATGCCTTGGTGCCATCAACATCACACAGACACCCACCAAACATATAGCAGCACCTATCCAGTCATATACATCCGGTGTTTTTTTATCTACGCCCCACCCTCATAATACAGATAGAACGATAAAAACCCCTCCATATGCTGCATAAACTCTACCGAACGATGGGAATGACTGAAATGTAGCGATGCCTCCATATAGTGCCAAAGCCATCCCTCCAAAAACCCCCCAATAAACCGGCTTATTTTCCCTTAACCATAACCAAATGAGATAACTACCACCAATTTCAGCAAGCCCAGCGAAAATAAATAATATAATTGCATAAAACATTTCCCTATCACTTCCTTGAACACTTATTAATTCTAATTTTTCATAATCTCTCACCGAGAATAAAGTACCTTAGAAACTATGAAATAAGCGATAAAACCTACTATTGGAAGAGAAGCAATGGCAAAGACTGCATAAGATAACGGATTATTCAAAGCATATGGAACTAAAGAAAAACTAGCCATTAAAATAAAACTAAAAACAAACATGATAGAAAATGCTGCTTTTGCTGATTTACCTGTTATTTCAGATTCCCTTTCATCATCATGAATCATTTCAGGAATGACTATTTCTTTCATTATTATTCTACCATTATTACGTTTTTTTGATTGATAGTGTGTGTACCATGAGTTTAAAGTAGCAAAAAATAGAGCAACTACATTGTACAATCCGGTATTAACCTCATTTTCCATATAATATTCAAAGCTTATTTCACGTTTTAAAAACATATCAGAGAGCTGCGCATTTTTAACAAGAACGAATGCAAAGATTGCAAAAGAAATAATTAGAAGTATTCGTAAAACAATTGTTATAAGTAAATTTTTCATCAATTCCCACCTCGTATTTTCTATCTAGCATGTAATTTTCTAAATGTAACTAAATATATGAGAAGAACCAAAACTGGTATCGAAGGGGTTGGAAATTTTGCACCATTTTAACAAAGTCATAAACTATTATAGCGAGAGGTATGTAAAGTTACTGCCTCAAAGTAACAGTAATATACATCCTCATTTTGGGTCTTCCTTCTTATAAAAAATCTGTTCAATAGGCTCCCCAAACACTTCTGCGATATTCATTGCTAGTAGCAATGAAGGTATGTAATTTCCTTTTTCCAATGAAACAATTGTTTGCCTTGTTACGCCTGTTTTCTCTGCAAGATCCCCTTGCGTCAAATTAAATCTTGCTCTTAATTCTTTCACACGATTTTTTAGCAAACTGCTCCCTCCAAACATTCTATTTTTATTGTATAGTTTACTGGTCATTTTGTATAGTTTCCTTTACTTTATGATTAGTTCACTTTACTTGGAATTGTAAAAAAAGGATCTATTTCAGAAAATCAACAATCAAACTTGGAAACATTTAGTGAAATACGCGCTACTTTGTTACAATAAATATAAAAAGTGTTAGAGTTCAAATCATTAACAAATGGTTGAAAACCTTCTCTCTCACAGCAAATAATGGTTTAACAGAATACATCTTTGAAAGAGAGCGAGGAGTTGTATGTTTGAAACAATAGATTATTTACAATTCGGAAATAAAAATCAAAAGCGTGCTTTTTTAGCAATTGAAAATTTGGGAATCATTCATTCCTTATCTGAATACCATCCCATTCTTTGTGGTACTTTACCTATAGGAATTGATATTTTAGGTTCCGACCTAGATATTATTATGAATGTTGTAGAGTTCACTTCTTTTGAGAAAAAGGTTACTGCGTTCTTTGGAAATCACCATGATTTCAAGCTTAAAAAAACTTCAATCAGAAATGTACCAGTAATTAAAGCCAATTTTACGTTTGAGGGGTTCGAATTTGAAATATTTGGTCAACCACAACCAGTAAAAGAACAATATGCATACATCCATATGATAATTGAAAATACAATACTCAATCATAATCCTTGTCTCAAAGATGAAGTAATTAAATTAAAAGAACAAGGTCTTAAAACGGAGCCTGCTTTTTGCAAACTTCTGGGGTTAGAAGGTGATCCGTATGAATCACTTTTAGAATTCGGTAAAAGTAAACAAATCATTTGATCTCTTTATTAAATAAACAACTATATTATTTGCATACAGGAAATGGATAAGATTTGACGTATCATATTAAGTGAATAAGAACCAATAAAACTTGCTTCTATCATTAGCTACTTGTATATTCAAAATAAATGAATACCAATACATGTTAAAGAGTGATGTAATTGCCTTCTAAAAATGAATATATCAAACTGGGTTACCGTAATATGAGGATAGTTTATATGTTTGCTGTTGTTATTACCATTTTACTAGGTCTATCCTCCAGAAAATACAGCCAATCTCTTCTTCCATTTGTTGCTCAGAATGCTGGGGATGTTATGTGGGCTATGATGGTCTATTTCGGGTTTCGTTTCCTTCTAGTACGTAAAAGCTTGCTGACAGCAATCTGGCTTAGTTTCTCTTTCAGTTTTGGCATTGAAATCAGTCAGCTGTATCAAGCAGAATGGATTAATCAAATTCGTAATACTTTGCTCGGAGCTTTGATTTTAGGTATAGGATTTCTTGAAGTGGACCTGATTCGATATGCTGTAGGAATTATGTTTGCTACTGTTTTGGACAAGATGCTGCCTGTATTAATTCATCAAAGATATATCAAAAGAATAGCTGAATAAAAGTAAATTCTGCTAACGGGTTTTCTTATTGAAAAATTCTTCAGTGGTAGGAAATGATTATATTAAAAAGACTGACTAGTGCCTCAACACTAGTCAGTCTTTTTAATATAATGTTTCGCTCGAAACTCGATCAGCATCTACGAAGTAAATCATCCTATCCATCGTGACAGGGACGGGTAATTTTTTTTAGTTGTATATGACAAGGTTTATATCATCTAAATTTTTAGTAATTAGATTCTTTGTTGTTTTTTCTCCATACTATTGCGGATAGTAGTAATACTATACCTAAGAAAAGCCCTATAATTTGGTCTATCAAAAGTTCACCTGTTCTAAAATATCGAAGAGTAAAAGTCCCACCAAATATTAGGATTACAATTTTCGCCAATGGAATTAGTTTCGAGTTAATTTTCATTCTTTTATACCTACCGTTGTTCACTATATAATCCCACTAGTTTTACCATCGTTTCTAATACTCATTATTAGGAATTTTACCATACCAGATTATTCATATGTACTAATTCGTCCAATCATTTAATTGTAGAATAACCTCTTTGATAAAAAATACCTTATCTGAATAAGAGCTTTTATTTGGTCATTTACGTAGGTGCGGCATCATATATCAGATTATGTAACGAATGCCTTCTAACGAGAGGAGTTTATGAAATGGAAAACCCGAAACAGGATTATAGTATGTACGAAAATGTGCCCCAGCCTATCCGAAATGACGGTACTGGAGGGTATGATACCGGTCCAAGGGATATTTTGCGGGATTTTGAAAACCCTGACTTACTCGTTCCACCGAAAACGGATGCTGGCTTGCTCCCTAATCTAAAATTTTCATTCTCGGACACTTCCATGAAATTAAATCTAGGAGGATGGTCAAGGGAAATCACCGTTAGGGAGCTCCCCGTAGCTACTACACTTGCAGGTGTAAATATGAGCTTGACACCTGGTGGAGTTCGGGAATTACATTGGCATCAGCAAGCGGAATGGGCCTATATGATATTAGGTAGAGCGCGTATCTCGTCAATCGACTCAGAAGGACGGAATTTCATTGCAGATGTTGGTCCAGGTGACCTGTGGTACTTTCCACCTGGTCTTCCACATTCCATTCAAGGGTTAGAACACTGCGAATTTCTGCTTGTCTTTGACGACGGGACTTTTTCGGATCTGAACACCTTATCCATTTCCGATTGGTTTGCTCACACTCCAAAGGATGTACTATCTGCCAATTTTGGCGTACCCATTAGTGTCTTTGACCACATTCCTTCTGGGCAGGTCTATATCTATCAAGACAATGTGCCTGGTCCGCTTGAAAGTCAGAAAGTCGATTCCCCTTATGGAAATATACCCCAAAGCTTCATACATCAGCTGCTTGCACAAAAACCAATTAAGACACCTGGGGGCAGCGTACGAATCGTAGACTCTTCTAATTTTCCTATATCTAAAAATATCGCAGCTGCACTTGTTGAGATTGAACCTGGCGCAATGAGAGAATTACATTGGCATCCGAATAATGATGAGTGGCAATATTATCTCTCAGGACAGGGACGTATGACGGTATTTGCTGGAAATGGCAGAGCCCGTACATTTGATTATAGAGCTGGTGATGTCGGTTATGTACCATTTGCTAGTGGGCACTATATTCAGAATACTGGGGATCAAACGTTATGGTTTTTGGAAATGTTCAAGAGCGATCGCTTTGTCGATGTGTCATTAAATCAATGGATGGCGCTTACCCCTAGCGATCTGGTTAGAGACAATTTGCATGTTGGAGCAGAATTAATGGATGATCTCCGCAAAGTGAAATATCCGGTCGTCAAATATCCTGGGTTTTCCTACTACCCCAAATAAGATTTGAACAGGCATTAGTCACTAATAAGGGGTCATTAATATTCTCGGAAACAGCTAGAAACTAGACTTGTTTTTAGCAACAAGTCTAGTTTCTAGCTTTCCAAAGGTGTGGAGTCTTTTTTACAAACAGAAGAATAAAGAAGTTTATCCAAGTTATTACTGGAATCGAAAAAATCAACATTAATAAACCAGAATAACCAAAGCCAAACATTCTTGCTTCTTCATTTAAGCTATATAAAAAACAAGTTGCTGTAATTATAACAAAAACATTTATAAAAAAAGCCAATAACATCGCCAACCGCTTGTTGTTTCTGCTTTTCAGTATCTGCACAGATGCAACCGTCGAAACTAAAAAAGAAAATAACAGAATAAAGTAATTCAACTCAACACCACCATTAACTTTAAAATAATTAAATGATTTACGATACAAGTATGAAAAGTAATAAAACGAACAATAATTCCAATAATAACATTCTATATCTATTTATCATTCGTTGCTTTTACAATCATAAAATGTGGATTCTTCATTAATTTTTCATACTTTACAGGCTCTTTCATTTGAAATTCTTTTGTAGGTTGTGGTTCATTTACTTTTTTAAGCGTAAAGTACGCAAGGGTTTCATTCATTATTTCATGAAGAGGACGTCGATAAAATGGTACTTCAATCAAATTACCTTCTCTTTCCCATTGATCAATTATCAATTCATTTGAAAAGTAATCATCGTTTTTGGATAATTTAATATCCATGAATGGATGGTGAACTGAAAAAAGCAATGTCCCACGTGGTTTCAATATTCTGCGAAACTCGCTAAAAGGCTTGCTCCAATCCTTTATATAATGAAGAACTAAAGAGCTTACGATTAAATCAAAAGATTTATCTTCAAAAGGTAATTCATTCTCTAAATCTAAACACAAAACTTTCGCATCTTCTCCAACACGACGTTTAGTAGCCACCACCATTTTCGGACTTATATAAGTAGCAATTACATTAGCGCCTAAATTAATTAATTGAGACATATACCAGCCTGCTGCACATCCTGCATCTAAAACCTTCTTATTTTTTATATCAGATGGAAGTAGTTTTATCATCGCTGGTCTTTCATATTCCGTATTAAATAGGCTCATTTTATCTACGTTGTGCTCATAATCATTTGCAAGCTGGTTATAGCTTTCTTTTACTTTATAATTCATAATACACCCCAAAAAGAAATATTTTACATTGCAGTTTTACATAACTTTCTTTATTCAACAAAATTATTTTAAATACCTTCTTTTTTTGTTTGAATAAGATATGTCATCATTGTGTAGGAAACGGAGACCTTCGTTCAAAATGGTTTAGAAAAGCAGCTTGAATTATAGTGTTTATACGTTTGCTGAGTATATTGATCGAGCCTAAAACATAATAAGCGCCACCGCTATGAGGACTTACTTGCTCATAGCGGTGGCGCTTATTGTATTTTTAAAGTTACAATTTTTAAAGAGGTAAAAGCCTATTCATTAAGTGGAATATCAATTTCTACCTTGCCGTCCAAATACAATGGATAGCTATTAATATAGAGTCGAATTGGATTCACTGCAATATCATAATCAAATGTAAAGACCCATGTGGAAAAAGGTACTTCTCTTTTAACAACATGCATTTCGATTAGATTATTACTGAAATCATTGCCTTCTTGATCCACTATCCCATCCAATAGTTGCCCACCGCCAGTTCCAGTTGGATAAGTGACTTCCAATGTATTGCGTGACGGTACTTGAACATCGATATCCAGTTCACTAGGCACATATAGTACTTTCTTTTGTTCAAAATCTACTTCGATATAGTCGGAGCCTTTTGGAAGTGCTTCAATCCACTCCATCACTAACGTTAATTTTTTCGGCTGCCTGAAGTAATTGCTTTGTATAAACAGGCTCACTTCACCGTTACGCAAATTGCCGAACTCCATTCCTCCACCACTTGGTTTCCCCCATTCTTCGCCATTCTCATCAATTAACCGGACCGATGTGAATTTTAGTAATTGCATCGTGTTTTGTTCGTCAGCAGCTAATCGGATTTCTGCACGTAACGGCGAAATTTTCAACTGTTTAATGTCAATTGTTTGACCATCTACGACAACGGCTTGGTTCACATCATATACTTTTGGTTGTTCAATAGGTGTGGTAAGTGTGAATGGCACGGCGAAATTTGTCTTTGCTGCATCACTCAAGTGCAAATTAAATTCAAATGTCATATTGTCATATGATAATTCATCAACAGACATAATTTCAACTTTGTCTGCACGTAACGTTCCATCCACTAGAGAGCTATTGTAGGAACTTGTGACACCCCATGGAATGCCTTGTTGAGACACCCCAAAAGAAGTTATATTCACTTTCGAAAGTTCAAAGGTTGATTCAATATTATAGAATATTGTCATGCCCGAATAATCAGCTACGACGCTCTGTAAAGTCAATGTATAATCGCCCTGCGTTACCACAATTCCGAGTTCTTCATAGTAATTATTTTCGACAATGTCACTGATTCCTTTATCATAAGCAATCATGTTTACGATAGAAGAAAATCCAGTGATTTTAGCAACTGCCTGTGCAAATACGGGAGATACACGAATTGTAGTTACAAACAGCAACAGTACAATAGCAGCTACACTGGCAACTGAACACAGACGGCGTTTTCTCCTTTTGGTCAACCGATGCTGATGCACAGCTTTTACACGTGCTTGATGTAAGGCTTCTTTAGGGATTTCAATCGCTTCTAATGCCTCGGTTAGCTTCTGCCAATCCTGCTCGTTCAAGTTAGTCATTTACAGTTCCTCCTTTTCAATGAGTACGCGTAATCTTTTTAGCGTCGTGTGTAGTCTTGATTTCACAGTACCTTCGGGAATTTGCTTCAACTGTGCAATGTCAGCGTTCTTCATATCCTGGAAATATTTTAAGTAAATCAGTTCCTGTTGTTCTGTTGGCAAACTTGCGATGATATCAGCCATTTCGTATGGTTTTTGATCTGTCGATGCAATTTCCACATCATGATTATAGACAAATTTCTCTTGCTTCTTTTTCACATCTAAACAAATATTAATGATAATTCGAACAAGCCATGTTGCTATGTATGCGGGTTCTTTGACGCTATGAATCTTTTTTAAAGCTCGATACGTCAGCTCTTGTACCGCTTCAATAGCATCATGTTCATTTTTCAAGTAGGCATAGGCTGTCCGATAGAGAGTATCTTCATGTCGTGTCAATAGTTCCATTAACGCCTGTTCTTCACCCGCAATTGCTCGCTTTTCCAAATTCATACTCCCACCCCCTCGTTATCTATTAGACAGTTCGAAATGATAAATCGTTCATTCTATTTTTGCTCAATAACAAAAGCGCAGCGCCTATGTCTGCCTCGACAGGCAAATGGGGAGAAGCGAGGAGGCAGCTCCTCAGCCACCACAAACGTCCTTGTTTGCGACGAGCTTGCACAGGAGCAGCTTTTTCACATTTGACTCCGAGGGGCAAGGCGCTGGAGTCTGGATGTAGGAACTCTTGTAGAAAGTTTTCTACATGCCGTAGATTTTATAGTTTCCTAAGCAATAAAAAACGAGTTCAACTACGTAAGTGAACTCGCTTTCCAACTTCCCTTATCAGCAAGGAAAGAAGGTACTTTTATAATCTAATTTTAAGTGCCAGGTTCTTATTGAATCCAGAATTGTATTAGAACTTGGTACTCGACACTTTTAACTATCTATTACGACATAGTTTTCTAGAGCTAAAAACGACTACTTATATTACTTTATTTTCTTTTAATAAAATAGTAAGCTCCTCTGTAAAGTAAATATGTAACAAAATTTAGGGGGAATAAAATAACTAACTGTAATGTAGAATGAATACAGACGAATAAAAATAAATCCCAATACGCTTCACCATGAGGAAAATCCGCCCACTCTGATATATCTACATTAATATAATTAATAAAATAAAAAATGAAAATGGAACAAAAGTAACCTATGTATGCAAAGTTACAATGCAGATAAAATTCGATTCTAAATTTACTAAACCAAAGGATTAAATTTATAGACATAATAATTAAAGGAACGAAGAAAAGAGGTAAAATGGTAATTTCCTTTTTGTCTATTAACATCAAAGCATAGAAACATTGAGCTATACCAATAAAAAAATGTTTGTCAAAACTACTAAAACAACTGGTGAAAGGCCGTTTTTTTCTATTATGCATACCTCATTTCCAAATGTTTGGTATCAGCTTGTCATTGAATTTAGAATGGTGTTAGAACCTGATAACTAGTTTTTTTCCTAAACAGTTCTGTTCAACTTAATTTCAAACGTAGGGCTAGTTACATATTCCATATAATTTATTTTTCCATCAAACTCCAAATAAGCTTGATATCGGGTACGGATCGCTGGTGCTGTTACTAAATCAAGGACTTTATCCTTAGATACCCACCTACTATCTGATGTTTCTTCTGAAATAGCCAATTCTCCACCCACAGGTTTACATGCATAATCTAGCATTAACTTCATAGGAACATCTGTTATGCCATCGTAAAATTTATGAATTCCTGTATTGGAATAAACACCAAGTAAATTAGAAACAACTACGAGTATCCCACTTTCCTCTTTTATCTCCCTTTTTAATGCATCCATAAGATTTTCTCCAACTTCTACTTGCCCACTAGGAAATACCCACCCACCGTGTATACGATAAGTGTCGAAAATAGGAATTATAAAAAGAGCAAGTATTTGAACTGACCTAGCGATATGAGACACATATAAAACACCTTTTTAGGCTGCCGCAATGCCAAATTCTTTTGGCGTAAGGTAGCCTAATTTTTCTTGGATCCGTTCTTCATTGTAATGACGAATATACTCGTCAATTCTTTGCACAACACTGACATTACTTAATGAATTAAACTTGGCTAGGCTAAACTCTTCTGTTTTTAAACTAGAATGAAAGGACTCAATTACTGCATTATCCCAACAGTTTCCACGTCTGGACATACTGCTAACTAAATGGTTTTCCTTCAAGGCATTTTGATAAGCATACGATGTATAGACACTTCCTTGATCAGAATGAACAATAACACCTTGGGGGTTTCCGCGAGCTATTAACGCTTCACGCAACGTATCCATGACTAACGGAGTCTGTTGGTGATTATAAAGCTTATAAGTGACAATTTCATTGTTATATAAATCCATGATCGTCGAAAGATATAATGTGACGCTACCATATTGAATATACGTAATATCCGTTACCCATTTTTCGTTCGGTTTACTAGCTATAAAGTTACGATTCAATACATTTGGGGCAATTACTACTGACTCACCTTGAGATTTCCATTTTCTTTTTTGCTTTACTTTGCATTGAAGATGAAACTTTTGCATGGTTTTCTGAACGGTATTGCGGTCTAATTTAATTCCATAATCTCTTTTCAATAACGCCTTTATTTTACGATGACCATTGCGGTATTTCGTTTTCTTGCATAGTTCGATGATTGCTTCTTCTGCTAAGGTTAAAATCTTCTCAACACCTTCAGCTAACCAACGATAAAAGCTGGAACGTGGTATTTCTAAGGCTGATAAAATGACACTTACTGTATAGTTTTTCCGGAACTTTTCCACGATTTGAAGAACTATGTGTTTTTCAACTCCTTTATCATTTCCAAATACTTTTTTAGAATCTCATTCTCCATTTTTAAATGGTTCATCTGCGTATCTTTCTTCTCTTCTTCACTTTTAAAATCAGGCCCATGCCCAAACGTATATTGTTTCCCAATCGGTTGGTCAAAACGATGAATTTCATTCGCTCTATACCATCTCATCCATGTCTCAACTTGAGATTTATTCTTAATTCCGTATTTCTCCATAATTTCTTTCGTTGTTAGTTTACCACTCATTTTTTCTTTGACGACTGCCCATTTAATCTCGCTTGTATACACGTTTTTGCCCATGCAAAAACACCTCCGATTTAAGTACTTGTTTTAAGTGTACCATTACCGAAGGTGTTTTATATTGTCTCACTATTTTAGGTTAGTCCAATTACTATTACCCATATTGATAATCTATTTATTAAGTTGAAAAGCCAATAATCATTAAGTAACAAAGTGCATTATTAGATAGCCATACCATTCGTAATTTTGTGTTTTCAAACAAATTATCCCCGTTTGTTTAAAATACGGTTTTATAAGGGAAACGGTTATATAAAAAGAAATGCCATATCTATAAATTTGTAGAGTTCTATCTTTATTAAAAACATAGTGCTAAATACACCATCAATCTAATAGTTCAGTATAAAATGAGAAGTTGGTACTTTTCATTACTTTTGCAAGTAATATTTCACTATTAGGATCCTCTAGTAATTCTTGAAAGTAAGTATCAGGCATTACTTGTTCTATTTTTTTGAAGATATAAGGTAATGCCTCAGCTTGTTAACCGTACCCTTCTTTCACAATTAAATTAACTGCATTGAAATCATTAATGTTTGCAGACTCCATATGGACTGTCATTTTATTTTCTACTCGAATATATTATGATTTTATGTATTATCAATTTTTAGGGCTTCTTTTAAGATTAACAGCGATATTTCATGGTCATTCATCACATATGGAACTTCTTCTGGTTCAACCCAAATGCGGGATGTCGTTTCATTTACTCGCAAAAACGGAAAGCACTTTTCAACGTCCATTCTATAAAATAATTGATAACCTATAAGCGGATAGGGTCCATTTTGTTCAAAGTTAGGATTATCTTTATGGTTGACTTCAATCGCACCAATATACTTAATTTCCCCTGAAACATAACCTTCTTCGTAAGCCTCCCTACACAACGCTTCATCAGGAGTTTCATTGAACTCTACATGCCCACCTGGAATGTTAAATCCTCTTTCTTTCACCTGAACTAATAACACTTTACCCTGGCTAAAACAATAACTATGAACACTAGTTACTATTTCACTTTGGTTTATATTTTTGTAGGGATGCCATCTAAGGCTAACTTGATTTCCTCCCCAATTAACATATATTTGATTATTCATTAGAAATCTTCCCCTTTAAAAATTCATAAATCTACTAGTAATCAAGTAAACAGATTTATTTAGTAGTCAACGTTTTATTGTCCAGTAAAATCGATTCTTCCACATCATCCCATTTTACTTCTACTAGTATCACTTCATCTTCATTTATTTTAGCCCCGTTTTTTGAGCCCCCTGAAGAAGAAAATATTTTCATTGTATTGGGTACAGTGAACTCCTCTATACTTTTTCCATTACTGTGAAGTGTACTATAAGAATATTCCAATCTTCGCATGGAAGATAACTCCTCTATAGAACCTTTATATGTTAATGTAAATTTATAATTTTCCTCATTCGAATAAGTTCCTATGCCGTTATCTACTCCCCGTGTTCGGTTCCCTTATAGGAATATTCCGCTTCCCAATGTTCACTTTCTCCGGTAAATTTATAATCGTTATACGTAATATCCGCACAAGCCGTTAAAAGAAATTGTGGAAATAATATTATAAGTATTTTTTTCAATTTACGAATTTATTTCTCCCCCCATTTGTTGAATTATATTCCTCTTTCAATTTCACACTATAGAATCTCATCGCCTTTGGTACACCTTCTATTTCAAATATTCCTTGTAATATTAGCTGTCGTAAACGGTATTCTATGAATTCGTCACCGATGTATTGGTTTACATGTCCAAGTACTTCTCCAATAAGTCGAGCAGATTTCATAAATTCGGGTTTAGTTTGTTCACTATGTAGATAACGGGCTTTATCTACGATGAATGTATCGAAGTAATTTTCAGGTACATTTTTTATTTCGTCGTCTCCCCAAATGCGGAGTACTTCTGTTGTTTTCGAAAGTTTTTCCCATTCTTTTGCCAGTTTGTTGCGAAGTTCCTTTGTTAACGGTTGACCGCATTTATTTGCTTCATAGATTATTTTTAACTTTTCCGGTGCTACTTCTCCAGTACCCAAAGGATAATGTTCCCTGGGAGGAGTTGACCAGTGATTTTGATAAGCCTCGTTTACATTCAGAAGGTGAATGTCGTTTTGTTTGTCTTGTAGTGAGTGTAGGACAAATCGTGCAGCTGTTTGTTCGTGTGCATTGTTTGCTGTCCAAATGTAAATTGGCATGTGATCGGGTATGTTCTTTATTTCCGCTACCAGTTGTTGATAATTCTCTAAGTATTCATGGATGTATTGTTCGTCTAAATTAATATGTTGGAACAACCATTTTCTTCGTTGCTCCAGTCCTTTTTTAGTATGTAGTAGATGTACGGGACCAATTGAAAAAAGTTCGGAAAATACAATGATCTTTTCTTCTCTTGGTAGTGCAACTTTGAGGCTACCTGCTGGTGAATATCCGAAAACGATATGTATTGTTGTATAGTTTTTTTGTCTTGGTTTGGAAAGAAATCGCAATAGTCCTTGATACTCTTTTTTCATATGTTCTAAAAACTGTTCCTCCGTATAGTCCGTTTCCTCTAGCATTTGAACTAGCGAAAGATGTTGAAATAGAAGTGATTTTGCTTCTTTCTCCGTCAAATGCTCCACGACTTTTTTGATTTTTTCTGTCATTGAAATAATTCTCCTTTCTTTCATCGAGAAATCAAACTTTGGATACTATGCCATGCGCTTTTTAAAGATACGAGGGGAATTAATATAGCAAAGATCAGATTACTTTGAAAGATTGCCTTCCAAACACGCATACCATTTCGCACGTACATGACGATTAAAGTCGCTGATATACTTACGAATGAAAAAATCATCCATAAAGAATCATTTTGTCTTTTAACGTCATATTCGATTTGTTCCACTTTCCATGCATCATCTTTTCCAAGTGATATGGTTTGGATACTTTTTTCTTTGCCAATTAAATTAAATAATTTGATCGTTAACTCGTTGTTTTGTTGTGAAATAATCTTATAACCATTTGGCAAAAAAGAAGCTTGGTAAACGAGGATGTACGACAAACTGCCGAGGACGATCATAACGAAAAAATATGGAACAAATGCTTTTAATTTTCTTGTGAAAGTTTTCCACATTTCTTTTATCTATCCCTTCATTTGTTGTATACAAATAGTTCCTTTTCATTGAAATTTCCCCTCATATTATATTCTTCTTAGAGACTGTAAAATCCTTCTTTAATAGGGGAAATTGAATATAAAAAAGACCAAACGCATGCAACCGTTTGATCTTTTTGTTATTTCTTATGTTCATTAAGCAAACTCATTTTAATCCACCAAAATAGATTGATATATTCTTTTAATCGTTTCCATATGAAGTGCTTCATGGTAAAAGCTAAAAAGAAATGTTTCTCCAAGTGTGTGAAATGTGTTGCCAAAATGGTTCGTCATTGGTTTTGGTAGTTTTCTATGCATGTTCCCTTCAAGAGATTGTTGGATTCTTAATTTTTGTTCAGATAAAACGGAAAAAATGTCAGCTAATGAAGGAGGTGTTTCAATCCAATCAGCTGGCTTAGTTCCTGCTCTAAAAAATTCTCTATATTCTTTCGGGAGATTTATCTTTTCATCTAATACCCCATAGACCAGGTATTCCTGAATATATGCTATATGGCCGAAATTCCAACGAATATTGTTCTTAAAACCTTTTGGTACTAAATCCGCAAGTTCTTCTGGTATCTTTAGGATAGATTGCTCCGTTATTCCTCTCACAGTTTCCATATGGTGAAAAATTGTTTGTTCCATTTAAAAGTCCTCTTTTCTACTCTAATAGTAATTTCTAAAAAATAGGATACTCGATATTCAATCAGTTGTTATTGAACATATTCCTTTTCATTTACTTCGATAAATTTTTGAATTTCCCTTTAATTTCTTTTTACTTTTTATGTCCACTCAGTAATCTCGCTCTATTTCTTACGTTTCCCGCATCAGTGTAGGTACTGCACGCAAAATTACTGGGGGTCATTATTTACTTCGTAGCAGATCTATTGTTTTCCTATTTTTCGTTCCTTCCAATCACCTTCTTCAAATAAACTTACGCAACAGTACAAATGTTGAAAAGTGCATAAAAAAAGACCCTAGTTAGGATCAAATTTGTTTGCACCATTTACTCGAACTTTTAAATTTGTGTATTAGAACATCTTTTTCTTAACTCGGTGATGAACTCCATTTTATCCATTGGTAAAATCTTTATACTTCCAAGGTTTGCTGATTTCAAAAATAGTTCAAGTCCCTTATCAAATGATGAAATTCGATAACCAGTGAATCCATCTGTCTTTGGAGAAACCTTTGTTATGTTTTGATACGGAATTTTCCTTCTGAATGGCCCGCCTTTAATTAATAGATAATCTTTACAGAAAACATATTTAATAGAAGCTCCATACCACAATATAAAACCTAATGAAATTATAAAGATACCAAATATATTAATTATAATTGATAATGATACTTCTTTATAAACAGGATGCAGTGGTATATTAGCCATTATTAAAACTACTAAAAATATAAGTGTAAAAAAAGAAATGTCTCCTTTTGAACGGAAAACCATTAGTTAATCACACCTTTCTTTTAGTATTATACAGTTACTTATCATAATGGTTTCATTTTAAAAAAAGAAACCATGGCTACTAAAACACCTTAATTTAAATATTCATTCGCATCAATCACTGTACACACCTCGGATTCCTCCAAAAATTGTTTAATAAGATGAACGTGGCCGCCGCCGACCAATAGCAAAATCCGATCCTGTGGATTTGAAATCAGCCTTCGCACATTCGTGTAAATAATTAAGTTGCGTTTGTACCACCAAGTTAACCAACCTGTTGCGTAATAATCTTTCTTTTTTCCAATCATCGCGAGTTCCATGTAAACTTGGTGCATCTTTTTAACAGTTTCTGCTTCATTCACACGCTTATAACCTTCTAAAATCGAGAGCTGGGATAATTTTTCAAATTCGCGTTGCATCGGTTCTACATACGTTGTCATTATTTTCTTATAGCGTTCAGGTTCATATTCTTCTGCATACTTAAGTATATCTTCTAATGATGTGTCTTCATTATCGTCACCTCTCCAATCGACACAAGAAACTTCGCTTAACCCCGATTTTTTAGCTAAAGGAAAACCGATCATTTGTATTTCATTCTTCGTTGGTTTCGGATCATCTAATTGGTACTTCCGATAACTTTCATTTAACTTTGATTGTACTTCCCATTCAGCTTCGACAGCCAGTTTTGTGGGATTAAACCGACTTAGTGCGTCAACGACTTCCTTTGCTTGTAGCTTTAAATCATTATCATCTTTACTTTCAAACTTGATTAAATCCGATGTGTCTCCTAAATGATACACCCCGACGATCATCACTTCCGGTCTCATGTTAACTCTCCACTCGCTTATTAGTTTATAATCGGAAATTGTTATTATTCTTTCAATTAATTTATATTATCACTAAGTTCATCTTATGGTTCTTAATTTTTGCTGGTTCATGATAATAAAATTGTTTAATTGCAAGCGCCAAATATTGTTGACTTATTTTTTCAAGTAGGCATTATTTGACGCTTACGCTTATCTGACAAAAATCACTTGGGACATTGGAGAATATCCCTTCATTCCACCGTAATCGCACGATAGATTCTTTTAATCGCTTCCATATGCATTGCTTCATGGTAAAAGCTAAAGAGAAATGTCTCCCCTCTGGTATGAAATGTGATGCCTAATCGGTTTGTAAATGGATCTGGTAGTGGCTCGTTTATATTTCCTTCAATAGCATCCTTTATTCTTGATTTTTGTTCGGTTAATACAGAAAGAATATCTGCAAATGATGGCGGAGTTATTTTCCAGTCAGCTGGTTTAGTTCCACCGCTAAATAGTTCTTCATAATTGCTTGGCACATTCATCTTTTCCCCTAAAACTGCAAATACGAGCCTTTCCTGTATAAACGCAATATGACCGAAATTCCAACGAATACTATTGTTAAAACCTATAGGTACTCTATCAGCTAACTCTTCTGGTATCTTTTTTATAGATTCCTCCGTTATGCCACGCACTGTTTCCATATGTTGAAAAATTGTTTGTTCCAAATTAACTCCACCTTTTTAATTTTTTTAGTTTGCCAATACTAACTATAAATAATTTATCCTTTACTTTTCATTCGCGCTCATCTACCTAATATACCTATTCCACAATTAGGTGAGAAAACCCTTTTAAAACAAGAAAATCAAGTTTGGTGAGATACTTTCATTGGTTAGCGGAACACTCATATATATGAACACCACAAATTTTCATGTAGCTCCAACCTTCTTCCTCAGGAAAGAGATCAAGCAACAAAAAAAGATCGAACCGGTATAAGGTTCAATCTTTCTATTATTTCTTATGTCCACCAAGCAATCCAGCTCGTTTTATCGCCGTTCCTGCTTCTGTATAAGACACTGCACGTAAAATTGCAGAGGAGCCATATTTGCTTCGTAAGTCATCCATTGTTTTTCCTAATTTCCGTACTTTCCATTTATCTTCTTCAAATAAGCTTAGTTGCATCGAGTGCTCCGGTTCTAAATTCGTTAAAGATATCGATAATCTGCGAACGGGACGATGATCATAAAACTCGTCAAAAATCCGATCACATACTTTATATATTTTCATCGTGGCATTCGTTGATTCTTCAATTGAGCGAGAACGGTCAAATCCTCCTCCGAAAGCCTCTTTACTATATCCAACAGCAAGATGTATCGTTCTTCCAACCATTTCTGCCTCTCTTGCTCGTCTTGCCACGTCTTCACACATCTCAAGTACTACCGCCATTACTTCTTTTTTCGTTCTGTAATCCCGAAACAGTACTTGCCCTTTCCCGTAACTAATTTGTCCTTCTACTAGAGGTGCACCAAGTTCAGATAGATCTACCCCCCAAGCATGGTAATATAACTGGTTTCCCATCACACCAAATTTACTTTCCAATATTTCTAAAGAAGTTTGTGCTAACTGTCCTACAGTGAAAATACCCATATTATTTAATGTTTTTTCGAGGCGTGAGCCAATTCCCCACATTTTACTTAAAGGGGAAATCGGCCACAACTTTTTGGGAACATCTTCATACATCCATTTGGCAAAACCTGATTTTTTCGCATCTAAATCTAGCGCCAGCTTCGCCAGTAGCATATTCGGTCCCATTCCAACTGCACATGGCAATTGAAACTGACTATACATCCCATCTTGTATGCGCTTAATTGTGTTCTCTACTGGTCCCCAAAGTTTTTCGGTTCCACCTAGATCAGCAAAGCATTCATCCACGCTATACACATGAATCGCTTCATTTGGAACAAACTGATTTAAATAACGGACTATTTCGACGGAAACTCGAACAAAAAACTCCATCTTTGGTTCGATTAAATGAATAGACGGATGATCTGGAATTTCGAATAGCCTAGTTCCTGTTTTCACACCGAATTCTTTTTTCATTCTCGGCGAAGCAGCCAGTACAATACTCCCCTTTTGCTCTAAATTACCAATCACAGCAATAGGCTCTGTCATCACATCGAGCCCAGCATCCGCTGCCGCACAACTTGCAAAAAAGCTTCGCATATCAATGCATATAATTTTTCGATTTTCTAACCCTTCGTACACGATATCCACCCCCTCTAAAAGGAACATTTGTTCTTAATAGTATATTACAAACGTTCGTTCTTATTCAATGGTAAATAATAGTTTTGTATTTTACAGAAAAAGGCTTATCGAGACTATTTCAAACACAAGCGAAACCAATTTGATCCCAACCGGTACCAATCACTATGTGAGCGAGACTAAATGTAGCCGAACCGAGACCAATACAAAAAGAGTGCATTTTGAAATAAATAAATAAATAAATCAAAACGCACTTTGGCAATGGACTATTAAATTCTTCTTGGTATTTTTAGTAATGCTGAATATTTCCTAGTTGGATTTAAATTAGCTTTTTGGGTAAGCTTCGGAAGAAATATATCGTTCTCTAATTATGTTACAATGATGCAGTTCATGACCGGCAATAATAACGATTAGTGCACGTACTGTTACTTCGGAATTGTTTGCTGTTCCACGGCGCAGAAAATCTTTGCTTAATAGACTTTTAATTAAATGAATGGTTGATTGGCGAACTATATACAAATTTTGGAGAAGATCCTCTACTGACTCCTTATCAAAAGATGCATTTCGAACATATTCATTGTCATTATAACCAGGAAGCGCTACGGTTTCGCCTCGAGCTATGGAGAGTAGCCTAAATCCCATGATACGCTCTGTATCTGCCATATGCCCAATCACTTCTTTTAAGCTCCATTTTTCAGGCGCATAACGGTAAAGAGCTTGCTGATCAGAAATGTCTTGCAGTAAGGTAATAGTCACTTCAATTTGATGTTGTAAAGTTTGTATGAAATCCCCTTCAGCTACCAATTGTACATAAGTTGAATAATATGGTGCGTATTCATTTTTCTTTAGCAATTTGTGCATACATATTCTCCTTTTTATTACTTCTCTACACTATAAAACATATCGTATCATATTTAATAATACCTTTCGTATATAATCAATGATTGCAAAAAGGACAGACTCATTTCAGCCTGTCCTTAGATGTATATTTAATTGCTAATTTTCTTAAAATAAACGATTCAAATTCGCCATTTCAATTGCGGACACTGCAGCATCATATCCTTTGTTCCCTACTTTTGTACCAGCACGTTCAATCGCTTGTTCAATTGTTTCCGTAGTTACAATGCCGAACATAACTGGAACACCAGTAGATAAACCGACACTTGCAATGCCCTTAGCAGTTTCATTACATACATAATCGTAGTGTGTAGTAGAACCACGAATAACAGTACCAAGACCGATAATTGCATCATATTTTTTCGTTTCTGCCATCTTTTTTGCAATAAAAGGAACTTCAAATGCACCAGGTACCCACGCAACATCTACATTTTCCTCTGCAACGCCATGACGTTTCAAGCCATCCAATGCACCGTCCAATAATTTACCATTAATAAATTCATTAAATCTACCAACAACTACACCAATTTTTAAATCTGTACCTATTAAATTTGCTTCAAATACTTTTCCCATTCTTCATCTCTCCTATTAGTTCATTTTTATATTTAATCAAACTGTTTGTTCTTGTTCATTTAGATATTTCACTAATGCTTCAATCGTTACAAACTTTAAATTATGAGTCTCCGCAATAGTATGTAATTCTGGAACTCTCGCCATGGAACCATCCTCACTCATAATTTCACAAATGACTCCGGCTAGTTGAACTCCACAAAGTTTAGCAAAATCAACGGCAGCTTCCGTGTGACCAGGACGCTCTAGCACACCATTTTCTTTTGCTACAAGTGGGAACACATGACCAGGTCGGCGGAAATCTGAGCTAACTGATTCTACATTTAATAGCTGCAACATCGTTTCGGAGCGCTCAAATGCGCTAATACCTGTTTCCGTCGTTTTATAATCGATACTGACAGTAAAGGCTGTTTGATGATTGTCCGTATTGTGTTGGACCATCGGATTCAAATCAAGACGATCCGCTAACTTTTGGGTTATAGGTGTGCAAATCAACCCACGACCATACGTTGCCATAAAGTTAATGTTTTCTGGGGTCGCATAATCTGCCAACACTAGAAAATCTCCTTCATTTTCTCTACTTTCATCATCTACAACAATAATGATTTTTCCTTTTTTTAAATCTTCTACTGCTTCTTCAATTGTATTGAACATATGTAACGTACCGCCTTTTCGTTAGAATCCATTTTGCCTTAAAAAGTCCATTGTGATAGGTGAACTTTCTTTCTTTCGCTCCAAGTGATTTATCACGTACTTGCCAAGTAAATCATTTTCAATGTTCACTACATCATGCTCTCGTTTAATGCCGAGAAGTGTTTCACTAAATGTAAGTGGAATAAGGGAAACAGTCAGCTGCTTTGGCTTTATATCGAAAATAGTTAAACTAATGCCATCTACTGCAACCGAACCTTTTAGCATACAAAATTTACTTAGTTCTTCACTAATGTCAATATCCACGTATACGGCGTTTTCGACTTTTCTTTTTCTTAAAATGACGCCGGTTCCATCCACATGTCCGGAAACAAAGTGACCGCCAAATCGACCGTTTGCAGGCATTGCACGCTCCAAATTAACCGCATGACCAATTTGTAAAGATTGAATGCTTGTAGACTTTACTGTTTCTGGCATAACATCCACTGTAAAGAGATTATTCGAGAAGGAAATGACTGTTAAACAGACACCATTAACCGCAATACTATCGCCTAAATGGATGTCTTCTACAATCTTTTTAGATTCCAGCGTTAACTGCATACTATTTAGTCCGCTTTTCATCGATTTAACCTTGCCTAAGTCTTCTACAATTCCCGTGAACATTAAATACACCTCTTTTCTATTTCGAAATTTTTACTCAAAATTAAAACCCCATAGAAACATCTCTAAGGGGGATTTAGGAAAGTTATGTTTTACGCGTCAACAAATAGACCTCTTGAAGTAGTATTTTTCTCCATAAGGAAATAAGCCTGCACGTACATCCTTCTCCCATCCAGACTATACTGTCGGCTTTGGAGTTGCACCAAATCCTGCCTTTTAAAAAAGGCTCACGGGCTTAGAATTGCTTCATCACCGTCGATTGGGAATTTCACCCGACCCCGAAGGACTACATGTATGAAATTTTGCTAGGTTTTATTCAAAAATAAAACCCCATAGATATATCTCTACGGGGTGATTAGGAAAATTACAATTTACGCAACAACAAATAAACGTATGGAAGTGTATTTTTCTCCATAAGAAAATAAGCTTGCTCGTACATCCTTCTCCCATCCAGACTATACTGTCGGCTTTGGAGTTGCACCAAATCCTGCCTTAAAAAAGGCTCACGGGCTTAGAATTGCTTCATCACCGTCGATTGGGAATTTCACCCGACCCCGAAGGACTATTCATCTATAAAAAAATTATAGCACTTTAAGAGAAAATTTTCATGTATAAAAATAAACTTAAATTGCTTCATTTCTTTTCTTGAAAGTGAACACAAAGAAAGACAGACTTATTTCAGCCTGTCCATCTACTTTCTTTACATATTATTTTTTTACTAGTTTAACCATATAAGACATTGCTTCATTTAAGTCAACATTCTCATGATACTCCCAAGTCTTGTAGTTCATCGCCCCACCAGGTTTAATATCGACAAGCATAAGGTCAGTATTCTCTAATAACATTTTCAAATCTTGAGGAGAATAACATCTTAAAGATTGAGTAACTTTCCCATCCTCATCAAACCAAGTATCAAGCATGCGGCAATTCATGAAATCAAAGTCATACTTTCGTAGTGTACTTCCTGTCCTCATCTTTTGGCCTGCAACACTTGCCCAATACCAAGGAGTATAAATATCGATTAATATACATCCATCGGGTTTTAGCCAATTGCTCAATCGTTTTAATAATTTGTGTTGATCTTGATCATCACCAATGACAAATCCATCTATATAACAAATAACGTCAAAGGATTTATCAAGTTCGACCTTATAAAAGTCCCCCTCGATGATTTCAAGATCACCGATTAGCCTAAGTTCGCTTTTCAGCTTTTTCATGTAGTCAATTCGAGATGTTACTAGCTCTACAGCTGTAACATCATATCCTTTTTTAGCAGCTGTTATTGCAAACTCACCGCCTCCAGCACCTAACTCCAAAATGGACTGGAAAGGTCTAGAAGCAAAAGTCTCTATTTTCGTCAATATTTCCTCATGCTCTTCGTTCGGGCCTTTAAAGCCGTCTTTATATAATTGAAATTGTTTGTCGTAAAAATTCTTTACCCATTCCATACTGAACACTCCTTATTCAACATTTTTTTCATTCAATAAGGTCGATCAGGATGAATCAATTGTAAAGCAGCATATAATGCCCTCCGATAAATTGTAGTTCAATATATTATAACAAAAAAATCGTTCTATTCAAAAAAAACAAAAAAATGGATCAGTAACATAAACAGATAATAGGTTACATGCCTTTTTAGTCAATATATATTCGAAAAAACATATGAAATAATTAAAATAGTATTGGAACTTACATAAAATCACCACTCATGAATCCTCTCAAACGGGATATTTAACTCTCGTATTTTTTGGTCGATTCGGATTCGAATTTCCTCTGTTAATAGACCATTTTTCTTAAGTTGAAATTCCTCTCCATCTGGAAAGTAGAATACATAAAATGGCTGGACGTCATTTTCTAAGTCATCAAAATAATGAATACTATCTATACTATCCCACGTGTAGCTTTGTTTATCTTGGGAAAATGCATGACGGAATGTTATGGCTTCCCCTGATAATGATACATACGATAAAGATCCACCATGTAAAAGAACAAGGCACCCACATGTACATAAAACAGCGAGTACTATTGATAATTTATTCATATTCATTAGCCATAATGCAACAAATGCTAGGAGTAGCAAGAGCATCGCAATTCCACATAGCATAAAGTTAATCTTAGGAACCTGTGTTATCCAAACGCCTCGCTCATAATACAAAGTCTCCGCAACAATAAGTGGTTCAAAGAAAATAACAAGCGGAGAAAATAAAAATAAACATATGGCCAATGCCATAAAAATATGTCGTCCTTCTGTTCTACGATACATGATACATCCCCCTCCTCTTTGCCCAAACGAACAATAAAATTACAATAAGGATACTAGTGACACATACGAGCATTCCACTTGTAAAATCCATATGAAAGTTCCATAATTGCCTAGCGATCTCTCCATCTAGAATGCTAGGAATTTTGAGCATTTACTCACCTCTCCGACTCAAATAGTTTATTTTTTCAAATACGCTTCAATTTCCAGATATTCATTCTTCAGTAATAACTTAAAATAATCAAGCGTTTCATAATCAAAGCAATCCAAATAAGGAACAACTTTAAAGTAAAGCGTTATATCTTCTCCTTGCTTGACTTTACTTCGCGCATCGCCTTTAAAATGAAGGAGAAAATAAGATTTTGTATCATTTTCAAAACGAATGGTTGTTAGATTCGTTGTTGCATCATATTTAACTTGCATTACTTTATCTAAGATAGCAATCTTATCTCCGATTTCGTAGCCACCAAAGTACTGTACGTACGAGCGATTTTCTTCATCAAATTGTAGATCATCCATTTCCCAAAGTGTCATTGGATGCTTTTCACCTACTTTGTTTTTATGACTTGCTGATACACGGACAAACTTATACTCTTCATCTCCTATAATTTCCTGACTACCACGGATGAAACTTGTTGGCTTATCTACGCATGCCCCAGCGCTATTAACAAATACACTTTCTGTTTTAAAATCCTGCCGAACGATAAAAAACAGAACTAGAGCTACTACAATCGTTAGTGGCATTATGATGACCATTGGTACAAATGCACTTTTCCAAGAGGAATGAATCGGAGTATGAATTTTATTACGCAGTGATTCAACGAAATCTTTGTCAGGTTCTAAATCTGGACGATCTGCTAAGGCCTTTAACCAATTAGGATCTTTTTCATCTTGCATACAGGTCCACTCCAATCTCTAGCTTTCTATCCTTCTTCATTTTTGCAATCGCTCGGTGATAATCCACTCGTACCTTTAACTCGGTGCATCCTAAAATGGCTGCCGTTTCTTTATTACTGAATTCTTTTAATCCTTTTAAAATAACGAGGCTACGGTAATGCGGTTTTAAAGAGAGTAGTGCCTCTTGCAATAAAGCCCAATCCTCCTGCATCAGCACTCGCTGTTCTGCAGTTTCCCCACTAAGTTGGCTCTTTTTTTCTAACTTGCTAGGAAGTAGCCGTCTTAACACCTGTTTCCTATGAATATCGACAGCTGTATTGCGAGCAATGGATAATATCCAAGTTTTTTGCTTCGTTTCATCCTTCAGTTGTGAAAAGTTTCTCATCACTTTAATAAATGTTTCTTGTGTAATATCCTCTGCATCCTGCTTATTGTTTGTATAATACAACGCAAATTGATAGACATCCCGGTAATATTGGTTGTATAGCTCTTCTATGTATCTATTTGTTCGATCCAACATCTCACCCCATTTATTGGCGTTTGTAATAAGTCGTTTGAGAATTAAACCTGTTTCAAAAAAAAGAAGCATATTCAAAAGAAATTTGAATATACCCATAAATTCCTTATTAAGTTAATTATACCATTCGAATAATTTCAATTTGAATTTTCTAAAAATAATTAGAAGTGAATAGATTTTTAAGTTAATATATACAGAAGATTACATTTAGTTTTATTCAAATTTGTAGAAAGAAGGTTTTTAAAATAAATATATGCTTTATTGGTGGTGGGAATCATCTTAACAACGAACTGAAAGAGGTTATTCATCAATTATCTAATTATGTTATGACAGAACACAAAGTATTAATCATTCCATTTGCAACGGAAGTATCTAAATATGAAGGCTGGTTTAAAATAATTGAGCAAACTTTCAACATAATAGGAAACAAAAATGTGGAGCTGCTCCAGTTTGAAACGGATGCTCACGACATGGTTAGGAAAATTAGTGCACACGATGTACTTTATTTAATTGGAGGAAGACCAGATTTGTTAATGCAAAGATTACACGAAAAAAATCTAATACCTGTAATTAAGCAGTTTCAAGGCTTAATAATTGGTTATAGCGCAGGTGCGTTAGTTTTATCTAATGATTGTATTATTTCAAAAGATGGGGATTATCCCAAAACCAATGTAATAAAAGGGATAGGATTGGTTGATTTTAGTATAGAAGTACATTACGAACCGAGCATAGATGAAGAAATAATAGGATTATCTAATAAAAGGGAGATATACGCCATTCCGAATGGTTCTGCAATTTTTTCGGATGGTACAAAAATAATGTGTATAAACGAAATATATCACTTCAGTAATTTAAAAAAAGAAAAAATTGCTCTCTTATAATCTTCATAATTGTCTAATCTAAGTATTTCCAGTTGAAATAGAATAAAATGAGGTGGGATAGTTGGTAAATGATGTGAAAGTTTTGCTCATGTATAAATGTAAATACTTATCCGATGAGGAAAAAGTAGAATTACAAAAGGCAATAGAATTCTCAGAGAAAGCACATATTTATCAAAAAAGAGCGACGGGAGAGCCATATGTTATTCATCCACTGGAAGTATGTCTAATATTATCGGAGTATGAGGCAGATTTAACCACTTTAATATGTGCATTACTGCATGATGTTGTGGAGGATACCGAAGTTTCTTTGTCTGAAATCGAAGAGCATTTTGGCAGTCAAGTTGCTTACATTGTGGATGGTTTAACAAAGTTTGAAAAAGGTGTATTTGAAAAAGAAGAGTACAGTGCGGTTAACACAGAAAAACTTCTCTCCATGGCGATACTTGACATTCGAATTGCTGTAGTTAAACTGGCAGATCGGCTGCATAATATGAGAACGCTCGCAATTAAAAGAATCGAAAAGAAAATACCTTATGCAAATGAAACCTTATTATTCTTTTCCCCACTTGCCGAAAAGATAGGCTTGTATAAGATGCAAGAGGAATTAGAAGACTTAGGATTTAGCTATTTAAATCCTCCAAGATATACTCTGTTTAAAAAAATTATGAATGATTATACGCAAGTATATTCTGAGATATTTAATCAATTTCTTCATCATGTACATGAAGAAGATTCAAGTGAATTCATCGTTCATACAAATTGGAAGAAACCACCCCTCTTTCAATTATATAATCTAGTAAGCGAAGGACATAATTTGCAAGAACTTTTTACAATTCACATAACTACGAAAACAACCCTTAATTGTTATATTGTTCTTGGCACTATCCACTCCCTATTCGAGCCGGTGCCTAATCAATTTGTAGACAAAATAGCGATTGAAAATCACCCATTTTTAAAATATCTAGAGACTAAGGTTAAAATTGAAGATTTGATTCTCCGTGTGATTATTCAGGATGAAGCTACAAAAACCTACTATGAACATGGTGTTTTTGCCAAGCTAAAAGAAAATGATATTCAAAGTTTAAGTAATTCTTTATTAGGTACGTCTATCCATTCTGTAAAAACGATTGCTAAAAATTCAATAGCATTTTGTGAGTTAATTTCATTTGAATTATTTCAGAAAGAAATAACGGTGTTCACTCCGAAAATGGATGTGATCATATTACCAATAAATTCAAACATCATTGATTTTGCATATGCTTTAGATCCTTCACTTGCAAATAGAATGTCTTTCGCAAAAGTAAATAGTGAATTCCAGTCACCCCAAACAGTCCTACAAGACATGGACATTATAGAAATCCACACCAAAAATAAAATAACAGTGGATGCTAAATGGTTACACCATGTACAAACATCGAAGGCCCTTAAAGAAATAATGGGGGTTGTTAATAAAAGTAAAAAAATACTAAATTTTTGACTATGTCAAGTCAACGGAAACTGTCTAATTATCTCATAGCAACCCCTTGAAAACATACCATTCAGTCTTTTAAACAATATTACCATTTCTTTTTACAGATATATTTCCGCTTTCATTTAACATTTTCATTTACTAACCTTCCAACAATTTAATGTAAGGTATCTCGGTACCATCAACAACAGCAACGTAAAATCCCTTGCCCGTTGCGTATATTTTCGTTCCAACAGGCAACTTACTTGCTGTACCATTATTAAAGTTGAATGCTGATACTTTTTGTTTTGTTATTTCCCCAACTTGGTTCCCTAGCGTATAGTAGGTATCTTGTACCCATTCAATATCTTGAGCATTGGCATATACAATATCTTCTAAAAGAAAAATATCTGCATCTCCATTTTTAAGCATATCTTTTGGTGTTGGATTTCCAGTTGTCATTCCATTGGAACAACCTGAAACTATTAATGAAACCAAAGAAACAAAGAATAATACACGAACTATTCTTACTTGATTATTCCATTGTTTTAACAAAAACACAGAATTTACACTTCCTTTTATTAGAAAAAAAGAGAAAGGGCGGCTCTTTAATAAATTGTTAAGCATCCCTCTACTCATTGATTTAGATATAACTCCAATTCTTTTGATAGCACATCAAACGCTATTCTTTTAAGAGAATACTTTGCATCGATAATCTCCACTAACTTAGCTGCTCTTAATATCTTTAGATGATGGTGGATGGTAGATTTACCGATATTTAAATTTTCGGTAATATCCTGCAATGTTCGATCGTGTTCATATAGTAATTTAACGATTCTTAGACGTACCTCATCCCCGAGTGCTTTGTGTTTTTGCACAATAAAGTTATTCGGTGTATAACGATCATTAGGTGTAATACTTTCATCGGCAATAGGATAATAAAAGACCTTTGTACCTTCAATATCTGCCTCAATGTTCCACGGACGATAGATGTATTGTGGGATTAACAACACGTTATGAATACTAGGTTCTGGCAAATATGAGACGCCCCTTGTAGCCCATTCAACCAACTCTTCTGGAGGCATATTATCTAACATCTTTTTCTTCATTTCATAATCTGTTTTCAAGATGGTTTGAAGACGGTATAAATCTTTCTCAATAATCGCTTCATACCAATCCGTCATCACATTAATAAGGTGTTCTTTTAATCGTCTTCCATTCGCTTGGCAAATGAATTCAATATAGTTAGGAAAAAATGAATGATCATTTGTAAGCTTCATCATTTCCTTCATGGCCGATTCTTCGCCTAATGCAGCTCTTCGTCTTAATTCTTGGTATTTATTTCCGATAAAAGGTAGACAAATAAATGTTAAATCCTCTAAAGGTAGTGCCTGAATAAAAGAAGTAAACTCTTTTAACTCATTGAAGTCCCCAATATGGAGCAACTGTAGCAAAGCCTTCCATGTATTTTTATTTGAAACAAAGTCTAATTCCACTAGTAATCCAACAGGTAGGGACTCTTTTAATTCCTCCCAATAATCTGCTGGTTTTTCTAACGTTTTAATAATAGGTGTATTAGTAATTGCAGCAATCCCAAGTGCACACTCCCACAATACCGAGTATGTAACGTGAACTTGATACGTTTCCCTCTTTCTACTTGTATGATTTAATACTTCCATTTCATCACCCCCCACTGTAAAATTCTATGTATTTAGAATATACTATTCAATTGTTTTGGAATCAATAGAGAAATTTATTATTACAAGAAAAACGGTTTTTCGTAGTGTTATGCCCCTAGTTGCAATGATTTGAGTCCCTCTAATTGATGGATAAATTCCCCAGAGTACTTAATATTCTTATAGAACATGTGAATATCTCTACCTTTAAGTTCTGTATTTATAGCTCATTTACCGTAGTAACCTTGATCGCGAAGTGATTCCGCCACTTCATGAACCTTTTTGAGTACTCAGTACTAATTGCAAAACAATTTATAGAAATCATGTGTTGCTTAGCTAGGTGAATCTATTTACACTTTATAGAACTTCGAGACCAGTAGTACTAGAACCAAGACCAATTCAACTTAAAGCGAGACTAATTGGGGTTCACTGTAAATTTTTATTCTCCTTTAGACAATAGATTGAAAGCATTTATAAATACTTTTACTTTGAATGGCATGTTTAGATAAAAATAGATTTTCTCAGCCAACGAGGCTTCTCTTCAAAATAGCATAAAAACTCATTTGCAATTTATCATTGCAAATGAGTTTTCTTCTACAACTATCCTAAGACATTTGCTAAATTCAATTATGAAAAAACCTGTTATTTAACTAGATTTTTCATTCCATTAAAAAGACGTTTTTCCGCATTCTGGAAAAACTTCTAATATCAACAATCTTTGCAATAGTTCTTGTTCTAATTCAATAATCGTTTATAGTTTTTGGAGTTGCACAGACATTATAATTGTAGTGTTACAGTTCGCCCAATAATTTTTTAAGTTTTCCAATACTTTCTGTTTGACCGTATTTAGCCCCTTCGAACGCCCCTGGATTATCACTGATTCCAGTTTGATCAAGATGTAGATGGGTACCTCCATCTTCGGACTTTGTAAAAGTCCAAGTGACTGTATGAATTTCAGAACCGGTTCCCAATTTGTAAGACAACTTATGAGGTTCGTCCACTTCGAGTACTTCCCCATTTAAAATTCCATCCCACCATTCATTTGGCTCCGCTCTGAATTGAAAAACATGTCCAACGACCGGTTTAAAGTCATTTTTCCACATCCATTTCGCAAGCACTTCTGAATCTGTTAGTGATTCCCACACTTTATTGATTGAACTTGTAAATTGAAAATCTAATGATAAATCTTTCATTTTTTAATCCTCCATTAATAATTTTTTTAAAAGTGCTACTTTATCATTCCAAAACTTCTCATAAAAGGTTACCCAATCCTGAATTTCCCTTAAGGGATCCGCATTTAGTCGATATCTTGTTTCTCTCCCAACTTTACGATCGGCAACTAGACCAACTTCTTTAAGGATAGCTAAATGTTTTGAAACAGCAGTACGACCCATTTGAAATTGAGTAGTTAATTCGTGAAGTGGTAACTCTTCTGCCTCTGCCAACAAACGTAGCAATTTACGCCTAGTTGGATCAGCAATAGCTACATAAACATCACGCTCTTGACTTTTCTCGTTCAAAATCACCCACCCTTTATAAATCGGCCACCAATTGGTGTCTTTATTATATGACACCATTTAGTGTCCAGTCAATATATATATTTTTGACATAATGCATTTATTTTATTCGCCTATCATCAAGAATATTTGTGCCCTCTTTATTATGAGTAAAATTGAAAACAAATTTAACTGGGGTCAAATAAATCAACTAGAAGTAATGACACTGCACCTATTAATGTAGCATCGTCACCAAGTTTAGTTATCCTTATTTCAGTTTGTTTTGCCTTTGGTGTTAATGTACACATGTCAATTGTTTTAAGTATTTCCGGTAAGATAAATTTCTCTGACTTAGTAACTCCTCCTCCGAGAACGATTCTTTGAGGGTTAATAATATGGATTAAATTCGTTAAACCAATGCCGATAATTCTTCCGGTTTCCTTTAATATTGCCGAAAACTTTTCATTGCCTCTCTCAGCAAATTCATAGATTTTTTCTGCACTTAAATAGGGAAACTCATCATGATTTTGTGACGTTCTCTTAGTTACTTTCCTTGCAATGGCAGGACCAGTTATAAATGTTTGCAAACACCCACTATTGCCACATTCACAAATTTCACCATGAAGATCAATGGTAATATGTCCCACTTCCCCAGCAATATCATGAGCACCATGATATAATTTCCCGTTAACAACAAGTCCAGCTCCTACTCCGTGACCTATATTCACAGCAAGCATACTATCTAAGACAGCATGATCCCCAAACCAAAACTCTCCTAATGCCATCGCACGTGCATCATCTTCTACTTTAACAGTCAGATCAAATTCCTTTTCTAGTTCTGCTTTAATCGGAATGTTCGTCAGACCTAATATAGGAGCAAATAGAGATGTACCTGTTTCTACGTCCACCACGCCATGCATGGCAACACCTATACCGATGACATCTTTCGAATCTGAAGAAGTGATTTCTAGTACATTACGTATGCATGCCTTTAAAGTATCTAAGAATTGGTCGTTGGTTGATAGTATTGTCAACATACTGGAATTCCGTTGCATAATATTTCCTGACAAATCGGTTAAGACAGACTCGATCATTTCCAGTCCAGCGTCAATGCCAATAATAAAAAATCCTTGATTGTTGATTAGGAGCATGGTCAAGGTAGATACCCTACCAAATTAGATATTACAGTAGTTTATACATTGAATAATAAAAATGAGTTCCTCATAGATTATTCCGCTAAGACGAATAAAACAACAGTTCTTACAATGACAAATCATTCGTATTTCAATTTAAGCGAGAATTTAGCTTCGACGATACACAATCATCATATCGTGATTGATAGTGATGAATTTGTTGAACTGGATAAAGAATTAATTCCTACCGGAAAGAAAATCCACGTAATGAATACTCCATTTGATTTTCGAAATGGAAGAAAGCTTGCGGACGGCATTAACTCCAAATTCACACAAAATATGGTTGTAAATAATGGCTATGATCATTATTTTATCTTTAATCATCAGCAACTAGAAAATATTGTTGTAATAGATGAAACGAGTGGACGTAAAATGACAATTAAGACAAATCAACCTGGTGTACTAATGTACACAGCAAATTCCCTTGATGAAAACCTTGCATTAGCGAATGGAAATTCAAAACCTTATGTAGGCGTTTGTTTTGAGACACAAGCCTCTCCCGCCTCTTTGCATCACGATGGGTTTCCCACAGTTACATTGAATGCGCAGGAAACATACAAAAAACAAACTGTTTTTGCATTCGGTCTAGTAGAATAAGTTTAATAAAATATTAGAGTCAAGCTAAATTCTGAACAAGAAAAACCGCTAATGAGGATTATTAGCGGTGTTTTTTGTTTTAATTACCTTCCCTTTAACTTTTTACAAGTTTAGCTAGATAAGGTATACAAGTTATTTCTGTTATCCTAAAATGAGTGATCAAATTCTCAGATCAACCTCATCGTTTTTTCAAAAAGTTCCTATCGTAATAAAAGTTTCTTTTGAGCAAAATATTTTTACAAAGACAAGATACCGTGTTATTATATTTACATATACTAAAAAGTGGATTTTATTACCTTAAAAGTTGGCCTAAGGAAACATTTTGACATATAAAGAAATTTAGGAGGGATGAATAATGAGTTCTCAATCCAAAAATAAGTCCAACCAGCAGGGATGGTTGAAAGAAAGTTCTAATGTGAGTTTGGAAGAGGTAAATAGCTCAGTTAATGTTCCAACTAAGGGAGGATTTTGGCGAAAACTTTTGGCTTTTGCAGGACCAGGTTCGTTAGTAGCTGTAGGATATGTAGATCCAGGAAACTGGGCGACATCCATTGCCGGCGGTGCACGCTTTGGATACACCCTATTGAGTGTCATTCTACTTTCTAATTTAATCGCCATGTTACTGCAATCATTGTCTGCAAAACTTGGTATAGTTACCGGAAGAGACCTCGCACAAGCAACAAGGGACGCAACTGGCAAGAAAACGGCCATTTTTCTTTGGATTTTAACGGAACTTGCAATAATTGCAACAGATCTTGCAGAAGTTATTGGTTCAGCTATAGCCTTAAATTTATTGTTTGGAATTCCCCTTCTGTTAGGAATTACTATTACCACATTAGATGTATTACTTTTACTTTATTTGCAAAAGAAAAGCTTTCGGATTATCGAATCGATTGTCATCGTATTAATGTTTACTATTTTCGTTATATTTGCATTTGAAGTGATTATTTCCAAACCTGAGATTTCTGCATTATTTGGCGGGTATGTACCACAAATGGAAATTGTCACGAATCCAGGCATGCTCTTTATTTCCCTTGGTATATTAGGCGCTACAGTCATGCCGCATAACTTATATTTACATTCTTCCATCGTTCAAACGAGAAACTACAAAAGAACAATAGAAGGAAAAAAAGAGGCATTAAAATTTTCACTTATTGATACTACATTTTCTTTAACTACAGCATTTCTTATCAATTCGGCTATTTTAATTCTTGGAGCGGCTGCATTTTATGGAACGAGTTTAAATGTGTCTGAAATAGAGGCAGCATATGCATTATTAAGCCCAACGTTAGGAGTTGGGATTGCAAGTACATTATTTGCGGTTGCTTTACTTGCTTCCGGGCAAAACGCTACGATTACCGGAACAATGAGTGGTCAAATTGTGATGGAAGGATTTATTCATTTACGAATTTCCCCATGGCTACGTCGCTTGATCACACGTTTATTAGCAGTTATCCCTGCTTTTATTGTGACTTGGATTGCTGGATCAAAAGGAACAGGGGAACTACTTTTGTGGAGTCAAGTTGTATTAAGTTTAGCCCTCCCATTTGCAGTTGTACCTTTAGTTTTGTTTACTAGCGATAAAAGGAAAATGGGTCAATTCGCCAATAAATTACCCGTTAAATTATTAGCATGGATATGTACCGTGTTAATCATCATTTTGAATATATTTTTAATCGGTTATATTATCATTACTGGGCAAGACTTAGGTTAAAATATACATTGAAAAAGCGGTATGATTTGATCAATAATAATACCGCTTTTTTTCATGTGAAAGTTTTAGAAGCTTATTGGTAAATTTAATAGAAAAACACTTTTTCTTGTAGTTAACTGGTACTCAGATTAAGTTATGTGGCACTCACTCCGGGTTATATGTTACTCAAGTGAAAAAAGCATGTAAAGAGAAATAAAAGTAAGAAAAACTATCTAACTTAAGCTTTATTTCAACACATTCTTGTGTTTCCCTGTGTTAGTCATTATTTAAAGACGATTTGTTTCTAACAGGGGGCCTGGCTTGCTGTGTCTAAATTTATTTCGTATTTTACTTCAGCATAGTTTTTAATAAGTAGTTCTTCGTTTATACAGTTACCTGTTCTTTTATCAATCGTTTTTCTCCAAATTTCATTTTGTCTATAATTCTCGTCTTTCTTCTTAGAAAATATGTGATTTCTTTCTTCTATATGGTAAGAATAATAAACTTTTTCGTTTGTATAGATGGATCCTTTTAAGTGCATATCAGTTAACCAAACATGAATTTGATAGGAATGTTCCGTTTTATTTTGAAATCTTAAATCTACAAAGTTGAAAAAAACACTTGCACCGCTTCCAAAAGGAAGAACTCTTCCTTCGTCAGGGAATGGGTCAAAACTATGATGATGTCTTTCTAAAATGGTTAATGGAGTGTGTAAGACCATCCAATAGAGTAGGTTTGCGAGTTGACAGATTCCACCACCAACTCCTGTTTTCACTTCTCCCCTTGAGAGTTGCATACCTTCAATATATCCTTTTGCTTTAGTTGTTTTCCCTACTAATTCCCAAAATGAAAAAATCTCACCAGGGTGGATGACGATTCCATCTATTCTATTCGATGCAATGGATAGATTCACTATTTTATTTTCTTGAAGTTGTGGATCGCTATCACCCAACCGCCTCCTTAAGAGCGATTGGTGTTTTTTACATGTATAAGGATAAGAAATCTTGCTCTTATTCCTTGCAAAATTTTTTCTATCTCTCACGTTTTGTAAAAAACGAAATAAGGTCTTTTGTTTAACTCGAATACGGTATAGAGACGGATGAATCTCTGAAAATCTCAAATTATTCCCCCTTCCAGATCATTCAGTTATTGGACCGATCCTTCAAAAAAATTCCTTAAAGTATAACATTCAAACAGTTTTTTGGTATCCAGCCTACTTCACCATTTATCCTTTTAATAAGAATATATCCGTCACATTCCTTATCCACGAGCCAAATCTTTTCATCTCGTTTAACAGACAAAAAAGTTGTACTGAGATCAGTCTTACAAAATATCAAACCATCATTAACTCTTAGATATTCATTTTTTATCCATTGTTTTATTCCTAGTTTACTATTTTCACAAAGAGTAAAGAATTCCTCTCGCTTTATAATCTGCATTTCATAATTTGGATAAGTCACGGTTCCAATTCTGTTCGTTAAATCGGAATAATCTTTTTGTACAATCATTTCTTCTGTTAACTCATCTACATATGTATATGAAAATGTATTGTTTTTAATAATTAGTGCATTTAACTGTCCGTCTTTTTTTATTTGATTTCCCCCATCTAATGCGATTACTTTTTTATCCAAGTCAATTAACGGGTTATGTGAACTTATCTGCTTTGCTCGATAGTTCACGACAGGCCAGTGCCCTACTATGACAGTTTTATCAGCTTGGTGTGCTTTTTTATAAAAAGATTCTGTATATAAAGCAAACTCTTCTCCTGTTTGATGCCAATCTTCTATGTTTTCAATGCCTGCATGAATGACAATAAATTCATCTGTTTCATAAGCATTTGGCAGTGATTCCATCCATCCAATTTCATCATGAAAATACTCTCGATAAAAATGAGCTAATTCAGTTAAGTTATTAAAATCATCCAATGTTTTACTATGTAATGTTAGCATTTCATTCAAAACAGAATTCTGTTGTTTGTTCATGTAAGGAATGATTCCCTTACTCCCATTAAATACATAACGATATACAAGATCACAATTTCCTTTTGTTATATACACTTTATGAGATTGCTCGGATAACTCCCTAACATATTTAACAATCTCTAAGCTGTTTGGCCCTTTTTCGCAAAGATCTCCGTTTATAAATAAATAATCCTCATTCGTATAATTCACCTTGCTCAAGAGTTCTTTAAAAAGCTTTAAATTTGCATGTATATCGGAAATAACTATTGAACGCACTGTTTTATCTAATTGCACCCTTCTTACGTCAATCATTAACTCAACTCCAGAATATTTTTTCTTTTAAGAATATTATATCAAAAGAACCTTATTGTTTGTAATTTAATAGAGATTAATTCATATAAAAAAAGCTTTAGACACACCCGAAAAAGCGTGTCTAAAGACTTTATTACTCTATATGTTCAATTTGAACCAGATGTTATGGAATCTTCACTTCTTTTCCAGTTTGGAGGTAAATAATATTTCCTTTATGAGAAAGGGACATTTCCTCGCCTTCCATTAGCAAATAGGTTAGTGCATTTCTTTCCATACTGACCTTTATTAATCTATCTTGATATTTTAAACGAAACTCAAGCGAATCCCATTCTTCTGGAAGTGATGGTGCTAAGAAAAGACCGCTTTCCTTAACTCGTAAACCAGCAAAACCAAAAACAATAGCTAGCCAAGTACCACCCATATTCGCCATATGAAGGCCGTCTTTTGTATTACCATGTGTATTTTCCAAATCTAGTCGGGCAGTTTCTTTAAAATAAGCATACGCTTTTTCTTTATCTCCTAATTTAGAAGCCATGACACTAAAAACACAGGAAGAAAGCGAAGAATCATGTGTTGTAATTTGTTCATAGTAATTATAGGAATTTTCTATTGTTTCGATATTTTGTTCATCTTCCAACAAAAAATGTGCCAGGATGGTATCCGCCTGTTTACATACTTGGTACCGATAGAGTGTTAAAGGATGATAATTCAGCAAAAGCGGAAATTTATCTTTTGGCGTATTTTCTAGATCCCAACGATCCTTTTGTAAAAAACTATCGTCTTGTGCATTGATTTTGAATTTCTCATCATATGGAAGATACATTTTTTCTCCCGCAACGGTCCATTCGTTTACTTCTTGTTCTGAAAGACTTAGCCTTTCCGATAATTGCTTCAGATAGTTGCTATCATTTTCTTTTAATCGATAATACACCTTAGCAGCCCAAAGTAAATTATGTTTTGCCATGACATTTGTATAATAATTATTATTCACAATACACGAGTATTCATCTGGACCAGTTACACTATCGATTCGAAAGATGTCATTTATCATATGACCAGTATCTATCCATAAACGAGCAGTTTCAAATAGGACCTCTGCCATATAATCTCTTAAAAATGTTTCCTCTTTCGTTACTAAATAATATTGGATATAACTATACGCAATATCTGCGCTTATATGATACTGCGCAGTTCCTGCAGGAAAAAATGCCGAACTTTCTGGCCCTGTAATCGTTCTCCACGGGAATAAAGCTCCCTTTTTATGTCCCATCTCTTTCGCTCTTTCTCTAGCACTATCTAAAATAGAGAATCGATGTAGTAATAGATTTTTAGCAATGGACGGATTCGTCATTAAGAAAACCGGGAACATATAGATTTCTGTGTCCCAAAAATAATGCCCTTCATAGCCTTCGCCAGATAAGCCTTTCGCAGCAATATTACTTACAGGATCTTTTCCAACGGATTGTAACAGTTGATAGAGATTAAAGCGAATTCCCTCTTGAAGTTTCATATCTCCATTAATGATCACATCAGAAGTACTCCAAAAGTTATCGAGGTATTCTTTTTGTTCTATTAATAAGTCTTCAAAGGTTGCTGCTTTTAGCTGTTGTTGTATAGCAATTGCTTTTTCGATAACTGTGTCCTCATGCCTTAATGTATCTGTGTAAACATTGTACTTTGTAAAATGAATAGCTTTACCCTCACATATATACGTCTCCTCTACACTAGTATCCGTTGTTTTACTTTCATACTTATATTCTTCAGAATTAACCGTAGAAGAAACGACACATGCCACTTCGAGCTTGGTTGCATAGGTCCTATTTTTAACAATGCTAAAATTTTCTTCCTTTCGAACTTCTGTTACATGTAATCGTTTTGCATGACCAGAAGCAACTCGAGGATCATTTTTATCCACAAAATTTGAAACGTCCCCATTTACCGACGAAACAATCTTCACCTGCTGCACTTGACTTAACAGCTCTATTTTAACGTCTATCGCAAAAAGTTCTCTTGTAACAAAAGATATGAGTCGTCTAAAATTGATTTTAACTTCTTTCCCTCTCGGAGATTTCCAATGTACGATTCGTTCAGTATAGCCTGCATCCATATGCAAGTTTCGTTCAAAACTTATAACTTCTCCTTCATACAAAGTGAAAAGTTCATCATCTAAATAGATTTCAACGGTTTGCCCATCAATGACATTTAAGATTTTTTGTTGAGTCTCTGGAAAACCATGCAATTTCTCCCCATAACTAATTTCTATTTCATCATGAAAAGCATTGATATATGTACCTCGAATCGAATTATATGTATCCTTATAGCCCTCCTCGAAATTTCCTCTTACACCTAAATAACCATTCCCTAAAGATAAAAGGCTTTCGTTTAACAATAGGTTTTGATTATCCATTTCTGACTTAGTCAATTTCCAGGTCATAAAGCCTTCACTCCTCCATAATGTATGTTAACGAAATACAGTTTTCTCTTTATATCGCTTTACGATTTCTTCAAAAACCAATTTGGAAGTATCCCCCACTAAATAGTCCGCATGAGATAAATGTTCTATTGTACCAACACCAACGGAGAACATATTTGCTTCATTAATAGCTTCTATCCCAGCTGCAGCATCTTCTATCCCTATACAACTAGAATAAGGAATCCCTAAGTGATCTGCGGCAGTTGTGAAAGTTTCAGGATTTGGTTTTCCTTTTTTGACTTTAGATGCATCTACGATAAAATCGAAGTATTTCGTAAGTCCTAGCTGATTTAATACTTGAACCGCATTTTTACTTGCTGAGCCAAGAGCAACTTTAATATTTAGCTCTTTATTTTTTTTCAATAAACACTCTATACCCGGTAAAATATTTGTAGAATTAATAGATTCTATTAATTCCAAATAGTACACATTTTTTTGATTTGCAAGATTCACTTTTTCTTCTTTAGTGAATCTAACTAAAGAAGAATTTAGTTTCAGAATTTGTTCTAAAGAATCCATGCGACTTATTCCTTTAAGTTGCTCATTAAACTGTCTATCTATGGATACGCCAAGTCCATCTGCAAGTTTCTTCCATGCAAAAAAATGAAATTCTGCCGTATCGGTAATAACACCATCAAGATCGTATATAAAAGCTTGTGGATATTGGGTCATTTGGTTCCTTTCCTTTCTTTATCAGTGATTTAACAGTGTTTTAACACTTTCTCGTTCCATTAATAGATGTTGTGCATAAACATGCTTCTCATCCATTCTATTTTCGATCAAGTCTAGCAAAAGTAGTGCTGACAACTTGCCGATTTCAAAAAAATTTTGGCCAATCGTAGTAAGCTGTGGTTGAGTAAAACTGCTAAGCAGTAAATCATCAAATCCAGTAACGGAAATATCTTCTGGAATTCTCAATCCTGCTTCTTTTACAGCCTTCATCACACCAAATGCCATTAGATCACTAAAGCAAAGAAATGCGGTAGGTTGTTTCCTTTGCAAATATTCTTTTGCTAAAACATACGCTTCTTGTTCTGAAAATTGAGCATACAGCACGTGTTTATCATCTAATTCCAAATTATTAGCTTTAAAGGCATCCTGCACTCCTTTCATACGCTCTGTATTCACGTAGGTTTCTATCGTACCTGCAATGATGACAATATCACGATGATTACGTTCCAATAAATACTCGGCAATCTCTCTACTAGCATCAGAGTTGTTAATGGAGACGCTTCCTATCAATCCATTTTCTGTTTCTGTCATAATGTCAAGCACTACACAAGGTATATTGGTATCTATTAGTTCCTTATAATACGGGTCATCAATACGAATTCCCTGTAAAATTGCCCCACCGATATTTCGCTCTCGACAATATTGAGCATAGCTTTTTTGTTTTTGTCGCAACGAATCGATAAGATAGATGGACAATTCAAACTGACTTTCCGAAACAGCGGTATAGACTCCTTTGAATATATCAAATGCATTGTTGTCTTTTTCATTATTGTTAAGGACACCAGAAGATATCAATCCAACAGTCATTTGTTTTTTGGATGATAAATTTTTAGCGACTATATTTGGTGTATAATTCAGTTCATTCGCAATATCGAATATCCTTTGTCTTGTTTTTTCATTGACATCTACATAATTATTAAATGCTTTTGACACAATACTTATGGATACTCCCGCTTCTTTGGCGACATCTTTTATCGTAGCCATTTCAAAAAGTCACTTCCTACATTTATTTTATATTCACACTTCTGTTGTTTACCACTTTTTTACACAGAATACTTATATGGAAAGCAGTAGAATTTGTTTATTTTCATTACGGTATGGAAGATATAATTTCTGGTACTCCACCATTTTTTATTACACGTAATATAGAACGAATTAGGGATTATGCGCAGTATTTATATAATGCGCAACATGTAATCTAAATAGTAACCACCGGGATTTAGCGCTCTGGTATTCGCTTTCCGCGGGCGTTGCCTCAGCCGCCGCGCTAAATCCACATTATGTAGTATTATATAAAATAATAACCAATAAGTGAATAAGCTAAAAAATACGCTTTGAATGTGTCCACTGTCTCTTAATATAGCTTTTACTTTTGCATGGTATTACACATTATTAAATGTCCACTACATAAATTGCACATAACGGTAGTTATCTTGCAATTAGCAAAAAATGGCATCTTCTTATAGTAGAAAGCATCTATCCTATGGTAACGAGTCCCTTTTTGAGCTTTTCGCGACGGCACACACAGAATAGCCAACAAGCTACGTTGATTGTAGCGGAAGGGCGGCGACTCCTGTCGGATAAGTGAGGAAGATGAGCTATCTCAAACGACGCGAATGCGGCGGTGATGGCTCATCGCTCACCCGGCGGAAATCCTATCGGAAACTAACTAATGCGCACTATATAAACAATGCGTTCCTTGCAAGCTTTAATATAGGCAATGCTAGTTTATATAAATGCTGCATATACAAAGTTAAGCAGTCATTTTTGGCTAATCAACAGATCTGTTATATTTATTAACTAATTTATTGGTCAGTGTTTTATTCTCTATCTTTAAAGTTAATCGGTAAAAAACGGCGAAACATAGATAAGCACTTAAAGATCCTGTAAAAAGAGGAAACAAGAAAAGAACCTTTGTTGCACTTAAATAAAACAAAACAAGATTGCTAGTTAAGACGAAAAAGAATAAAATAGGATTTCCAACTGTGACAAAAAACGTATGAATAATCAACTTCTTAATCCCCATTTGATAATGTACACTAAGAGCAAAGAAAATAATTGAATACACAAATAAGGTAACTCCTACTATCAAAAAAATCATTCTTAATAAATCGTTTTTGCTAAAATAATAAAAATCCGCTATCCAAATGAGCCAAATAGACATCAAAATTAGCCCCGACAAAAAACTTTTCTTGTAGTCAGACTTCATGTAGGCAAAGAACGCTTTTGTAAGGGAACTTTGGTCCTTTTTCAACACCCAGTCACGGACTGTAGCAAACATGGCAATTGTACTTGGGATAAATAATGCCGGTATGAAAAGTAATAATGGCAATAAAGATAAAACAAATTCAATGCCGAAATTATTCAAGTATAGACTTAAGATGATAAATGTAATGGGAACGTTCATGAGAAACCATATAATATTAATGGTAGAAAATCGCATGATCCATTCAGTTGATCCGTATATTACTCCCATGAAACCTGAAAACTCTCGCATGTTCACACCTCCTGCAAGAATCGATTTATTTTACTGCACCTTCTCCAATTCCTTTAATAATATGTTTTTGTGCAAGTACATAGAAAATCACAACGGGAATGATCGTTAACATCAAGCCTGCCATTGCTAAATTCCACTTAATCGTAAATTCCCCAAAAAAATAGAACGTAGACAGGGGAATTGTACGAAGTCCCTTATCAGTAAGTGTAAGAGAAGGCAATAGATAATCATTCCAAATATTAATTACGTTTAAAATCATCACCGTAACCGTAATCGGTTTTAACATTGGGAAAATAACTCGCCAAAAAACCCCAAATTTAGAAGCTCCGTCAATAGTTGCTGCTTCCTCTAAGGTAATCGGAATAGACTTAACGAAACCGTGATAAAGAAAAACAGAAATGCTGGAACTAAATCCTATATGCATGAAGATTAAACCTTCACGAGTGTTGAACATAGGTATGTGTAGTGTATTCGTAATTGTGCTCATGAACTGCATTAAAGGCATCATAAGTGTTTGGAAAGGTATAAGCATGGTAGCAATTAGTGTCATGAATATAATTTTACTTAGCTTATTGTCTGTTCTAGCTAACATCCAAGCTGTCATGGAGGATAAAACGACAATGATCAAAACGGATAGTATCGTAATATATAACGAATTTCCAAGTGCATGTAAGAAATTCATTTTTTCCATAGCCTCTAGGTAATATTGAAAACTAAAACTTTTAGGCAATGCAAGTGCATTTTCATAAAGTTCCTGACGATCTTTAAATGAATTAACAATTATTATGTAGATAGGAGAAAGGAAGAAAAGCGCAACTACGAGGAGTAATAATTCTTTTGTGATTTTACGTATTTTTCTCATCACATCTCTACCTCCCGCTTCTTCGTAATATAGACTTGAGTAAGTGTAATTGCAGCAACGATAAAGAAGAAAACAATTGCTTTTGCTTGACCAAATCCATAATTACTATAACCAAAAATTTCATTGTAAATATTCATCGCAAACATTTCTGTGGAATTAGCTGGTCCACCATTCGTTAAAGATAGGTTGACATCGTAAATCTTAAATGCCGATGACAGTGTTAAAAAAAGACTGATTGTAAAAGCTGGCATTAAAAGAGGAAAAGTGATTTTCCTAAGTCTTTGCCATCCGTTTGCGCCATCAATTTTTGATGCTTCGATTACATCATTTGGAATACCTTGAATACCGGCAATATAAATAATCATTATATAACCAGCCATTTGCCAAGTAAATACGAAAACTAAAGCATATAAAGCATAATCAATATCAATAAGCCAATTAAAAAACACATTATCAAAGCCTGTTACTTTACCAAAAAGCGTAAATACATCTAAAAATATAAACTGCCAAATATATCCCAATATTAATCCCCCAATTAAATAAGGCATAAATATCATCGTACGTGCCGCATTCGCAGTTCGAAGCTTAGATGTCACCAATAATGCAAAAACGAGGCCTACCACATTAACTGAAATAACTGCTAATAATGTAAATAATATTGTTTTCCAAGTAGATGCAAGAAAACGTGTATCACCAAACAATTGGACAAAATTCTCAAACCCCACAAACACTTTTGGATTTGCTGCAATACCATCCCACTCGAAAAAGGCATAATAAATTCCGATTAAAAATGGAATAATCACGACTGTTATAAAAATTAATAATAGTGGAGTAGTAAATAATAGATACCACCACTTATTACTTTTATTTGACATGTCACCACTTCTTTCATGTAGTTTGTAAAAAACATAATAGTTAGTAATGGACACCTCATTTAAGAGATGTCCAGATGTTTATCATCTATCTTACTATTAATTGAATAATTATTTTACTGCGCTTTTCCATGCATCATCTAGCTTTTCGATAAATTCTTTACCAGTCATATCTTTTGAAAGGAAGAACTCTTCTGCTTTCGGTGCAAAATCATTCGGGATTATATTCGCTGGGAAATAATTTAATGCCCAAGGAATTGTTTTACCGCTGTTTGATGCATTCAATACATCTTGAGATAATGAATCCAATTTATCTGACTTGATATTTGTCAGTGCAGGAACAAATCCAAATTCCTCTACAATGTATCTCTGACCAATTTCACTTGTAAACATCCAATTTAAGAAATCGTTTGCTGCTTTAACTTCCGCTTCATCTTTTTTACCGTTGATCGCCCAGTTATTCCCTACTCCTACAGCCAATTTATCATTACCCATTAATGGGAATGGCAACATGCCTACTTCGAAATCTACATTAAAATCTGAAAGCATTCCATAAGCCCAGTTTCCTTGATGAATCATAGCTGATTTTCCAGCAGCAAAGTCCCCAACTTCCTTATCATATGTCACATCTAAAGGACTAGGTGTGTTTGCTTTAATCGCATCCATAAACTTTCCAAATTCTTGGAATTCCTTTGTTTCAGCCATTGTTACTTTCCCGTCTGTCAACTCATCGATGTATTCATAATGGTTTTTTTGCAATGCAAAAGGATAGTTACTAATATGACCAATTAAGAAATAAGCTTCTTTTGAAAGTCCAAATCCATTAATGCCTTCTGCTTTAAACTTTTCTAATGTACGTACAAAAGAGTCATAATCGGCAACATCTTCAGGTTTAACTAGATCTTTGTTATAAACCAACCCAAACCCTTCAACTCCGTACGGTACTCCAACAACTTTGTCATTAACTTTTAGTTCCATGCCAGGAGCAATATTTTTTACATATCCTTCTGAATCCATATCGTAAACATATGATTTCATTTTTTCAGCTTCCGTAACATTTTGTAGACTAAAGATGGATGGTCCTTGATTGCTATTCATGCGAATTTGCAACTGTGAGAAATAATCATCACCTGTTGTTCCCCATACTTCGACCTCCACACCAGTCTCTTTCGTATATTCCTTTGCTAGTGCTTCTAACTGATCAGAAATTTCAACTTTACTTTGGAAAATAGTAATTTTTTGATTGGAAGATTTGCCAGCCCCCCCCTTGCTTTCGCTTTCTTTTCCGGCTTCCTCATTACCACTACATGCAGCTAAAATCATTAATAATGCTACTATTAGTAGACTACCTAACGTTCTTTTTTGGAACTTCATTTGAATTCCTCCCCCTATAATTTGAATTTCTATAGTAAATAAAATGAAAAATCATTTTATATCTACCCACAATTGTTACTTTCTCCTATTAGTATCTAAAGAGAATACTAGAAATGTTTGTTGTAATCTGCGACAACTTAATCCGTTGTCATCTATTGTTCACTCCATTGAATCTAATTTTATTTCAATGAAATCATTGCATTCATAGGTTTTTCCATACATCTCAAATGCAACTTTTCCCTTGTTTTCTACTTTTACAGACAAGGTTGATGATGTAAGGAAAAATGTAACAGGTTGAGCTCGCCAATGAATCGTGAACTTCATATGATGCCAATGTTTTGGTAATTTTGGTCTGATACTTAGCAATCCATCTCTAAGTCTGATACCGGCAAAACCAAATACTGCGCCTTTCCAAATCCCACCAATAGCAGCTGCATGTATGCCATCATCAGAAGTATTCATCATTTGCCCTAGATCGACTTCGCAAGACTTTTTAAATAAAGAATACGCTAAATCCATGTCACCAATATCATTAGCCAGTATTGAGTGTGTTGCCAAACTCAAAGAAGAATCGTGCAATGTTTTCGGTTCATAATAGTTGAAATTAGCCTGTTTAACAGTCTCTGAAATTCGGTTATCATCTTGTAAAAATGTTTGTTGTAACAAATAAAACAAGAGTAATGTATCTGCTTGTTTTGTCACTTGAAATGTATTAATTTGTGCAGGATTAAAATCACGATAGATTGTTCTAACTTTTTCTTGATTTTTATATTTGGAAATATCAATTTCTTTTAATTGTAAGTACGTATCGTCTTGTGGTATTACTAGATCTTTTTCACGCGGCATCGGTAAAAATGTTTTTTCTGCTTTCAACTGCCAAAGTTTATACGATTCATCTAAATTTAATTGCTCAGTTAAATTTTTTAGAACTACTGAGTTTTCTTTCTTTAGTTTTTCATAATAACGGATTGCTAGTTTCATATTAAAATACGCCATATAATTCGTGAAAGCGTTGTCATTTACATGTTCTTTGTATTCATCAGGACCAATTACATTATTGATATGAAATTCTTGCTTTTCATCATTCCATTCAAGACGACTTGCCCAAAAACTCGCTGTATCAAAAATAATTTCATAACCGTAATCATCCATAAATTCAATATCACCTGTTACACTATAATATTGATAAACAGCGAAAGTAATATCTGCAGAAATATGCTGTTCTATGAATCCAGACCATATTTTCGTTTGTTCTCCCGTGATGATATCAATATCACCAAGTTTCGGTGTTACTTCACCGTCAGTCGGCCATGCTGCTTCCCAAGGGAACATCGCACCTAAGTAACCATTTTCAACCGCTTTTTTTCTAGCACCTTCTAATCCGTGATATCGATAAGTTAGAAGTGATTTAGCAACTTCCGGATTTGAAAAGATGAAAAATGGCAGAATGAATAATTCTGTATCCCAAAAGGAATGCCCTTTATAACCTTCTCCACTTAATGCTTTTGCAGCGATTCCCATACGTTCATCATGTGCAGGTGTCATAATGGTTAAATGATAGAGTGAAAATCTTAAGGCAATTTGGTCAAAAGAATCTTCACTTTTAATTTCAAAGTTATATGCATTCCATACTTTGTTCTTCCATTCTTTCTTAGAAGACTGAAAAAGTAAATCATACCCTTTTTCTAAGCAATCTTGTAAATCTTTCAAAGAGCTCTCTTGAAGTGTATGAATTTGGTAGTCGGAGTTTTTATATTCCTTGTCGCGACTTGTGTACACTGTCGTTAACTTTTCCATTTCCAGTATATCGTTTGGCTGAAGGCTGAAATCGTAAGTTAGCCATACTTTTCGACGAGCCATGTTCATTTCAGGATCTTTTACTATTTCCTCACCGTTAATCATAATTTTGTGGGTAGTATTAATGACAACATCCACTTTTGATTCATTTGTTGTTTGAACTAATTGAATTATTTTTTTATCAACAATTCTACGATCACCTTCAAGAAAATGTTGTGCGCCAGAATTACTCATTTGTGCATTAATACCTGAGTCAAAAGAAATTTGAACCGGATCTGATAAACTTTTAACGGTCATTTTCATGCCAATCAAATGTAAATTATGCAGGGAGACAAACCGTTTAAATTCAAAAGATAGTTTTTTTCCTTTAGGTGAGGTCCATTCAAAAATTCGCGTCAACTCTGCCGTCTTTAAATTTATTTGGCGTATATAGTCCTTCTTTTCGCCAAATTCAAGACTAAATCGTTCCCCATCTATCCGAATGTCGATCTTCGTAACATCCGCCAAATTCGGCAGCTCTGTGACTTCATTAACTTGCGCTTTATTAAAAGTCCCATTAACAAATAAATTTCGTGTTTCTTTCATGTATGGCTCTTCTGTAGCAGAGCGTAATCCCATATAGCCATTTCCAAGACACATGATTGCTTCGCTTTTCCCAAGTGTATCCGGATGAAATCCCAATTCCGAAACAATCCAATTTTCCAGGTCTTCCTTGCCATCTGAATAACTAATCATGTAACCATACTCTCCTTTCTGAAAGGAATGGCAAACCGTTCCGAAAACGTTTTAGTTTTATTGAAAACGGATTCGATTTTATGGATAATTCGTTATTACCATCCAACGAAAACGTTTTAGATTTTGGAAATGAATTGTAAGTCCTGACAATATCAACTATAATTCTGGTATTCATAATTGTCAATAAATTAATTGTAAATTTCCAGGTAATTTGTACTTGTGGATTTTTATTTAGTGAAATAGATCCACTTATTTTAGTAGGATAGGTATAGATTCAGTATGGTTATGTGAGAATAAGCATTTTCTAAGTGTGCAACTATTGTTAATATGACCAACACTTAGCTTTATGCTCATACTTTCTATCTCCAATATTCTAAATTTTATAAAAAGTAAATAAAATTTTCAATAAATATGTTATACTTTTCCATAGTAAAAAAAGGAGGTACAAGTCCAATGGTAAAAAAATAATATGAGAAAATCTTAAAATATTTATTTTAAAATATACATGTAGATTTTCTCATTCATAAAATTATTATTAATAGAATAGAGGAGATATAACATGTTAAATAAATTAAGTAATACTATTTATTATTTATCTAATCAAGATGATAAAGATCGACCAACATTAGGATTGGTATGTGGTGACCAATATAGTTTAGTAATCGATTCTGGTAATTCAACTCAGCATGCTAAAGACTTTTTACAAGAAATAGAGAAGCTAAATGTACCACCAGTTAAATATGTAGTGCTTACACATGCACATTGGGATCATTTCCTAGGTATGAATGAATTTGATGCGACTGTTATAGTTAATAGTCAAACAAATGAAATGATAAAAGAATGGAGAAGCTATTCGTATGATGATAGGTCACTCCAGAACTATGTGGATAATAATCAGATGAGTGCTATGTGTATGAAGATAATACAAACTGATATGCCAAACAGGAATAGTTTTAAGATGAAGTCTCCAGATGTTATCTTTGACAATACATTAACTATTGATTTGGGAAATAAAATTTGCATACTTGAAAGAATCAAAAGCACTCATACCAACGATTCTACAATCATTTATATTCCAGATGAAAATGTTGTTTTTTTAGGGGATAGTGCCTATGGTACAACCACAAATTCATTATTTCATTACAAGCAATCATTGTTATTGCCAATGATTAAAGACATTCAAAAACATGATGCTGAAATGTTCCTACTTGGTCATGAATCTATTTGCGATAGAAATGAAATGAATATATATTGGAAAGAGTTAACAGCAGCAAGTCAAGTTGTAAAATCGACATCACTAGAAAATGCTTTAGAGCTCTTTAAGGTTGATAATAATAGGGATCCCAATGATAATGAATTTTTTTTCATAAAAGCATTTGTGAATGACCATATTATTCAATCACAATAATTTATAGATTAATCAATCAAATTTACACAAAAGCCATCTCATTTAAATTACTTGAGATGGCTCCTTATTAGTCAATAATTAACTAGTTTGTGTCTTTTCGTCGTAATACAATCATTATGCGATATAAATTAATTAATCATCGAAAAAATATGTTACTCTACTATAAAAATGGAAATGTGGGCATTTATATGACAATAATTGATTTAATCTACTCTCAATTATTTGGACTAATTATTATCGTCATAATTTTTATTAGCTTATTTTTTCTTGTACGTTTATTCATTATTAAAAAGCCAAATAAATTTAATTCTATTGAACAGAGACTTGATAGAATAATTGATTTACTAGAAAAAGATAATAAAGAGTAACCTTTTTATCCTTTTTACATTAATCCTTACTTCACTTTTTAAACGGACAGCGTACTAAGCAATTTCCTATTTCTTTTGTTCCGGTTGTTCAATAACCATTTACAATCATTCCTAATATCTTAATAGTTAGAGTGCCATCTTATTTCCAAAGAGTTCTTTTTTACTAATTCAGCTTCTAAGTCCCATAGTTCTACAATGCTGATATATTTCCCAAGCTCTTTCCAATAAATCACTTAAAGTCCTTCTTCACCTTTTGCCTTAGCTACATGTTCAAAAAACAAATGACTACGAGCAAAAAAAGAGCGTATAAAAGAGCAGTGAATTAGTTCGGATATAAAATTACTTTTATTTCATCCATCAAAAGCATATAATTAATGTATTAAATGAAAGGAGAGATTGAAACTGAAACATAATGCATTGCACCAATGGCAAAAAGATCATAATAAACGCGTTGCAGAATTCCATAATATTCATGCTAATCAGCTAGCTAATGGAGAAAACGGAACTAGTTGGTTAGCCAAAATAGAAAGATTTGTTTATTTAAAAGGGAATGCTCTATTACAAAAAATGAAATAATATTTGATTCAACTGTTCCTTTTTTGGACAGTCTTTTTTTATTTACTCTGTTTAACTTGATTGTTGTTTTTAGTCAAATTAAAAAGCGTATTCGAAATTTCTCAAATAGGCTTTTTTTCTTAAGCGACTAGAAATCAATAATCACCCTATTAAATTAATGAAAAATATTATTCGAAAATTGTATCTTTCTATTATTGAAGTGAAACATCTACTATAAAATGCGTATATTCTCCCCGTCAATTAATTTAAAATGAATATTCATCGATGTTCCACTGTCAATATGTTTAGGAACATCTGATAATTCAAGTAATTTCTCTAAATGAATAGACTTTTTACGATTTTTTTCTATCGTAAAACGATACGGACCTCCTAAATTCATAAGTGACTCCATTCGTACTTCATCCTCCATAAAAGAGGAATCTAAAAATTCTAACTCAAATGACACAGCTTCATTGCTACGATTATGTAACACGATGTTACATTCCCCATCTAATAAGTCTTCGCTCACATACTCAAAATTGCAAGTACCATTGCCATCGTATGAAATTGCTGTAATGCCACTTGCTAACGTTTCTTGGTACATCGTAATGAGAAGCTTTGGTAAAAAAGCGTATACTACTACAACGATTGCTAACGTTCGAAAATGATATTTCTTTATGCCTATTACAAGTAAAATCATGGCGCTTATAAACAAAACGGAACCTATTATACCAAGCAAGATATATCCATTATGATTTCGGATTGGAAATGACATGAATATGGTTCGAGCCTCTAACGTTCCATTATTAGGAAACGATATATATAAATACAAACATATACATAAAATAACCAAAGAACTAATGAGTGCTACTTTATTTCTTATCATCTTATCCCTTTCCTCTAAAAACGTCTTTTATCGAATTCATGTTAGATTAAATTTTAACAAATATTCCCAAAAACCTTTTTAGGGTATCAACTACTGTCACACAATCCTTCCTTTCAAAAAGTGAAAAATAGAGTTGTTTTTCTTTTTACCAATCTACTTCTATATCTCTATCATTTTTCAAAGTCCAGATCATTTCACCATAAAAAAACGCTAAAGGAAAATCAATTTCCCATAGCGGCTCTATAAAATAGGATTTATGTATATCTCTTCTAAAAAAATGCGTTTATTTAATTCGTAATTCTGTTTTCTTATCGAAAAAGTGTGCTTTACTTAGATCAAATGCCAAGTCAATTGTATCACCCGCAACTACGTTGAAACGCGAGTCAATTCGTGCAACAAAGTCTTGGTCATTCACTTTAGAATAAAGTACTATTTCTGAGCCCATTAACTCTGCAACTTCTATGGATGCTTTGATTTTAGTATCCTGAGAAAAATCAAGGAATACTGGTTCATCATGAATATCTTCTGGACGAATGCCAAGAATGATATCTTTCCCTTCATAACCTTGATCACGAAGCAATTTCAGTTTCCCTTCAGGAACCAGAACTTTTACATCTCCCATGACAAAATAATTCTCTACTATTTTACCATCCAAGAAGTTCATCGCAGGAGAACCGATAAATCCTCCAACAAAAACATTGTTAGGCTCATCGTAAACTTCCTTAGGTGCACCTACTTGTTGTATAAAACCATCTTTCATTACTACAAGACGAGTTGCCATTGTCATTGCTTCCGTTTGATCATGAGTTACATAAATGGTAGTTGTTTGTAAACGTCTGTGTAGTTTTTGGATCTCCGTACGCATTTGAACACGCAACTTTGCATCTAAGTTGGATAATGGCTCATCCATTAAAAATACTTCCGCGTCACGAACAATAGCACGTCCTAAAGCAACACGCTGCCGCTGACCTCCTGAAAGTGCTTTTGGTTTACGATTTAAAAGTTCCTCAAGTCCCAAAATTTTAGCAGCATTATCAACACGCTTTTTTATTTCATCTTTTTTAAATTTACGAAGCTTTAAACCAAAAGCCATGTTGTCGTAAACGTTCATATGTGGATAAAGCGCATAGTTTTGAAAAACCATTGCAATATTTCGCTCTTTTGGTGGAACATCATTTACTCTTTTTTCACCAATGAAAAGGTCGCCTTCTGATATTTCCTCCAAACCAGCAATCATTCTAAGTGTAGTTGATTTCCCACAACCCGATGGTCCAACTAATACTAAAAATTCTTTGTCTCTAATTTCTAGATTAAAGTCTTGTACAGACACTACATCTTTATCATATACTTTTTTAATATTCACTAACTTTAATTCAGCCATTTTAATCCCCCTATGTAAGTGCTTTCACTAACTACTAAAAGTATATAATATTTACTCAATTCGGATAATGGTAAATATGCACAAAGATTTGCTCATTTCTGGTGCATGTTTACTAGGAAGAATTTAGGGAATTAAAACAAGTTCATTTTCTTGATAATAATGCTAAGTAAACGGTCATTGCATGGTGAAATTGTCGTACATCAATTCCCGTCTTTTCAAAAAAGCGATCTAATCGATATTGAAGACTATTTCGATGCATATGTAAAAATTTTGAAGTCTCTGATATATTTAAATTACATTGAAAAAACACTTCGATCATTTTCAGTGTTTCTTCATCCGTCAGTGTTTCTTGTAAAATAGTTTGACTTATATCGGTACGTAAGTCAGGTTCAGTTTGATTAATAAGTAGAAATGGTAATGCATCAATATACGTTACTACAGTCTTATTCGAATAGATAAATACTTTCTTGGCTACATTTGTTAATGATTGAAAGTGCTGTGCTACATCCTTCAAACTTTTCTTAAAAGGACCGACAAAGAAGTTGATTTTCACATATAAATCACTCATTAGTATATCGATAATCTGTTCGAATGATATACTATCTTCATAGATTGTTTGTTCTTCTATAATGACCCCTTCATGTCCATTTTCCCACAAAATAGATACTTGTTTGGCAAAAAGCTCCTGTATCACTTCTTTGAATAAAATAGGGTCAATTTGATTCTTTTGGATGGAGAAATAAACAAAACGATAAGAATTACTCGACTTGAATTCAACGTGAGCATTTGATTCAGAAGAATAAACTACTTCTCGCCACTTTTTTTCTTCCAACGTAGGAATTGGAAATTGTATATGATGAGGTAATAAAAAAGTAGTTAATAACGAAATATCTTTGGCGGTTAATTCCTCTTCACAAATCCCAATAATCTCATTTTTATCTGTCGTAAACCATTTATAGTTACTATCTAAATCATCAATTCCCGCTATATATATACGTAGTGAAGGGTATATTTTTCTTAAATGATTGATCATTGAAACACCTCTTTCGTTTACCAAGGGTTTTAATAGATAATTGTATCTATCATAATGTTACCATATTCATTTTTAGATAGATAAAAAAACTGTAGACAACATCGTAATCAACGAGTGTCTACAGTTTTTATTATGCTAAACATTTCTTTGCTTCTTCAATTTGGAGTTGTACTTGTTCAAAACCTGTTCCACCAAAGGAATTTCTCCTTTTGACAGCAGCTAGTGGTGATAATACATCGAAAATATCCGAATTGAATAAATTACTTGCTTCTTGCAAATCTTCTAGTGGAAGATCTAATAAGAAATACCCACGTTGGATACATAATAATACTAGCTTTCCTGTTACTTCATGCGCTTCACGGAATGGAACCCCTTTTGCCGCAAGATAATCGGCAAGCTCTGTCGCATTTGAAAAGTCTTTGTGTACTGTATCTCGAAGATGCTCTGTATGGACATTCATTGTACGAACCATGCCTTCAAATATTTTCAACGATCCAACGATTGTATGCACCGTATCAAACATACCTTCTTTGTCTTCTTGCAAATCTTTGTTGTAAGCAAGAGGCAATCCTTTAATGACAGTTAATAAGCCCATCAAGTTCCCATAAACACGACCTGTTTTTCCACGGATTAACTCGGCCATATCAGGGTTTTTCTTTTGAGGCATAATACTTGAACCAGTAGAGAACGAATCATCGAGTTCGATAAAGTTAAACTCTGCGCTTGACCATAAAATAATTTCTTCTGCAAATCTGGATAAATGCGCCATTAACATAGAAGAATTACTTAAAAACTCTACGATGAAATCTCGATCACTTACCGCATCCATGCTATTTGCATATACTTGAGCAAAACCTAAATACTCAGCAGAAAGCTTACGATCAATTGGGAAAGTAGTTCCTGCAAGCGCACCAGCTCCAAGTGGAGAAATGTCTATACGTTTTATAGAATCATTAAAGCGTTCTTTATCTCTTTCAAGCATCCAAAAATATGCCATTAAATGATGAGCAAATGAAATTGGCTGTGCACGTTGTAAATGGGTATATCCAGGTGCAAGTGTTTCCACATGGATTTCTGCTTGTGCCACAATTGTTTTTTGGAAAAGCTCGATCAACTCGATGATTTCTGCTACTCTATTTTTCAAAAATAGGTGCATATCAGTTGCTACTTGATCGTTTCTGCTGCGACCAGTATGCAATTTACCACCGACAGGACCAATTAAATCAATTAACATTTTTTCTAAATTTAAATGAATATCTTCATTTGCAACAGTAAACTCTAATGTATTTTCTGCTGCGCGTTTTTTTAATTGTACAAGTCCACCTAAAATCTTCTGCACATCTTCTGCAGGTAAAATATTGCAGTCTCCAAGCATTTGAACATGCGCAATACTTCCATCCAAATCTTCCATTACTAATGTTTGGTCGAAACTAATAGATGCTCCAAATTTATCTACCCATTGTTCTGCTGATTTTTGAAATCTTCCGCCCCAAAGTTTGGTCATGCTTTCACCTTCCCTGCTCCTTTATTCACCATCGCATGAACTTTAGTTGGAAGACCCCAAAGTTCGATAAATCCAACTGCTGATGCATGGTTAAATTCATCGTCTGCTGTGTAAGTAGCAAGTTTTTCATCATATAGAGAGTTCGGTGATTTACGTCCTTCTACAATTGCATGTCCTTTAAATAATTTCACACGAACTGTACCGTTTACATATACTTGTGTTTCTTTTAAGAATGCTTCTAAAGCAGTTCTTAATGGAGAGAACCAAAGACCTTCATAAATAAGTTCCGTCAATTTTTTCTCCATTACTGGTTTAAAGTGAGCCAATTCTTTTACTAGTGTAATATCTTCTAATTCCTTATGTGCAAGAAGTAATGTATGAGCTCCTGGAATTTCATATACTTCACGTGATTTAATCCCGACAAGACGGTTTTCTACGTGATCGATACGACCAACTCCGTGTTTCCCTGCTAAATCATTTAATTTTAATATTAATTCGTATAGTTTGTATTCCACACCATCAAGCGCAATTGGAACACCATTAATAAATTCGATTTCAATAATTTCTGCAGTATCGGGAGCATCTTCCAATGCAACTGTTAAATCGTATGCATCTGCTGGAGGTGCTGCCCATGGATCTTCTAAAATACCACATTCACTTGCACGTCCCCAAAGATTTTGGTCAATAGAGAATGGACTATCTAGATTAATTGGAATGGGAATATTTTTTTCTTTTGCGTATGCAATTTCTTCCTCACGACTCCAGCTCCATTCACGAACGGGTGCAATTACTTCTAAACTTGGATTCAATGCTTTAATAGAAACCTCAAAACGAACTTGGTCATTCCCTTTACCTGTACAACCATGAGCTACAGCAGTTGCTCCAGTTTGTTCTGCAATTTCCACTAACTTTTTAGAAATTAACGGACGAGATAGTGCAGAAACAAGTGGGTATTTATTTTCGTACCATGTATGAGCTTGTAAAGAAATCAATGCATATTCATTCGCAAATTCTTCTCTTGCATCAATCATATAACTTTCAATAGCACCAACTTCTAGTGCTTTGTTTTTTACGAATTCTAGATCTTTGCCTTCTCCGACGTCTAGACAGACTGCAACAACGTCATATCCCTCGTCTTTCAACCATGTAATTGCTACGGAAGTATCTAGACCACCTGAATATGCTAAAACGATTTTTTTATTCATTTAATATTCCTCCAATGTATTATTATACGTATATTTAGTATTAATATACAAAATGTAACACGCTGGATGCATAAATACAACTATTAATTTATAATTATGAGGAGTAAATTCTATTACAAACAGTTTTATTGATTTCATCTAAAGATAAAAAGATAATAGAAGAAAGGAGCGTGTTGAAATGTCAAATTTATTTTCGCCTATTACACTAAAAGGACTTACATTAAAGAATAAAATTGTAATGGCCCCTATGTGTCAGTATTCAGTAGAGGCAAAAGATGGTGCCCCAAATGATTGGCATTATGTACATTATGTTTCTAGAGCAGTTGGAGGAACAGGACTTATTATTCTAGAAATGACTGACGTTGAGCCAGATGGGAGAATTACTGATTTCGATTTAGGTTTATGGTCAGATGAGCAAATTCCTGCATATGAAAGAATCGTCCATGAAGTACATAAATATGATGCGAAAATTGGAATTCAAATTGCACATGCCGGTAGAAAAGCAACAGATGCTAAGCAACCTGTTGGCTCATCTGAAATTCCTGTAGATGTAGATTGGAAGATACCAAGAGCTCTAACAACCGAAGAAGTTCAAGCAATGATTTTAAAATTTAAAGATGCTGCAAGGCGTGCAGTATTAGCAGGATTCGATACGATTGAACTCCACGGAGCACATGGATATTTAATTCATCAATTCCACTCACCAGCGATTAATAATAGAACCGATGAATACGGAAAAGACTTGTCCAAATTTGGAGTAGAAGTAATTCAAGCAGTTCGAAGTGTTATGCCTAAAGAAATGCCACTCCTATTCCGCATATCAGCTGTTGAGTATATGGACAATGGATACGGACTGGAGCACTCATTAGAAATTGCTAAAAAGTATAAAGATGCAGGAGTTGATGTATTCCATGTTTCAAGTGGTGGTGAAGCAACTCCAGGTAAAATAAAACCAACGAATACTCCCGGATACCAAGTTCCGTTTGCTGAAGCATACAAAGAAGCATTAAACGTACCAGTGATTGCAGTAGGCATACTAGAAGATCCGAATCTTGCCGAAAAAGTGATCGAAAAAGACCAAGCTGATCTAGTCGCTATTGGAAGAGGTATGTTAAAGGATCCGTATTGGGCACTTCATGCTGAAGAAGTGATTACCGGTAAAACAGTCCCGCCAACACCCTATAAAAGAGGATTTTAATAAAGCAGAGAATAGTAAACCACCTATTGCTAGTTTGGCAATTGGGTGGTTTACTTTTTACTTTAGAAAGTCCTTTATTTTGGTAAGCTTTATAAAAGATTTTATTCATTCTCAACTGCTTTTATTTGAGTATATTCAATAAGCGATATCTTCATTTTTGAATTTCCTTCTTCATACCTATCTCTAGAGTAAAGATTTGGAACATCTATTCTTATATCTATTAAATCCAACTAATTACCATTGCTATCATCTTTTTCATTCTCAAGTCTAACTGCCAACTTTACATTATACCAAAATTCAGATTCCTTTTTAGTATGATCCACGATTAAACCAACTTTTAAAACTTTAGAGACTTCCCACTTCATTTGTTTTCCGTATTTTTCTTTTATCATTGTATTGATGTCTGGTTCTATTAATGTTAATAAAATATCCTCACTTGTTGCATAAGTATCTTTCATTATCCATCCAGCTTCTGTGACTTCTGAACTTGCTAAATTACTAATTGGAAAAGTAAACAAAATTATAAGAAAGAAGCAACATATCCTTTTAATCACTATATATTCTTCAAAAACCTGTATTATTTTATAAGAATAGAAAATGCAGTATATACTAATAATACAGCCATAATTATATTAAACTGATTTCTATAAGTTGATAAGAACGTTTGAAAATCGATCCAAACATACTCCAACTGAAGGTGCTCATAAAACCAACAAAAGCAAGAAATAGCGAAAAAAATAGTAAGCTGAAATGTGAAGTATGATACGGTAGGATGAAAGTTGATGTTGCAGTTATGCCATATAATATACCTTTCGGGTTGATGAATTGTAAAAGCATACCTGTTAAAAAACTGTTATTTTTATCTCCCTTATTGTTCTGATTTTTATTTTTACTAGTAATTATTTTTATTGCCAGATACAACATATAGATTGCACCTAAAATAGTCATAATAAATTCAATTTTAGGAATGAAATTTTCAAGTAAAAGATTAAAATAGGTACTCAATAACATGATGACAAAGAAACCTGCACCCACTCCTAAACAAAATCCGATTGTCTTTTTTAACCCGAATTTGTTAGCAAATAACATTGCCATAATATTATTGGGACCTGGTGTAAAACTTGTAACAAAAACATATAGCAAAAACGATAATATAGGCAAATTGAACTCCCCTTCCGCATTGTATGTTATAATGACTAAAATAGACACTATAACGAATTACTTTTTATTGTACAATACAGTCGTTATATTGTAAAAGAGGAGTGTGTTTATGGAAGAAATAAATCTTATCATTGCAAAAAACTTAAGAGCCTTTAGAGAAAGTAAGAAATTAAGTCTTGAAAAGGTGGCAGAATTAACTGGAGTTAGTAAAACGATGATCGGCCAAATAGAAAGGGGTGAATCTAGCCCTACCATTACAACTATTTGGAAAATAGCCAATGGGTTAAAAATTTCTTTTACCTCACTAATAAATAGTCCGCAGCCAGATACAAAAATTATTTTAAGAAGCGAAATTCAAGCATTATCTGAAGACAATGGAAAATATCGAGTCTATCCCAACTTTCCCTTTGAAGATGATAAGCGCATTGAAGTTTATTCAGTCGAGATAGAAAAAGGTGGATTCTTAAGCGCTGATTCGCACAGAGAAGGAACTGAAGAATTCATAACGGTTTTTGAAGGAGAACTAACTGTACGTGTAAATAACATGGAATATACACTAAGAAATGCTGATTCTATTAGATTCAAGGCTGACAGACAACATACCTATCATAATTCAGGAGAAACATTAACTCGATTAAGTATGATCTTATATTATCCAATCTAAAAAACCCGTTCCACAAGAATCGGGTTTTTCTTCTGTTTTTATTTGTAACTTTGTTACAGTGAACCTATTAATCTAAACAGAATATTATTTACATAAGAAAAAAGAGCTGTATTAACAACTCCTAGTTCTTCCGCTAAAGCTCTCAGTTGTTGAAGAAGGTGAAGGAATTATCTAAAGATAAATTTTCTAATTCATTTAAACATAATGTTAATCTATTCATAATCATGTCCTTATCACCCATTTGTTGCAGTGTCTTAGGGTTCAATTCACTTTCATTTAATATTTCATAGTGTTCATGAGCCTCTAATAATGTCCACAAGATATATTCGTCCAATAAACATTTATACAAATTCACATTATCACTTATGTAACCTTTCATAAAACCGTCTGCAATTCTACTCAATATATTAGAATTTTTATTATAAGCATGTTTTCGGTATCTTGGTGCATTAGAATAGGCAGGAAGAAGGAATTTGTAACAAAAAACAAAATACCCAGCATATTTCAAATCGAAATCTAACTTTGGAAAAGGGTCAATTATAGAAACATTATCTAAATTAAGGATTATATTTTCTGGAGTTACATCTTGATTGACTAATGATATCTTTTGCTGGTTTTCTCGTCTGTTTTCAATTAAGTTTAATAACTTATTTACTACTTTTTCGCGATTAAATGTTAAATCAGACGTAGTCAAACTATTTAATATACTTAAATAAAAGTCATTTTCATTTTGCCAAATGTAGTTCACTTCTTGTTGTTTCTTTCCTTCAAGATTTTTACCGTTCCATATAATATTACCAAATCCCTGTATTTCGGGATCTTTTCTGTGCATAACCTTAAAGAATTCGCCTAACACTTCTCCGATTTTAAATGCTTCAGAATCGCTTAGATATTGAAGTATTTTTCCTTTACCCATAAAGCTTTCTACGGTGAATACTAGTGATTCTTCCTGGAAATAGTCAAAGAAAGAAGGACAAATGGGAAAAGAACACTGATTAGCCTGGTTGTAATAAACCTTTGAAGATTCATATTCAGTAATCAAGTCAATTTCTTTATATGCTTGTAATTGCCCATATGCTTTCTTTTTCCTGATTCTTAGTACAAGATCCTCTTCAATATTACTTTCTATTCTATAGACATTATGCCAAGAACCTTCACCAATTTTCGAAATATGCTCCATCTTTATATTTTCTATTTTTAATTTCTCAACAGCATTCTTCAGATCATTATCTTTTATTACTATTTATCCTTTCTAAAAACGGTTTGTACTTCAAGTAATCTGACATTTTGTAAAAAAAACACTTATAGCAGGATCGCTACCAGTTACTTAAAAAACGTGATTCTCTCCCTTTAATCTTTTAACCTCTTTCTCTAAATAATCAAGACGTTTATGGATTCTATAAATAATTGGTAAATACGCAATTGCGATAATAATTAACCATCCCATTGATTAACTTCCCCCTTAATCATAATGGATTATTTTTCATTAATTAATAACAATATTATTTTGTATTACCGATCCACTGATACTTTTTCTCCTAAACCACCATCATCCCGTATTTCAAACTTCCCAATTTTTCCTGGTTCAGAAAGAATTGCCGCTCCTTTTACTTCGTGTTGTGAAACTTCACCTGCATTATTCGTATATTCTACCTGAGCGGTAAAGTCGTAAAACTTGGGTGTGTTATTATTCTCACTTTTAGTTACTTGTATATCACTAACTATCATTTCGTACCGAACATTTTCGCCAAAGCCTAAATAACCATAATGGTAATTAAAAGCAATAGCATTAGAAATAAGGGTTTCAAAGGCATAATCCATAAAGTAAGGTCCATACATTTTTTTCACTAAATCCTCGTAGGCAAGCCATTCATCTGAAACCCCCGACTCTTCGACTCCATTTACTTCATTAGCTTCAGGTGTGTTGCTGCCAATTTCGGTCATTTTTTTATTAATATTTTTGACAATAACCAAATATTCTTCGTTCGGAACTGTAAATTCAGATTCAAGAACAGCCTGGACTGCTTCTCTATTTTTATCTTCTGATGAAACATCCACTACTTCTTGGAGTTCAGGATTTTCTTCCGAACAGCCTACAAACAGAAAACACAAACTAATCAAGTATAAGATGCCTCCTATTTTTTTGATTTGTTTATTATACATGCTAGTCTCCCCTGATAATTTGTCTAACGTTAAAATTATTATCTTTTGTTAATTGTAATACGTTAGAAAAACTGAAAAGTTCCGTTTTTCTATTATTTACTTACTCCTAGCAAACCCACAGATTTCCTTTTTATAAAATTAGTATTGATATCTAAAATCAATTAACTGAAATAAAAAAACACCGCTTTTTGATAGAAATCTTATGACAGATTTGCTACCAATTGCAGTACTTTTGGTTATACATTTTTATTGACTTTTTGCAGTTTTGTTCTTAAGAGAACCCATTATTTCACTGAGTGCTTTTAGTCATATTCATTTTCAGCTTTTGAATTTTTTTAATTTTCATGGGAGTTATTGAGGTTAATTTTTCTGTTCTTTCACTTCTCTTAAAAAAAAGATAAGTGTTGATTATACTAAAACCTATAATTGTCAAAAACAGATAAGTAGAAGCCCCATCTCCTCCTAAGTTAATCTCATCGACAATAATTGCGTCATAAAATAAAAACTGACTAAACATCACAATAGAGATTATTGAAATACTGATAACTGTAAAACCGTTCATTATTTTATTTTGTGTCGAGGGATTATTACTACTAAAAATAAAACCATGGAAATAATTAAAAATGTAATAAAAACTGGTCTCAGTAAATTGAATACTCCTAACCTTTCAAATGATTCATATGTGTACATATATACACGTTCTTTGCTTCTTTTTACACACCAATATCAGAAAAATTTCTGTTCAACTCACGTGCTTCATTAGTGAATAACAATATAAACTGGCTCTTGGCATCAGTGTTCACCTAAGTAACGTTAGTTGAACAACAAAACTATAATTGAAACTCTCTCATTATTCTTTGAGCGACTTCTTCCGTACTCAAATTAGTGTTATCTATTCTTAAATAATTTTCCTTTTCTATTTCACCATTTTTAGAATTCAACCTACAACTTTCTACGGTGCTTAATAAATGTTGTTCAGATTGTTCAATATTTCTTTTAGTTGGTTTATATTCAAGTCTATGTGGTGTCCTATTTCGTTTTAATCTTTCTTCTACGTTGGCTTCTAACTCAACGAAATAAATATCTACTCCTTGAGAGGACATAGTTTGACACATGTTTTCCACATCATTCCAATCCTCTTGTTTATTAAAATACCACACTTTAGTAAAAATCATTCCATAATGATCACTTTTAGAAAATGATTGAAATATTTCCTGTCGAAATAAGTGCGTTAATCTCCACATTTCTGGACTAAATCCGAATAGTGGCTCTAGTAAATCAATAGTCATGTGGTTATGAAATAGCTTTAAGCCTGTTAACTTGGCTAGTTCTTGACCGACAGTCATTTTCCCAACTGCTTGTGGACCAAATATAAAAACAAACTTTTTCATAGTAGCTTCCTCCTAACAGTAATGTAAAGATCTTCTAATTTTAAATTACCCCAATTCCTTTCTTTACTATGCAAATATTTTTTCAATTTTCTTTAGGGTTTCAATACTGCATATATTTGAAAAAAAGGAGATAAGATACATACTTGATTCTTCTTTGTCTGTATTTATAGTGTCTATTCTATTTCTAACAGCCCAAGAATCATACGTCTCAAATGATGTACTGCTCCACCCATTCTTTTCACCGGCTTCATTTCTTTTCTCTTGTATACCTGAAATTACAATGTCTATTGAACCTTGTAATTCTAATAATGCGTTCTTAAATATTCTTTTTTTGTCCTTCTCCTTTAGTCCTGCCTTTATTCTTAATGCCCTTGTGTCTATCCCTTCCTCTTGGCTAATTAATTTGTATATATCAAGTGCTTCTTTTGATACGTTTCCACTAAAATAGCGTTCCTCAACCGATTCAGCATAACCTAAGACACTTTTTACATATGGAAGAAGCTGACATGAAACTAGTACCGATTTTTTCTTAATGAATTTACCGTAAGCCGCAACCCCATCAGTTGGAAATTTTGTTCTCCAAATCCAAGGATCAAACTCTGTTTTAGAATGCCAATTTTCTGGCAAAGTAATAGTGTTTAAAGAAGGAAAATTAGGTATTAAAGGTGCAAGTGGAAGTATTCCAATCTCTTCTATTACATCTATGGCATCTTCATACGTTGTTACTTTATATTCCATGGTTTTACCTCCTTTTTTAATATAGATTACACCTTCATATTCTGTGTAGCACTACATGCATTAAGTTTATACCTCGATTTGGAATAAATCACCTTTTATATCTCATTAAGTTACTTCCATTTACATCTGTTGAGAAACCGAATTTCTCATAGTATCCTACTAGCCTTTCAGGACAATATAGTTCTACTCTATCAACTTCCCTAACGAGTGGGTGATCTAAAATACTGTTCATTAAAATGGTACCGATACCACTATTTCTGGAATTCTCTTTAGCAATAACATCAAATATAAACGCTCGATAAAGTGTATCTGTAATTGCTCTCGCAAATCCAATTAATTCTTCTGTATCATTATCTATTAATCCAATTACAACTCCGCTGCTCTCAATCATTTTTCTAATTTCTGGAAGTTGACGTTCTTTCGTCCACCATTCATTTTTAAATAAACTATGTACTTCTTTTAATTGGTTTTCGTCAAATTCCTCAATAATCTTAAAATTCATTTCCTCGGAACCCCCATAATAAATTCATTATTTTTATTCTTTGCAATCTCCCTAATAACATTCTTATATCTAAATTCTTCCTCCAAAAAAGAACTTACTTCATTTTATTCTACATTCGCTTTCTAAATCCTTTTTCTTCAAATCAAACCTACGATTAAAACAATCGAAAAAGGTTTCTTTTTATATATGTAAATCACGAAAACATTATTTGATTGTAAAGATAGCCTCACTTTGTTCTCGTTCAGTACAGTAATATTACTGTTATACTAGTATTGAACTGGAGGTCATATAATTGATAAATAAAGATGAAAAATTTATGGAAGTGGCCATAAAAATGGCTTTACAAGCTAGAAAAGATGGAAATGAACCATTTGGTGCTATCTTAGTAAAAAACAACGAAATTGTAATGTATGGAGAAAATAAAATAAATAGTAATTGTGATCCTACACATCATGCTGAAATAGGGCTTATTCGTACCTATTGCTCTGAGAACAATATTTTTAATCTTAGTGAATATACTTTATATACCAGCTGCGAACCTTGTGTAATGTGCACAGGAGCAATGGTATGGTCTAATTTAGGAAAAATAGTCTATAGTGTTTCACATGACCAACTGGCAAAAATTGCAGGAAGTAATATAATGATTTCATGTAAAGAAGTTATCGAAAAAAGCCCAAATAAGCCTGCAATAGTAGAACAAGTTTTAAATGAAGAAGGGCTAAAAGTATTTGAAGGATATACATTTTCCAATTAATTTATTGGTAGGCGATCATCACACATAACCAGATTCTCAAAAGTATAATGGCGTTCCTACTATCTGTAGGAACGCCAATTTTTTTTAACCCTTAAACTCTTTTGGAAATATAAAGTATGCCACTATAATGTGATTCTTGATAAAACTCATTTTTTCACAAATTCCTTCGCATACTTTAATGAAAATAGGCATTAATCCTAACTGTGTGGCTAAATGATTATTTCCCTGCTAATTCCTTAATACGTGCTATGCGTTCTGGATTATTTGATACAAGGTAGTCATCGAGTATTAAGCGATCGTAGCATAAAGAAAGGTATTGTTTTGCTTCCTCGTTTCTGTTTAGTAATAGGAGACACTCTGCGATTTCCTCCAATACATATCCATCCGGATTGGTGGTTTGTTTCGTTTCTGCAAGTAATTCCTTCTGAATTGCAAAAGACTCTTCCACTTGACCTAGTAAACGCAGCACCTTGGCTACACACCATTTTGCAATAAACACCGAATTTGAGTTACCTTGATCCTTACGGAAATCCAACGCACGCTTAAATAATTCAAGTGCTTCTTCCAAATTTCCATTCTCCACTTTTGCCCAACCGATGTTGTTATATAACGAACCTAACCAACGGCTGGCTTTAGGATGCTTTTCAGCATACGCTAGCGCCTTTAAATTCCATTCCATTCGTTTTTCCGAAGTTGCTTCAGCAATTCCCAACATATGCGCTGCATCAACAGCATGATCATCCTCACCAGATTGGATTCCCAATTCCCATGCCTGAAGGAATAGCGGAACTGCATCTAGTGGTCTGAAAGAGGAATTAAAAACTCTACCTCTTTCCAGAAAATATCTAATTCTAGCCACAATTAAATCCTTGTTTAATAAACTCTCTGCACGATCAAGCGTCTCATGCGCCAATTCATATTTTGCTTGTAATCCTTGAGAACGTGCAATTTGAGTCAAAAGTTCAGTCAAATATTCATTGCTTCCTGATTCCACTGCCTCCGTTAACAAACTTATAAATTTCTGTTCGGTTTCTTCCGGGTGATTGTAATCCCAAAGCGTATCAAAGTTTAACATATTTCACTCTCCAAATAGAATAATAATTTTATGATTAGCATAGCGTAGATTGGTCTTTATTACCATGCCTTCATTCTGCGAGAAGTATGTAAATTATACTTTGGCGTTTAATATTGTAACCGTCAAGTAGAATTGAACACTTTTTGCTAATTTAGATTGAACACTTTTGCCTAAAATAAATTCTGCCGGTTTTTCATCCGATAACTGTCTCCATTCATGTGTACTACCTCCACACGATGTAAAAGGCGATCTAAAATAGCTGTAGTAATTCCTTCATCTCCCATTAACTCTCCCCATTGATCTGGACTCTTATTAGATGTTAAGATAATTGAACTTTGTTCATAAAGATGATTGATCATTTGGAAGAACAGATTTGCCTCACGTTGATCCATTGCCATGTACATTAAATCATCAATAATAACTAAATCAGAAGCTCTTAATCGTTTCATCTGCACCTGTGATTTATGTGCAAATTCTTCTGTTTTAAGTAATTGAATTAATTCTCCCATGGTCACAAAGTACACTTGAAACCCTTTATTAATCGCCTCAATGCCTAAGCCTACGGCTAAGTGTGTTTTCCCTACTCCTGGTGGTCCTAATAAGATCAAATTATACTGTTGTTCCAGCCAATTTATTTCTTGGAGTTGAGTAAGTTGGCGTTCGCTTAAAGAATTTTGTGCTTCAATACTAAATTCCAGTAGGGTTTTCTGATAAGGGAATCGTGCCCACTTCAATCGTCTTTCTACACTTTTAGCTTCTCTTTTCTTTAATTCAAAGTGGGTGATGGCCTCTAGGAATTCCAAATAGGTCCAGGAAGATTTTTCAGCTTCGCGAAGGAGCTGTGGGAGCTCCTCTGCTGTTTCAGCTAACCGTAATTGTTTGAAATGGCTCTGAATTTCTTTTACGGTATGATTCAAGAAACATCGCCTCCTAAAATGCTTGTGTAAGTACTTAAAGGGCGTGTTTCTACTGGTATATCGGCTTTATTAATCGGCCGTTTCTCGTGTGCTATAGAAACTAATGGTTCCTGCTGAGATTGTTTTTTTAAGTAAAGTACAACGTCTTTAAAATCATTCGCGCTATACATGTTTTCTTTGATGCATTTCTCAAGTGCCTTATCTAACCAGGTTGAATCATTTATCGAAACTGAACGGAAAATTTCTAAATGATCCCGACGATAACGCGGGTATTTCTCCAGCACTTTCTCTATGTACACTTTAGCTTTCTCTTCATTTTCAAATGCTGATAGAAGCCCATTTTTTAACGCCTCGATACCTTTAGAACGATCCCTACCATGATTTCTATTCTTTATAAGAATACCTTTTTCCTTGCTGATTATATGTTTGGCTATGACTTCGCGATTCTTACTACTTCTGATAATTAACTGCTTGTCATTTGAACCCTTTATTTCAATGAATACCTGATTATTTCCTTTTGTTTTGTAAGTACCTATCGGCACGGAGTATCGATTAGACTCAAATCTAACCGTGTTGTCCTTCATTACATTTCTTGATATACTTGACTCATTCATACTTTCTATTGAAAGTAGGCTAGAGACCGGTTGTAAGTGTTGCTTTTCGAGGAGAAACACTTCTACTGGTCTTTTTTTCGTTGTGTAATGTACATTGTGATTTCCAGTACGTTCTAGCCACTGAAGTGCTCGTTCATTCCAGTCATCAATATCTTTAAAAACTCGACTATCTGCGAAGTTTCCTTTGATAAATTTGACAACATTTTCAATCATTCCTTTTGATTCTGGATCTGCCTTGCGACATAGATGAACCCGAAAATTTCGTTCTTTAACATACGACTGAAAGTCGGTAGTTAGAATTAAATCACCAGCGTTCTCGCTAACTGACAGTAAGTGATCCTGGTCGTATACTATTTCATTTGGCATTCCACCATAAAAATGAAAGGCATTTTCATGGCAGCGAATCGCATCTCTTGTTGTAAAAGGACGATCTTGCCATTCCATGTATTTCTGGCGTGAATGTGCCAAAACAAATGCGATAAAGTAAAGTTTTATTTCTCTTTTACTCACTGTTTTCTGCTTTGTTTCTCCCCAGTCAACTTGCATTTGTTTCCCCATAGGCTGTTGTTGTATTGCCTCATACTGTCTAATTTGAGCAGTCTTTTCAATTTGATATTTCTCTCTCACTTCTTGGACATATAATCGAACCGTACTGTCCCCAATCTCTAGATTTGGAAACTTTTCTAATAACCAATCTTTAATCTGAGCCGCACTTAAGTGTGGATACTCTTCCAACCAGGCAACTATCCAATCCAGATGCACATCTAATTTCTTCTTCCTTGTTTTATATTCTTCAAATTGTTGTAAAGCCTCTTCAAAGCTCATATCTAAATATTTATAGACTGTCGTTCGAGATATTTTAAACTGATTTGCGATTTGAGAAACTGTTAAATTTCTTTTAGCGAGTTGATGAATTTCTAAATAAAGCACTAATTTTCCCTCCACTTGTCTGACCCCCAATAAACGAATATATCTAGTTTACTGAAAATCTATTAGATTAGCGAAAGTGTTCAATGTTATTTAGCAGAAACTGTTCATTTTATTTTAGCGTTTACACCATTTATTAACGAAGGATGTTTCTCGTTAAAATAAAATAGTTATATTCATAGTCCTTATTGAAACTTTATTTATTGTTTCTTCGTTGATATTATTAATGCCGGGAATCTATGAAATAATTTGGGATTTTATTAAAAATTCATCGGGGGGATATTATGAGAACTTTCATTTATATGCTGAGACACGGAGATTCACCAAAAAAAGGAAATGAAAGAAAACGAGGCTTAACTGAAAAAGGAAAATTAGACGCTCAAAGAATATCTGATGTTTTAAAGGATGAAGGGATTAACACTGTCATCTCAAGTCCATACACTCGATCAATATTAACTGTGGAGCCGTTAGCTAAACAAATAGGACAAGAAATTTTAGTATTTGAAGACTTAAAGGAAAGAATTTTTTCGGCTGAAGACGAGCGAATATCTGATAATGATTTATATCCTTTATTGGAAAAATCGTATTTGGAGCCAAATTTCGCTTTAGATGGAGGAGAAACGAATACAGATTGTCAAAATAGAGCTGTAAAAGTTTTAGAAGAAATATTAAATACTTATATAGGGAAAAAAGTAGGAATTGGCACTCACGGATTAGTAATGACTTTGATGATGGGATACTATGATTTAAATTATGATTTGACCTTTTTACATAGCTCATCAAAACCTGATATTTATAGAATGGAGTTTAATGGACAGGAATTAGTTGAGGTTAAGAGACTACGGTAAATATCATAGTCTCAATGTAAAATAAATTCCTCTTTATCTTTAGATTGCTAAATCTTGCAATGATCGGTGCTTTACTTTATTAAGGAATAAGGCCTTGTTCTGTTGTTCCACTAAATGGGCAACATTTCCTGTAATAAATTAAAAATACTATATATTGGCGGAAAAGGTAAAAAATGAATTGCGATGATATATGTAACTAAGCCTCCCAATAATCTCTCTTGTCTCAATGAAGTAATACTGTTGATAATATTATTTATAGAGAAAATAGGATTCAAAGTTTGAAGTCCTTTTGAATGTTTTCTTATTGAACTAGAGCTATCTCGTTATTTTTAACAACATAGTGATTGAAGTTCCTTCTCTCCCTACCTCTTCAAAACCTAAGGTACGGTAGAGTTCTATAGTATTCGTATTATTACCATCAACACTTAATGATAATGCTTTAAAGCTATTACTTCTCGCTTCTCCGATTATTGAATGCATTAATTTAGTACCTAATCCCTTTCCCCTTACTTCTTTTTTAATAGCAATTCCTAATTCTGGCGTATCATCGTTCACGTAGCCATACCCACGTTCTTCCCTGCGAAATAATCTATACCATACTGCACCTACAGGGGTTCCTGCATTATCAACCGCTATTAACGCTTTATCACCTTTTCGACCCCAGTTTTGGTGGTATTTCTTTAATTCATCTGTATATAGTAGTTCATCTAGTGGTGGTTTTTTCGCTATTTCTTAGTGAATTGACTCTTAAAGCATCTCCATTAAAAAACTCTTTTCATTATTTTTTATGTATCTAATTTCAAACAACTGCATCCCCCCTAGAACTTACACCCTATTTTTTAAAAGCTAATTTTACCGATGTATTAATTTCTTCTATAAACACACCAGTTGGATCAATGGCCAATAGTTCTTCTTTTAAATGCTCTTCAAATGAAGTAACATTTTCTCCAAGAAAGCGTTTAGAACCATAAGAAGTCGAATAGTGATTCCCGATTATAGAATTGATTGTCCAATATAGTTCATAGGGTGGAATTTGATGAACTTCTAAATCGAATTTTGAATTTGCTATTATTTCCTGATGTGTGATTTCTGGATGGGAATAAATCGTATTACCAGCTCTTCTTTCATTTCCGTACCAATGGTCTACTACATCTCTCACTTTCTTTTGCCATGGCAAGAGAACTCCAGTTGGAGAAAAATTGTCTATAATAGCTATACCACCTCCATCAGAAATCATTTCATATAAATGATCTAGAACGACTGGTCTATCCATCCAGTGAAAAGCCTTGGCAATAGTGACCATTCTGAACTCATCCTTGAATTTGCTTTTATATTTTTCAACATCCCCAATAAACCGCTCTGTATTTTCAATCCGATATTCTCTGCTAAGAGTTTGTGCTAGTTGAATCATCTCAGGTTCCATGTCAACTCCAACTATTTTTTCAAACCAATCAGTTAATCTTAAAGCTAATCTACCATCTCCGCAGCCTAAATCTAACATTTGGCCACTTCCATCCAAATTAAATCTAGTTATTAAAAACCTTATCAAGGAAGCAGGATATATTGGCCTATATCGTGAATAATATAATGCTGCACCCTTGAATAGATCCTCACCGTAATTTGCCAATAAATAATTCCCTCCTAAATTCTAGAAATGATTGTAGCTAGTTAACGTGATGTTGGACTGTCTATTTTCCATTTCATTAGATTAATTACTAATCGACTTTTCCTTTAGCTCTTTTCATATATTATATTCACCTACTATTTTTATTCCTTCAGCAAGATTCCAGTATTGCTAAAGTTCCAACTAATTTATAATTCACTATTAAAAGAATTCAATGACCTCTATAATTATATAGACAATATATATCGGAGTGATAATTGGAAATATCAAAGATAGTGAAACATGTCTCTTACTTTCAGGGAAAAAGCATTATTTAACCATCACAATAAAACCCGAAAAATCTGTTGTAAATTCATTTTTCCTAACAAATCCAAGTTTTTCATATAAATGAATAGCTCGTTCATTAAACTTCGCTACAGTTAATCTAATGGGTATACCAGAATGGTTGTTTTCTATATGACTTAAAATAAATGAGCAAAATTCAAAACCGTTACCTTGACCTACCAGTTTCGGATTCATACCTAACCCAATATCCACGCAGTCATCTGAATAGACACCAAATTGGTTTCCAACTGGAACTTGCGCAGATTCCCCAATGCAAAAAAATCCTAACAATGTTTGTTTATCAATAACAAGCGCATAGTAAAAACCATCTAGTAATTCTTTAATAGATTCATCTGTCAATTCATTATTATAGAAATCATATGGTTGCTCGTATTTCCAACCAAGTATTTTTTTTGCTATCTGCTCACTCATATGTTCAATACTAATTTCCAACTTTACACCTCCTATTAGTAATGTGATCCATCCATTTTTTTGAAGCTCCCAAGAACAAACTGTTTCACTTGAAAAAGATTGATACAATAATAAAACCGACGATTAATACAAGAATAAGTAACCCTGTACTTTTCCAACCCATATCCATAAAACTACCACTACTTGCTCGATTAAAAGCATCATTTAAATTCCCAATTGGATTCCTTTTCAATTCTTCTAATCTTAATCTTTCTCTTCTATTTTCAGGTGTTTCCTTGTCTGTATTCATCTGAAAACCTCCTTTTTATGAAGAAAAAAACTCCATAGGTTCTTTACAATGCTTATATCCATTTCGCTTATAATAATCAATGCTATCATCACTTGGCCAAACAATGATAAATTCATACTTCTTCCTCTCTACCCATTCATTTATCGTTGTGATCAATTTACTTCCTATTCCCTTGTTTCTAAAGCCCTCGACTGTATAGACATTTGTCATAAATGCAAATGGATTAGTTATCCTTCCAGGACGTGGTACTTTTTGTATTAATTCTATGTAGATATGAGATACGATTTTTGAGTTTTCCTCTGCAACCCAAATAAACCAGGTTTCACTATCGAGAGCCTTCACTAAAAAGTCATGACACTCTAATTTAAATGCTTCGAAATCGCTCTCATCAAATATTTTAGTTTGATAGTCTTCTAATGTGAAATCCCATCTCATTTGAATCAACTGGTTAATGTCTTTTCTTTCAGCGAGCCTAATATTCATTATTTCCCCCTCTTTTTCTATTAGGTTTAAGAATTTTTCAAAAAATGCAATACTTCTCCAACAAACTTATTCGTTTCCTCTAATTCGGGGAAATGAGCACTGTGGTTAAACAATTTCCATTCACTGTTTGCAAGATTTCTATTAATAATAGTAGAGATAGGAATCCCTGTATTTCTATCATGAACTCCAGTAATAAGTAATGTTTTATGTGGAATACTTTGAAGTCTTTCAAATAAAGGTGTTTCTACTGGAATTTCCTGTAACGCTTCAAGCATCAGACCTGTATTATGCAAATTGCTTTCCTTTGCCAACTCTCTGTAATTTCTAGCAATATCTTGATCTACAAAGAATAATCGGTCAACTGTATTACTATCTACAATTTCCCAAACCGCTTTATATTTATTTTCTATCGAAGTATTTTCACCAAGTATTTCTTCTATTTTATTTACTAAGGAAGATTCTGCAATCGAGACGAAACCAGCTATTTGTATCATATATTGCGTCTTTAAAGCTATTAAGCTTGGCCCAGATAGCACTATTTTGTTAATAATAGTTGGAAGTGCATAACTAAATTCAAGTGCTAGTTCCCCACCAAATGAGTATCCTAATAAATCAACTTTCTTGATATCCATCCATTAAAGAATTTTCTTGAAGTCATCTATTAATTCATGAATTGAATATGCATTATCCGAGTTAGGTTTTTCACTTCTTCCGCATCCACGCTGTTCGTAATATACAACTGTTCTTTCCTTAGCAAGATATGGACCAACAGTTCGTTCAAAAGTATATAGGTTTCCTCCTGGACCACCATGAATAATAATTAATGGGATCGTATTATTTTCTTTCCCTTCAATTTTTATCCAGTGTTGGATTTCATTGATAACTACGTGGTATTCACCATTTTCAGTTTTCATATGTACTCCTTCTTTAATATTAATAATGTGAAATATTATGCATTAGTAATTCAAAATAAATGGTACTATTACAATAAAAACTACCGTATTTTCTTCGTTAAAAACCCTCTTTTTACTAAACCTTTACCAAAGGAAGGAACAGTATTTCTACATTGTGATTAACCCCATTAATAATTTTTCAATAAAATTCAAACTCTAGATAAAGACATAAGTATCTATTGGAATTAGTAATATAAAAAATGTCAAAACTAATAAAAACGCTTGTTTATATTTCAGATGGTAATACAAAGCTAATGAATTTATAAAAATTAGAAATACGCATAGACTCATAAACCATAATGATTTCACAAAATTTACCTCATGTTTTAATAATGCAACTTTAAGTTCATTTTCTGTTGTGGCTTCGATGACAAATTTCTCTTTTTGTAAAAAAAATTTTTTGACTAGAGTTATTTTGTCTTGATTTTCGTATTGAAGTGAATAACCACCCGGATAAAAATCTAGAAAAAATGAAATTGCTGCAATGAAAATAGCAATTAACGTTAAATACAAAGTAAACAATCTAAGTTATTTATTAGAAAAATTTCTGTCCAACAACGAATTACCCCCTTTTCAAAATCACTTATGTCATTTTATCCACTTATAAGCCCGATTGTATGTTTTTCTTAAACCTAGTTATATTTATAATATTCTTCAACTTATGTAGAAAAACCTTTTTTTGCAAAGAAGATTATCCCTACATTAAATCGTTACCTGGAGCGTGGTGTTTAAGGAATGCGTAATTAGAGAGATAATAATTACGACAAAAAAATAAACTCTCTAAGAAGTAAACTCAGGAGTTTTTTTGTAAATTTTTTAAATATTTAAAATTGGATTTCAGTGAAGTAATGGTGCAACTATTAAAAGAATTAAGGAACAAGAAACCAGCGAGATACTCACTCTTTTAAACAATTTTATTCGTCCGTCTCCTTTGTAATATCCAGAGAATTGTAGCTTATTTCTATAGAGCACGGAAAACACTATAAAAATCGATAAACCTGGTAGAAGACCTAAATAAGAATTACCTAAATCAACTCTGAAAAATCCGTAAATATTATTTACTATCCCCCCCATGAAAGCACCCAAAATACCGAGTAACAAAATAAGTCGAATTAATTCTAAAATTATTCTCAAACTAATCCCTCCAACTTTATGAACTAAGTACTCTCAAAAATGTTTTGTACAATTATAAAGATCACAACTCCACTTTGACCGTATGTTTTCTAGAATGGTTACGGATGTATTTTCAATGTATGTCGTTGGAAACATTTCGGGAAGCAATTGTTGTAAAGTAAGTCCTATTAATGCACCATGGCTTACTACGAGTATTCGCTTGTCTTTATATGTAATCACCGCTTCTTCTAAAAATTCGGAACCCCTTTTAGCCACTTTTTCAAATTTCTCCATACCTAAATCTATTTCTCTCCAATTACTTCCCCATTTTTGAAGTCGTTCTTCTTCAGTTGTTCCTTCTATTTCCCCACAATTAATTTCACGAATTCTCTGGTCATAAATAGAAATAGACGTATTAAACTTATTTGCGATTATTTGTGCAGTTTCTTTTGCACGTGATAAATCACTTGAAATGATGACATCCCATTTCTCCTCTAGAGAAAGCCTCTCCGCCAATGCTTGGGCTTGTTTTATACCAACTCGATTTAAAGGGATATCAGAAATCCCTTGTGCTCTACTAAGTTCATTCCATTCTGTAATTCCATGCCTTACTAACCCTACTTTTGTCATGTTTTTTCACCTACTACTTTATTTTTTGCTCATCAAAAAAATCGTTACTTTTTATCTTTAATTTCTGAAAGAAGTTCTGTTACACAATCGTTTTGTTTTACAATAGTTTTTCAATTCTACTTATAGAAAATAGCATAAAAACAAATAAGGTAATCAGCAAGCCTATAATAAAGGACATTTCGAATTACCTCCTCAATTGATCAGATTAAAACTTACCAATATTATACACTAATTCCAACCTTACTTTTGTAATAAACTTCTTATGACCGATGGAAATATTGTAAGAACAAACCTATTCCAACTTAAATGTTGCGTACTATAAATATTTTGCGTTTTGAACACACTATCTTCCGATTCGGTTCCTCTTCAAATAAATAGATGAATCTTAGCCTTCACTGGAACCTTTAGATTACAATTCTAGAAAGTTTTCTTTGAGGCAAAAGAAAAAGCACCCAATAGGATGCTTGAAGTTAAATTTTTTGTTTAATTCTATTAAGTTCCATTTCATGCAAATGGGATTTTTCCAATAATTAAGCTGTTTTTGTCTCTATTGTTGCTACAGTTTCCGTAGCATGAACTGTTAGTTGGCTAAATTGATAACTAACATCATTTAATTTGCTTTTAATACTATTAAGTAGTGCATTTCCCTTAAAATTGTTCTGGGTATTCTTCTTTTAACTTTTTGCGCAACTCATTTAGTATTGGTTCGTTAAAAATTTGGTGTTCTTCAAGCAGTAGTTTATAACCAGGAACCGGATTGTTAGAATTTATTAAACGAAGCGCTTCTGCAAAATTCACAGCACTATCTATATTGTATCCCGGCGATTTCTTCGCTTCTACTTCAACAACATCTGAATATTTCAGTGCTTTTTCAGTATCAAATAAAAGATAAATCTCCGCTAATTGCATTATATTTGCTAAATACATTCGATTTTCCTTATCTTGTATTTCGATATTTAATAAATTTATTGCATTTTCATACAATCCTTGTTCCAAATAGATTTGTACTAAAAGCGTATTTGCGTATTCAATATCTTCGGTAAAGCCTTCGTTTGTTATTTCAGTTAATAATTTTTCTGCTTCATTATATCGATGTTCTAAAATTGCACTTGAAACTAGAGCAAATTTCTCGGTTACCTCGTCCTCTTTCAATTGAAGTTTTTTTAAGAACGTTTGTTGAAATTCATTTAAACTTATACTGGTCACTTGTTCAAGGTTTTTATAAAAGTCATCCACTGTTTTTGAAAGGAGTAATTTTGGAATTATCGCTGACCCATAATCATTAACTAATGCTTTCACTGCAAAATAGCTTTGAAGATATGGATTATAATTTTCTCTTGCTGCATGAAAACTATCACTCGAGTCGAGCAAATGAAAATCAGCAATATCTTTTAATTCGGTTGTACTACTTATTTGTCTATTCTGATATCCTATTAATACACAAACCCCTTCATTAAACCATAAAGGGACTTGTTCAGCTCTTTGATCAAGATGGTTGGTCTTAGAATACTGCTGAATTCTGTAATGTGTATATTCATGTATTAGATTTTCCTTCCAATCATCATTAGGATCTGTATTTATTTTAAGTACATGAATAGACTTGTTAAAATAATCATAATAACCAGTAACATCATTAATATTTGAGTCTGCTTGGAGACTGGTAGGATCATTATAAATTTCTATAGTTAAATGGTCTTTTAGTTCGCTTCCAAAAAGTTTATCCATAAATGGTTTCTTTTCCAAAAGCAAAGCTTCAAACTTATCAACAGTATCTCTATTTTTCGGATGAAACACATATGTAATTCCTTGTCTTTTCTGTTTTATAACATCTTTCTGAGTAGATGGATAAGTAAATAAATTAAATATATGATGTGTTTTCTCACTAAAAGTTGGATTTTCTAAGGTGTTTTCCATAGCAGTATTTGTTATGGTAAATAGAATAATGAGCAAAGCTAAGAACAGGGTACCTAATAGTTGGCCCCCCACTTCCATTCTATTATAGAGCTTCCACTTTAATATCTTACCTTTCACCAGCCCATATATACATACAAAGAAAATAACAGCATTCAGAGTAAATAAAACAATACCTAATATAATACCGTTTTTCAAAGATAGATTAAATAATAGTACGTAGCTTGTGATATATAGGAAGATAAATAAAATCAATGTAGCTACTAATTTCAAAAATGTTTTCATAGTGTTCTCCAGTTCATATGTCATTCATCATTTATTTAGATAAGATTTAGACATATAGTAAGCACTTACGGTAAATAACTGGTTTATCTCTCCGTTAGCAATCATGCATTCTATATCATTTAAATCGACCAAATGCACATCAATAAATTCTGTAGGATCTAATTCTTGCTCAAACGCTTTATATGCATCTACAATTAAAAATGTGATTACTTTATTCGTTTGTGTTGCAGGATTGACATAAAACTCACCTAATAAGATAGGTTCCTTTTCCGTAATAAAGCCTGTTTCTTCTCTTACTTCTCTTAATATAGCATTCTCATAGGATTCATTTCCCTCAGGCTTACCTGCTGGAATCTCTAAAAAGAAATCTTGTGCTGCATATCTATACTGTTTGACGAGTACAATCTGCTTCTCTTTTGTGAGAACGATGGCATTTACCCAATCTGCGTATTCATTGACATAATAATTCTCTATTATTTGCCCATTTGGAAGCTCACAATCATCTTTCCGTAAATTTCCGAATGGAGTTTTAAAGACATAACTTGAATTTATTGTTTTCCAACTGTTCATCTATTTATCCCCTCTATTATCTTTGTTTTCTAATGAAGCTCTTTTCCACATTCCGAACAATACTTTGCATCTAGTTCAGATGGATGCCCACAATTAGAACAATAATGACCAGAATCCGAGAGTCCCTCTTTTAATCCTTGACCTACAACTCTCATTTTATTTCTTAAAAGATCTTCGTCTAATTTTGTTATATTAGCTCGATAAGCAAACGCTGTTAGGATAACCCCAACAAATATGACAGGCATTGCAACAAAACCTACCCAGAAATATTCTGGTCCTTCCGATGAGGTCGAAGTAAATAAATCGTAGAAGTAAAAGGCCAACCCTGCAATACCAATCAAGAAGATAAATGGACCGATAAATTTCATTCTCATACCTCCGAATTATCAATATAAGTTAAGGTTTAGAAAAACTCGTATAGTCCACCATCAAAATAATCAAATTCTTCTTTTGTTATTGTTCGAAGTCCATATCCTTTATAAAATGCATTTAACATCTTTTCATTGTTTCGAATAGATCGGATGGCTAAAGCAATATCATACCGGGGGTCTCCAAATGCTGAACCAGCTAAATCAATAAACGTGCGTACTCTTCCATTTGAAACAAGAATATTATCTATGGTGCAGTCACCATGGATCAACGTTTGCTCGAACGGAACAGGTTTATGCCTTTTCAAATTATCCAGTAATGGTTGATCCCCATCTACATCGTAGTTTTGTAAGTTATATGTAGCTTTTTCCAATTGTTCATCCAGCCAAGATTCTTTTGTAACCCACGATGTTGGCGGTTTTGTTTCATGCAATTGCTTTAAAAGCGCGCCGAAACATTCGAGAAGATCATATCTTTCTTTATCTGATTCTACTTTTAGAAGCGCTTCCCTTAGTGGAATTCCATTTTCTAGACTCATTAGTAAATAACTCTCATCATTATTTTCAACAAATTGATAGAAAGTTGGAATAGGTAAGTTTGTTTCCTCATTCCAATGCTTCATTATCCTCGCTTCCTCTAATAGCCATTCCCTGTACAGAGATGTTTGTGCAACTTTACAAACAAACTGACCATTATCCGTATGTAAAAAAATCACTTCTGATGTAGCACCTTGTCTTTTAGGAAATGAAAAAGAATGTACTTTACCTATAATTGCTCCAAACTGTTCCAGAATGACTGGGTTAAATGATTTGTTCATAACAGACTCCTTTTAAATCGTTTTGGTACATAAAAATAAGTGAATACATATCATGCAATGAATGTGCAAACCAACACATTACAATTGTTAAGAGGCAGGTTGAGTTATGGATTCTTCTATTGACTACACTTCACCATCCACCCAGTTCACCTTTGATGTAAATAAAAGTCCATTCTTTAAAAAAGATAACTATAACTTTATGAATGTTTTAGGGGTTCAACAATTAAATACATTGGAAAATACATCTTTATTAGATATTTTTCTTAGTGCAGACAATATTATAGAACCACATTACCACCCAAATGCTGCAGAGTTAGTGTATTGTATTTCTGGTGCAATAACTGTATCCATACTGAACCCATTTACAAAACAATTTCAAAACTATGCGATTACACCTGGCCAAGTGGCGAACGTCCCTCAAGGTTGGTGGCATTATCAAATGGCTACCGAGGATCGTACACATATATTAGCCATTTTCAATGCGCCAACACCAGAAGTCATTCTAGGTTCCGATATTTTGAAATTAACCCCGTCAAGTATTATGGCGTACACCTATGGCATGGAAAAAAGTCAATGGAAAAAAGCGATTGCTCCAGTTATGCCTTCGACTTATATCGGTCCACCGAAGAACTGGAACCAAACTGGAGATAGTAATTCGCAAAATTATGCAAATAGCTTAAATCAGTACGGTAATCCAGGCTATACAATTCAAGAATTTGATCCCTATAACAACCCATCTAATTAATATAGACTACTCATTACGCTACTTCTTCTTCTGTAGCACCTTCGATGGCAGACCTAATAAAATAAATACAGGACAAATAAAATGGATAAATAATGAGTTGACCAAAAATAATAAGTCCAGATGCTGGTGAAGGGACATCTCCTCTATATGTTATTGGAAAAAGTGTTGCAAAAATAAAGAGAAAGATGATTAAATATGGAAGCCAAAGAATAGATGACCAATACTTTGACTTTTTATCTTGCATCCACTTTTTATCAAACATATAAACTAGTATAGTTAATAATAAAAATCCAAAAATATGTAATACTGCGGTTATTAGACTTATTGAACTCACTTCCCATCCACTTAATCGCAAAATTCGATAAAAGTTAAGTTGAAGTTCAAATGAAGCAAAAAGAAAAAACGCATATATAGCACTAACAATATTTAACTTCCAAAAATAATTAATTTATAAGACCCCTTTTCATCTACAATAATTATTTTTTCACAATGGAAATCTGAGTTGTGTCTAATCCTAATCTTTCTTTTAACTCATCAGTAATTGAAAAGGAAATAGTTGTACCACTATTAACTTCTAAATACTGATACTGAATCGCAGTTACAACTGTCCCATCCCTCCAATTTGTTACTGTTGGGTTTGGATTAAAGTCTTGCATATGTTTTTCATATCTTCCACTAATTTCACCTTTGCTATATATTTCAACTGGTAGAGCATTATTAGCAGGTTGTCTTTCAGATAAAGAAATCTCAATATTATTTTCTTGAATCTCTATTTTCCCATCCTTAGGCATTATTTGACCGTTTACTTCTAAAGTGTATTCCAATTGTTTTTTTGCCAATACAACTAATTCTTTATCACTTAAATAATCTAATGCATCTAGACTGAATTGTTGAAAGTAAGTTATTTGTTCTCCTGCATATTTCAGGTTTATTTGAGTTGAATTCAACTTGGTTAACAATTCATCATTTTCTTTTTCTAATTTTTTGATTTGAGCTTCTTGCGCTTCTATTAATAATTGATCTTCGTTTAATGTTTCATTATTTCCATTCACACTAGTATTCTCACAACTGAATAATATAATCGATACTCCTATCATCGCCATAATGATAACTTTCTTCTTCAAGCATAACCCTCCCCCTTATTCAACTTCAAATGACTTTACGATAAATGCGGTATGTATAAGCATTCCACTCTTCGTTTAATTCTTTCCAGTGTATGATTTTCCATGGATTGAAGAAGGTTTGACCGTTTTTATTGAAAAATAAATGCTCACCTATGTGATAGGCTGCATGTTGAATCATGCCTCCATCATTTATCCATGTAACTACATCACCTTCTTGTAATGCTTCTTCTTCTATTATGGAATAGCGGGCATTTTTAAGACCTATTATAAAAGTACCTTGGTGCACCCATTCGTGAATCATCCAATCATTTCTCTTCAAATGATTACTAACTGCATAAATGGTTGCAGCTAAACAGTTGGCACCAGCTTCAGTTGAAAAAGAATTCGCATATTTCTTCAAATGAGCAGGAATATTAACTGGAACTTCTGAGCTGTCCCAACTATCCCATTCAAGAGCGTATGCTTGAATCGCATTCTTCTTGTTTGAAACGGACAACCTTTTCCACATATCATTTTGAAGAACAACATATTGCTCTCCCTTCTGTTTCACAAGATATTCTATAGGAACTTCATCTGGTATTGAGAATAATGAAAGCGGAAGTATTAAACCTCTGCCCATTTCTACTTGAATATGGAACAGAGCTAATTTAACTTCCAGATTAAGATTTGTTATCCAATCAGGTTGAGCTACAATAACGTACTGAATATCATTAGAAATTCTCCAATACTCGTAACTATTTACTAACTGAATCTGTGAGTAGGAGGCATGATTGAAAAATTCAGCTTTAGGAATGACTAATATTTCATGTAAATAATCTTCCAAATTTAGTAAGTCCTCTTCTCGCAAGAAAAATAAATCTTCTTCCGGTACATATTTTTCAATCCAAAGATCTATTTGTTCTTGTAATGGCTGTATTTGAATTTTCATTTTATAAACTCCCCTTATATAAAAATTAAGTATTGCAACTTCATCGATCTAGTTTTTCAATAGCTTTTGAGATGAAAAATAAGCGAATGAAGCGATGAGTATTGTTCCTGTTAAATACAACGTGGTGCTTCTACCAAAAATAGTTGCTGAATCTGAAGACGTTTTTTGTAAATAAAAATCGGGAGTATAAAACATTGTGAGTAGCAAACCTGAGAATACTTGAAACGCCAAAAGCAATAAAGCAAATATTAATATAAATATAAAATATTTTTTCATTTTTCTCACTCCTCGTGATAACTTCTACGGAACAGCTTGGGCAATGGTTTCACTTTTCATTGGATTACTTTACCTAAAATAGTAATTTTGTTACTGACCATATTAGAGCTATAGGCAGGATATCTTGTAGTTATGTATATGAACTATTTATGTTAACTGTCATCTTCTATTAGTAAGCCACGGCTGTTGATTAACCACTTTCTCACATAAAATAATTGTAAGAAAAGCATAAAAGTCTCCATTTGCACTTATACGTTTTCGGTTCGCTTTGACGAAAGGATCTCCACATCATAAGCGTTGAAAAGGGATTGGTGAATATTTGTCCGTAGCTTCCCTAAAACGCTCATGAGAAAAATGCTTAGTGGGAGAATGAGAGAATAGCTGTCGTTCTACAGAGGTTGCAAGTTCCCGAAGATGCAATTTCGAGAAGTCTACACTTCTTTACAATGCGTTCCTTGTTTATTATTGCAAAGAATTACGACTCATATGGAGATACTGTGTAAAAAAATGATACTTTCTTTCATATCGAAAAAGTGGAAACACTTTAGAGAAGGGCTAAGCAGCCAAAATTGCATCTTTGGCTGCTTCTTCTATGAATAGGAAAGTGGATCTTATTTAATTCCCAAAAGCTTTGGCACTTGGCTTATTTGTACTTGCGGAGAGCGACAGATGAATAACTACCACACAATTAACGTAAAAAATGCGGAGGAATGCGACAAAGTCACAACCTTCCGCATTCAGCAATCTGGGTAATGGTGCAGTAATCGTTCAGTCCAAAGCAATCCAAAGGCTACAATATACCTGTGCCATGTTTTATCACTAAATTACCTAGTAAATTACTGGATATTTTCAATTAATCAACACATGTGATTAAATGTTAAAATAATTCTCCTATCATCGCGTCACAACTGTGCCACTTTTAGCTTTTGCTTCGATTCGACGATTGTGTAAGATTGGCTCAGTGTACCCATTAGGCTGTTTACAACCATTGAATACGAGGTCGCAAGCTGCCGAGAACGCAACCGAATCAGTGAAGTTTGGTGCCATTGAACGATATAATGGATCTTCGGCATTCTGCTCATCAACGATTTGCGCCATGCGTTTCATCGTTTCTAAAACTTGCTCTTCCGTACAAATTCCTTGATGTAACCAGTTAGCAATGTGTTGACTAGAAATCCGTAATGTTGCACGGTCCTCCATCAAATCAATATTATTAATATCTGGTACTTTGGAACAACCAACTCCTTGATCAATCCAACGTACAACATATCCAAAAATACCTTGTGTATTGTTATCAAGCTCTTGTTGAATTTCTTCTGCTGACCAGTTCATATTTTCAGCTAGTGGTAGTTGTAATATATCATCTTGAAGATCCTGTGAGCTTGAAATTTCCTTTTGTACTTCATTTACATCTATTTGATGGTAATGTAAAGCATGTAATGTTGCAGCTGTTGGTGAAGGTACCCACGCAGTATTTGCTCCTGCTTTCGGGTGGGCAACTTTTTGTTCTAACATTGCCGACATTAGATCAGGCATTGCCCACATTCCCTTACCGATTTGAGCATGACCTGGTAGTCCACAATCAATCCCGACAACCACGTTAGACGTTTCATATGATTTTAACCAAGTTGCGTTTTTCATATCATTTTTACGAATCACGGCTCCTGCTTCCATTGATGTATGAATTTCATCACCCGTTCGGTCAAGAAATCCAGTGTTAATGAACGCAATTCTTTCTTTTACCTCAAAGATACATGCTTTTAAGTTAAGAGATGTGCGGCGTTCCTCATCCATTACACCGATTTTGATCGTGTAGCGAGGTAAGTCTAATATATCTTCTATGCGATTGAATAATCTGTTTGCAAATGCTACCTCTTTAGATCCATGCATTTTTGGTTTTACAATATAGATAGAGTTGTGATTAGAGTTTTTAAAAGGTACATCTTCTTTCAAATTGTGTTTCGCTATTAGTGCTGTAAGTACGCCATCCATAATGCCTTCTGGAACTTCTTCTTCATTTTTATCTAAAATTGCACTGTTAGTCATTAAATGCCCTACATTTCGAACGAACATAAGTGAACGTCCAGGTAAAGTAACCGTTTCACCATTCGGAGAAGTGTAAGTTCGATCAGGATTTAATGTACGCGTGAAAGTATTATTTCCTCTTTCAAAAGAAGAAGTTAGGTTACCTTTCATTAACCCCAGCCAATTGCGATAAACATGTACTTTATCTTCTGCATCAACTGCAGCGATAGAATCCTCACAATCCATAAGGGTCGAAAGTGCTGCTTCTAAATATACGTCTTTAACACCTGCCAAGTCTTCTTTTCCAATTCGATGATCTCGGTCAATTTGGATTTCAATATGCAACCCGTTATTTGCTAGCAAAATGGCCGTTGGAGCATCAGGTAATCCCTGAAAACCTGAGAAATTCAACTCATTTTTTAGTTCTGTTTTTATGCCATTACTAAGTGTGGCACATAATTTCCCATCAACAATTTCATATTTTTCAACCTCTGTATGTGAAACATCGACTAATGCTACAGCTTCATCAAGGAATTTTTTTGCGAAAGCAATCACTTTGGCACCGCGTACTGGATTGTAGCCTTTTCCTGCTTCCGCTCCATCTTCATTACTAATCACATCTGTTCCGTATAATGCATCATAAAGGCTGCCCCAACGCGCATTTGCCGCATTTAAAGCATAACGAGCATTATCCAGCGGTACAACTAACTGTGGTCCAGCCTGTGTAGCTACTTCACGATCTACATTTCTAGTCGAAATTTTAAAATCTTCTGCCCTTGGCTCTAGATAGCCAATTTCTTGCAAGAAAGATTTATACTGGTCAAATTTGAATGTCTCTTTATGCTCTCTATGCCACTTATTAATCGACATTTGCAATTGCATACGTTCATCTAATAATTGTTTATTTGCCGGAGATAATTCATGAATAAGTGCGTCGAAACCGGACCAGAAATTAGCTTGATCTATCTCTAGACCAGGTATCGCCTCTAAATTTATAAAATCATAAAATAGTTCTGAAACTTGAAGATTCCCGACCTTAATATATTTTTGCATGCGTTACATCCTCCTTAAGTTTTGAAAATAACTGCTGTTAATAAATCAACATATGAATAACAATCACAAAAGTAATTGTCTGTTCTTGTTAATGGAAGTCTTATATTTCATGTGATTTTTCTATTTTCCCATATCTAAATTAACTTCAAATTTATCCCAATTAATTAATTTCTCCATAAAAATTGATATAAATACACCTACAATGAGACCATTTGTAATTAGTGGTTGCAAAAGGACTGGAACACTACCGAATAGTGCTGGCGGGATATTCATAATACTGACTCCAATTAGCACTGGGCCTGCTATGCGGAAAATTGTTATAGAGTTGAACAAGGTTCCTTTTAAACTGTTTAACGAAGTTCCAAACAATTGAAGGTAAGCAACAAATAAAACAGCATTTCCAACTGTTAACGGCATAGTTCCTAAAAAGCCCACAAATGATGGAATAAATCCGAGTGACATAAACATGAAGCCACTAATAATGAATGGCGCTCTTTTTAATAAATTTGTGCTTTCTAAAAACCCAATTGTAGAAGTGAATGGCGTAAAAGGTACTAAGCCAAAAATCGCAGAGATTAATCCAAAAGAACCCGTAACAAAAATGGATCTCCTATATTGATTATCTTTTACCTCTTCCTTATATAATTCAGCAGTAGCCTTAATGGACGCAAAAGAATTCGTTAAATTCAATATACCTGCTACGAATGTTACGAAAATAATTCCATACTCCAAGTTTGGAGCCCCAAACGGAAAAATGGTGAATGATATGCTTCCAGAGCTTGAGATTGGAAGATCTGTTGGGAAAATGATTCGGTATAAAACCCATCCTACGATTATACCAATTAGAATGGAGAAATTCCCCATTCCTTTTCCGCCTTTTATTTTTAAAAGACTTACGAATATAACAACACCAATGGAAAATAAACTAACAGATAAATCGATAGTTCCATTTTCGCATATTTTAAGCATCCCTTTGAAGAAAATAAAAATAAGATGGAATGTTAATAAGAATATATAAACACTTATCACCATTGGCGTTACTATTTTCTGAACTATAGAAATGAGATTAAATAGTGCAACCAGAACCGTTACAGCTCCCGCCAGAATAATCCCTGTTGCAATACCACCTCCGACAGTCGCAAAATCTAGGCCGAGTGCAGAGGCGGATATGCCCATATTTAATAACAATCCCCACATAAGCCCAGAATGACCCTCCATTAATGGAAAACGGTGTCCAACCCATGCTTGTAGAATACAAGCCAGCCCAGTGAAAATAAAGGAGTATCTGATGATCATTTCGATTATTTCCGTCGGAAGCTGGAACGCAGCTCCAACAGAAATCGGAACGACAAGTGTGTTAGCAAATATAAAAAATAGCCACTGAAATGAGGCCAATGTTGTAACAGTAGCCTCTTGCTTTATCATGTTAATCATCAGAGCCTCCGAAATCTAGTCAGTATCCTAATATTTTGTTATATCCATTGGTAATGAACCCGCAGCAAATCCAACAAACATAAATCGACTATTTCCTGTATTGCGCATCCCATGAATTTGGTTAGGCTTCGCCAATAATACCATCCCTTGTTTTATCGGGATTTCATTCTCTAGGTCAGGAAAATAAGTTCCTTCCCCCTCCATACATACCCACATATCATCAACATTTGAGTGGGAGTGTATATAAACTTCCTGTCCTGGTTCAAGACACCAAATCGCTCCAACTGTTTTGTCTGTCTCATAGAAATAGTTTTTCTGTGGTTCATTTAGGTCAAACTTTGCTATTTTGTCAATTTCAAAAACTCTTTCCTTCATTATTTCATCTAGGCTTGTCAAAGTTGCTTTTTTTCCCAATCCAAATCGCTCCTTTTTTATTAAACATAATACTCTCTGATTCCCTCTGGCACTCTCAGAATTCATACAAAATCAGGGAATCCTACGACGAAAATATCTGTTGAATATTCAATATACATATATGTTCTATTCTGTAAGATGAAGTCTATTTCAACATAAAACAGAAGGCGTCAAGCTATGTTTCATCCACTTAACGCCACCCTTGCTTGAATCTTTCATTTGAGCAACCTTCTTATAATTCAACATCACGATTACAATCTTTAGAGTAGACATATGTTAAATTTTCTCTCCCGATTGCATAAGCTGCTTGATGCACGTATGGACCCATGAAAATATAATCGCCCTTCTTTACCGGAACCCATTTGTTGTCTAGATTATACATTCCTTCCCCAGTCAATAAATATGCTCCATGTTCTTGCACATGTGTTTCAATAAACGGATGACTTGCCGCAGGATCAAATGAAAGAATGTGGAAGTTCATATCAAAGTCTATATCTGTAGGTAAAAGATCTTTCAGATGAACATTGTGCATTCCATCATAAATTTGATATTCTATCTTATTTGCATGATTTGAAACTACCCATGGTTTTCTGCCTTTTAATGGACGATATTTCTGTTTATATAGAAATAGTTTAGATTCCGTATCTTTCAGATTTTCTAAATACATTTTCGTTCCAGGGGGACAGTATAAATAGCCGCTCTCATTTAGAACAAATTCTTGGTCGCCTGCAGAAGCTTTAATTTCACCTTCAATAACATAAACGAATGTCTCTACATCCACTTGACCGCCAAATCCATCGCTATTCCTTCCTCCTATTTTCATTGTTACAACATAATCGACAAAGCTTGCTCCAAGTTTAGGTGAGCCCAAAATAGAAATAATACAATTCTCAAATCCTGGAATAACATTATTTACTAAACCTTCTGGTGCAATTAATGCATATTTACCATGTTCTATGATTGATCTGCTTGCTAATAAATCTTTAGGATAACCCATTATTAAAACTCCCTTTTTATCTTTAATTTTTATATGCTAAGTCATAAAGAGTAGTTATCAGTGCTTTAACCCCTTCAACTAGATCTGCAGGATCTGTATATTCTGATGGATTATGACTAATACCATCTCTGCTTGGAACAAACAACATTGCAGTCGGAACAGTTTTGGCGAAAATTTGGGCATCATGTCCTGCTCCGCTATGCATTAGTTTATAATTTAAGTTATTTTTAACACATTGACGCTCTATGATTTCTACAATCCTCGAATCCATTGGTACAGGATCGGCATCTAGCCACATATTTATGGTTGTTTCTACTTCATGTTCTTTTGAATATTTTTTTATATTTGTAGTAAGTATCTCCGTAAACTGAATGATTGCATTTTTGTCAATATGACGTATATCTACAGTGAAAATAACTTTACCAGGTATAACATTTACAATATTTGGATTGACCTCTATTTTACCTACCGTCATTACTAACGGATCACCTAGTTGCTTAGCCAAACGAATTAACTCATAAATCATATGACTAGCTGCATAAACAGCATCTTTACGGTATCCCATTGGTGTAGTGCCTGCATGGTTCGCTTCTCCTATTACTTCAATCGTATAACGCCTTTGCCCGACAATGCTATGTACAACTCCTACAGATTTCTTTTCGGTCTCTAGAACATTGCCTTGTTCAACATGTACTTCCACGAAAGCTATCAAATCCGAACGAGGTGCTTTTGATTCGTCTTTGAAAGCAAAACCTGCTTCATTCATTGCTTTTACGAATGGAACTCCATTAAAGTCCGAAATTAACTCTACATCTTTCCGGTTTGCAGTACCAACTATATTCTGGGAACCCCAGAAAGCATAAGGGAAACGACTTCCTTCCTCTTCTGCTAAGGACACAACTTCGAGATTTCGTAACGGCTGTCCATAATGTTTCTTTAAATAATTTACCGCAAGAACACTTGCCACTATTCCAAATTGTCCGTCATATAATCCTCCATTTGTAACTGTGTCAATATGTGAACCAGTAAGAATCGTTTTAGTTGTATCATTACCTTTTACTATTCCGCTAAGATTTCCAATTTCGTCGAATTGTACTTCCAAACCTTCTTCTTCCATCCAGTCTTTCAGAGCGTCCTGGGCTTCACTCCATGCTTTTGAATAGAGTAACCGAGTAATTCCTCCTGACGGGTCTCTTCCAAATTCGCCTAACCACTCGAGTCTGGCGGAGATCTCTTCTGCCAAATTCTCCAAGTCTAGCATTCCTTTACTATTGATTAAATCTTGCATTTCTTTCATCTCCCTTATCTCAATAATACTTTCTCGAGTATGAGTTACTAAAATAAGAATCTCTTAAGCTTCTATCTTATATTTTAAGGGTTTTCAAATAATTAATCATTATCACAATTAAACAAAAACTCTATCGTTACTTGTTTAATTGTGATAATTCACTCATCTAATTTTTTCAGGAGTTGTAATATATCCATTATCAAAGACCAAATTTCCGTTAACAATGGTTGTTGTTACCATCCCTTTAAATGTTCTTCCTACATAGGGTGATTGTTTGTGGCGGTAGAACAAGTCTTTTTCTTCCAACACGAAGCTTTCGTTTAGATCAATGAGGGTTAAATCAGCATCACTGTCTACCAAAATAGAACCTTTATGAGGATAAAGTCCAAAACGCTTAGCTGGATTTGTAGCCAATAATTCAACAATTTTTTCCAGTGGTAGTGATCGATTAAAATATCCCTCTGTTAACATAACATTCAGAGTAGATTGCGCCCCTGAAATACCTCCCCAGGCTTTAAAGTAGTCACCGTTAACTACTTCCTTCATTGATGGAGGTGCTGGCGAATGGTCGGAAGCAATGACATCAATTTCACCTTTTGCAACGGCCAACCATAAATCTTCTATTTCATTTTTATCTCGAAGTGGCGGACAGCATTTTGCCACTCCTCCTTTCTCCTCCAAGTCTTTTATAGTTAAAGATAAATAATGGGGGCATGTTTCAACTGTAATATCTACACCTCGTAGTTTTGCTTCACTAATTTCTTTTACTACTTTTCGACTGCTAGCATGAACAATGTGAATCCTACAGCCTGTTGCTTCAGCATAAGATATAATCCTTCTTACCGCTTCAATTTCTGAAATAATGGGTCTAGATTCTACAAAATCCTTGGCAGATCTTTTATTTTGACTTTGTTTCTCTTCAGCTAGCTGATCACAAATAACCGTACTCTCTGCGTGAACAGCTAAGAGAGAGCCAATAGAAGCAATTTCAGACATCCCTTTAAAGATAGTAATATCATCAACATGATTAAAATCTGTAATCCCACTCGGAGACATGAAAGCTTTAAATCCAATGACACCATTTTCATGTAACTCTTTGATATCCTTAATATTTTCTGGAACTAGCCCACCCCAAAAACGATAATTTACAACCGCCTTTTCTTCGGAAGCAGCACGCTTTAACTCTAAATTTTCCTTATTAATAGTTGGAGGTGTACTATTTAAAGGCATATCAAAGTAAGTCGTTACTCCTCCCGCTGCTAAACTTCTACTCCCAGTTTCAATACCTTCCCATTCCGTTCTGCCCGGCTCATTAAAGTGAACATGAGTATCGATTATTCCTGGCAGGATATGCTTTCCATCAGCCTTAATTTCTTTATTCGCAGTAGCTTCAAGTGTTTTCCCTACAGAAATCTCTTTTATCTTTCCATCTGAAATAGCTATATCACCTTGAACAATCGAATCTGCAGTGACAATATTTCCATTTCTAATAATTAGATCATACATAGCCATAAGCAGTTCCCCCTTTGATATTAGCTCTCATAAACTATTAACTAACAATTCCTCTCAATAATGAGGGGAATTGTTAGACTTTTTAGTATTCATACCAATGTAATTGCTTTTTTGTTATATGTTATTAATTCACCAACAGGTTCTCCTACAATACCTTTTTCTAGATCGAATACTAGATTCCCACGAACAATAGTCTTCGTAACTCGGCAATTAATGGTTCTACCAATGTATGGACTATGTTTGTGGCGGTAATAGAGATCTTCCTTTTTAACTACATAAGATTGGTTCGCATTAACAAGAATGATGTCGGCGTCCTTTGAGATAGCAATTTCACCCTTAGTAGGCATATTAAAGCGCTTAGCTGGATTTGTTGCAATCATACGAACAAAATCAGTTATAGGAACATTTCTTTTTAAAACTGCTTCATCGAACATCAAGTCAACATTGTTTTGACTTCCTGTGATTCCACCCCATACTTCAAATATATTATTTGTATCACTATGTTTCATTTCAGGTGGACATGGCGAGTGATCTGAAGTTAACATATCAATCTTTCCTTCAATTAATTTGGCCCATAATTTCCCTTGTTCTTCCTCGTTACGTAACGGTGGCGAGCATTTTGCAACTGGACCAATTTTTTCGAATTGAGCTGTTGTAATAGTAAAATAATGAGGACAAGATTCAACTGTAACGTCCTGGCCATCGTTCTGGGCTTTTGTAATCTCTTCTACTGCCTCTGCTGTACTAATGTGGACGAAATGAAGTTTACAACCTGTTTCTTTCGCTAAAAATAGCGCTCTTTTCACAGCATCAACTTCTGTAAAGACAGGACGAGATGCAACATAGTCCGTAGCAGTTGTTTTACCTTTCTTCACCATTTCTTCAGCTAATCGATCTGTAATGATAGCGCTTTCAGCATGAATCGAGAGGACATGGTCCAATTCAGCTAACTTCTTCATGCCAGAATAAAGCGTATAATCATCCACATTTGAAAAATCACCTGGAATATCTGAACCACATGTTGCCATAAAACACTTATAAGCAACTACACCTTCGTCAGATAGCTCTTCTAATTTATCCTGATTACCAGGAACTAGACCTCCATATAATGCATAATCAACATAGTTTTTACCTTTTGCTGCTTCTATTTTTAAATGTAATGATTCCCTGTCAATAGTTGCAGGCAAAGCATTCAAAGGCATATCAACGTAGCTAGTTGTACCGCCGGCCGCCAATGCTTTTGTTCCAGTAACAAAGCCTTCCCACTCTGTACGGCCAGGTTCACAAATATGAACATGAGTATCAATCATACCAGGCATTACATATTGCCCTTTTGCATCGATAACCTCTAATGCGTGGTCTTCAATCATCTCAGCGATAGCAGTTATTTTCCCATTTTTAATTCCAATATCAACACTTCTAATTTCATCCCTAAATACTACATTACCGCCTCTAATAATAAGATCGTACTTCATGTTTTTCCCCCTTTGCTAAATAACCCTTTATCTAGTAACTCCTTCACTTTCGTATAAACTATTTACTTTAATATATTGCATATCAAAAATTATGTTATTTCCCCTCAAATATCGTTCCCTTTTTGAATTTTGAATCTTTAAATGCAAACTTCATCAGAAGAATATATGCAATACCTGCAACAATAAAGCCGATGATCCATGCCAGCTCTACTATTGTAAAGGCTGCAGCTGCACCGATAATCATTGCGATCATTGCACATGGATTATACCCGGCAAATGGACCGTCATTATTGTACAAATCTGCAATATTTACTTTTTGTTTTCTCAATATATAATATTCTATTAGTAGAATCGAAACGATCGGGCCTAAAAATGCAGAATAGATAAGAATGAACATACCAAGACCTTTTGCAGACGAATCTTGTACAAGTAACCAAGGAAAAGAGCATAAAGCGAGTAGTCCAGTTATAGTTACAGCAGCTTTATATTTCAGTTTTGTAAGTAATGTAATCACATAGGTCGGTGGAATAATATTAGCAACCATATTTACTGCAACTGCTCCCATAACAATAAATGCAGATACAAAAAATGTAATATAGGGATTATCTACCACAATTGCGAATGCTTTCACAGGATTAGATATACCGGTTGCGGAAGCAAGCATTGCACCAATCGCAAGTGTAAGGCCATACGCTATTAAAATAGGAGAAAAATACAAAAATCCACGTTTAGCATCGCTGATACCGGATTTTAGTTCTCTTGAGTAATCTCCTGCACTTAAAAAGATAGCTGCATAATTCCCGAGAAACATCATTATGAATGCAAAGAATGGCAAACCCCATGTACCTTTTGCATGAACCCACTTATCTGTAATCACAGCGCTATGAGATGTTAGCAGAACACCAAATACATAGACAAGTGCTAACATAATAACAATTGATGTAACCACTTCCACCCATTTTATTGCATGGAAACCATACAATGAAAGTAAAATTTGTACCAATTGAAGCACTATAAAGCAAATGACAACACTATCAAACTTACCACCCGTAACAATCTTAGCTATCTCATTTAAAGCAGTACCTCCAATCCAACTTTGAAAACCGTACCAAATGATAGCAGGTATACCACGCAATAGTGAAGATATGACAGATCCTTGCACCCCAAAGGACATTCTGAGCTGAACCACATATGGTATTCCCGATCTGTATCCGAGCCTGTCATTTAAAGCAAAAACAGTTGAAATGATGCCAATTGCGATAATAGCTGCGGCGAATGTTTGAAAAATGTTTAGTGTAGCGATTCCCGCCACAACCAAACTAGCTCCCAACGTCATATTTCCTAAATTAACGCCGTCTCCAATCCACATAAACAAATAAGCTATTGGACCTACCGTCCTCTTCTCTCCAGTTTTCGGATTTAGTGACTCATCCAGCCCCATAGAATCTTGTAGCTGGATATCTTTTGTAGCTTGACTATCTAAATTTAACGTCATTTTACACCCCACTCCTTTTCACTGTTATTCGTATTTTTGGTAATACAGTTCGATCAAAAATATAATTTTGCGTGAATGAGTTTCTGTTTCTCTTCTGTACTCAGAATTTACTGGCAATAAACCATACTAACACCAACTATTTGTTACTAAAATCCCCCCTCCTTTCTCTCCAAAAAACTATTCTAAAAATGAATACGTGCAAAACAATAAAGTATTAAACCATTAATCCTCATTTGATTTCTGAGTATTCTGAATTAGGTTAATAATTAGATTTTAATGTTTGCAAATATAAAAGTCACTATCTATAGTGAATAATTAGAATAAGTTTTTTTTGTTTAGAATGACTAAACGCATTCTTGGAATGTGTAGAGACATGATGTAGATGTATTGCATAATGAGAGGCTAGATCCTGTTCTGATCACTAATAGCTGTAATTCCGGCTGCTCAGTGCTTCTTTATCAATGAATGCTGCCTTTTTTCTCAGGTACCAAAGTTCCTCCGGCAACCCTGTTTCTAACTCAATTGTTCCTCATATTGCGGCTGACACAATGGTCGCTAATATTATCAAGTACAAACACTCAACTAAAAAGTTATAAATTGTAAAAGAGCAACAAATTGCACTGTTAAAGCTACAGATTCTACATTTACGGCAACCAATTTTATCGGGAAAGCAACCATTTCTCCATATAAGTACTTAACTTGGTGTGAGATGGGGCAAATCTGCGCAAAAAAACTCTTTAAAGTCATCTTTCAATGAACTTTAAAGAGTCTTCTATTAACATATAAATTCCTATGATAATTCACCATTTATTTTATGCTAGATACTACTTTTCCTTCATATACATCTAGTGCTGCTTGAAGAGCTTCGCCGGAATTTATTTTACCACCGTGACGATAAACAGAAGCCTCTAACGCTGCTAAAACTTTTAAGATATTTTCTTTTCGACAGCTGAAGCCCATTGAGCCAATACGCCAAATCTTTCCTGCAAGCGAACCAAAAGTGCTTGCTATCTCCACTCCAAACTCTTTAGCCATCGTTGAACGAACCGCATCGCCGTTTACTCCTTCAGGAATATTCACACAAGTTACAACCGGCATTTTATAGCGAGCATCACCAAATAAAGTAAGACCCATTGCTTCAAGGCCAGCAACTAGTGCCTTTTCATGAAATTTATGTCTTTCGAACCTCTCTTGCAAACCTTCTTCATGTATAATACGTAAGCCTTCCCTAAGTGCATATAGCATTGAAGTGGCTTCTGTATGATGATTTAGACGTGTTGGGCTCCAATATGCTTGAATTTGGCTTAAATCAAAATAATTACTTTGAATTCTTCTAGGGTTTTTTGATGTAATATCTAGTCCTTGCTCTATTTTTCTTCGTTCCAGAATAATTTTTTCAACTCGCTCATTATAAGTAATCGGAGCCATACCAGTAGGAACCCCTAAACACTTTTGTGTACCAGTGATAACTGCGTCAACAAACCATTCATCTGTTTTAAAATCTGTTCCAGCTAATGTTGCAACAGCATCAACAACAAATAAAATATCATTATCACGGCAAAACCTACCGATTTTATCCAACGGTTGCATTATGCCTGTTGAAGTTTCACCATGTACGAGAGCTACCACTTTTGGTTCAACTCGCTTTATCTCAGCAATAATCATATCCTGATCAAAAGCTGAACCCCATTCGCATTCCAACGTAGCTACATCAGCTCCTACTCTGTAAGCTATTTCTGCTAGCAAGTGACCGAAACGACCGAATATAGGGACAAGAACTTTATCATTAGGCTCAATTATGGAGTTAAGTACAGCTTCAAGACCAGAACGTGAGGTACCATCAATAGGATAAGCCCAATGGTTTTTCGTTTGAAATGTCATTCTTAACAGTTGCATGGTTTCATCCATAATCTCAAGAAATTCTGGATCAAATTGGCCTATTATTGGGATTGTCATTGCCCGGAGTACACGTGGTTCCGCCTCTACAGGTCCTGGTGTCATTAAAGTCCTTAATGAAGGATTTAACTCTTTGAACATATCAATACTTCCTTTCCAAAGTTACCTTAAATTTTTTTAGTCCACTCCTATAAACAATCAATCTATTAAAGATTGATTTTACGGAATATTCTATGTACAGTTGATTGTAGAGGAAATAATAAAAGATGTCATTATTCAATTTAGACAACTTTGTGATTATATTTTGTTTAAAAGAGACATTTTATAAGTTCCATTTACAAACCTATTCTATAAAAGATGAATTAGAGGTGTAGTATGAAGAAAGTAGAGGATTTATTTTTCGTAGAAGTTTTCCAGGAAGCCAAAGTTTTAGCTGGACATGCCGGGCTTAAAAGAAAAGTTGAATCAATAGAAATATCAGAAACACCAGATGTCATTCATTTTTTAGCAGAAAATTCTTTATTAATTACTACAGGGTATGCTTTCAAAGACAATCCTGCAGAACTAAGTATGCTCATTTCACAAATCAATGCTCGTCCTTGTTCAGGGATTGCTATTAAACTTAAAAGATTCATAGATAAAATCCCTCAGGAAGTTATCGATTTAGCAGATTCATTGGACTTCCCCATCATACAAATTCCAGAGTCTTTAACATTAGGTACAGTTGCCCATCAATTATTAAGTTTTATATGGGATAGCCAAACCCAGGAATTATCTTATGCGATTCATGTACATAAAAAATTTACTAATATGATGATAAAAGGTTATAAATTACAAGCTATGATTGAAAGTCTAGGAACTTTATTGAAAAGCCCGGTCATCTTGATAAATCCCATGGGCGAAGCTACCTCTTTTTCACATCATTTTCAGACAGAAGATATGAAAATAATAGCAGAAAATGTGGAGGTGCTTATTCAAAGTGATATGGAAACTTATCGTGAAAAAGACTTTCTATCATTCCCAAATCCAAATTCACAGCGCGCAAATATTTCTGTAAAACTGTTCCAGGTAAAAACAATGCATCCATATCCATACTTACTAGTGATTTTTAACCCTGAGGAGCTTCCATACCCCTTTTCACAATTAGTAATAGAACAAGCGTTAACAGTTATTTCATTCACATTGCTAAAGAACGAGGCCATTAGAGAAAACAGTCGTTTGTTAGAAAATAACTTTTTTACTTCCCTCGTAGATGGCAACATTCCCTCGAAGCAGGAAATCATTCATAGGGGAAAACAGTATGGTTTAATGGACAATCTCAACTATGTTTGCATTGTTTGTAAAATTGATGATGATAAGCAAAACACAGATATAATGAGTAGATTATACGACTACTTGTATAAGTACTTAAATAACTCCTTTTTTAAAGTTAATACGAACAACATCGTTTTTATTAAAGATGCTTATTTTGTTATATTAATGCAATCTTCCATGAATAATGATGATTCACTTAAAAGCTCAGTAAAAGATAGACTGATGGAATTTCAGCATAGGGTGTATTCCAATTTAAAGATTTCACTCTCTTTTGGTGTGGGCAACCTATTTAATGATGTTTCTTATATTCCAATCACATTTGCTGAAGCAGTGGAAGCTTGGAAACAAGGAGCAGAACTATTTCAATATAAATTTATAAACTTCTTCGTACCTAAGCAATTAATAGAACTGATGCGATTAATTCCAGAAGAAAGTTTGCAAAATTTTTATGAAAACACTTTGCACTCCCTCTGCTATCCGAAAAATAAAGATGAAGAAGATTTAGTAAATACTTTAATAGTCTATCTAGATAATAATTGCGAAATCGCACTTACCTCTAGGAAGTTGTATGTTCACCGAAACACCGTTAAATATCGAATTGCCAAATGTGAGGACATTCTAGGTTGTTCCGTCCACGATTCACAAAGTTCACTACATATACGCCTTGCTTTACTCATGCGTACAATATTCATAAAATAAACTTTTATATTTGGATATGAATACCACGAATGAACAAAATAAACAGTTTTAGCTTTTCTTAAGCATAATAGCGATTAATTTTGAAACAATACGCAAGTTAGCAATTTGGGAAGCAAACTTTTGCGTTTTCGCAGAATTAGATTAGTAGATGAGGCAGTTATTTTCGCACTTTATTATAGACTGTCTTTAATATTTTCTACAATTCGACTTCTATTCATTTATTATATGACAAATTGGTGAACTTTTAATACTTCTCCACAATATGACATTTTTTGCATTTTACCTATTATACAATGGACAAGTTGCTTCTAGTTAATCTCCTCATGAATTGAAGCGAAATATATCGTATGGAGGAATTTTTATGAAACGTTTATTGGACGAAAAAGCGTTACTGGTTCGGATTGGAATTAAGAGAAAAGCTATGTACAAAAAGGCGAAAAACTTAGGATTTACTCATCCACTTGTCGTCTCATGTAGTCAAGAGTTGGATTTATTACTCAATAAATATTTTGAAAAAGCGTCTTAATGGGAAAACTTCACAACTTTCGAGAACGCAAAAAACCGTTCAGTACTCCCAAATGGGTACCGAACGGTTTTTAATCTTTCTACAATTATAGTTGCCTTTTTCAGACACTATTATTCGTATCAATGGGACATAAGAAAAATGCAAGCGTCCTTTAAGTGCATTCAGTTTTCACCGTTTCCAAAGTGCTTTGGACGAAACATAAGCTACACTATTAACGGTAGAGTTATTGGATCGTGAAGTGACATAGTCACTTCACGATCCAATTTTTTCGGTATTTTTGTGAGGAGTGTTTGCTCGTCACCCTCTTGGAATATGTAGAAACTTGCCGTAATAGGTTTGTTTAATGAGAGATAAAATGCTTTCCTATTCTTTTAAAAACGGACGAAGATGCAATTTCGTCCGCTCAGCGCGTCTTTATCAATGGTTGCTATCTATTTTTTCCGTTTCCACCAACTCTAATCATCTGCCTACTGTGTACGGTAAAACTAAAAACATATAGGAAATCATACGTAAATAGTCATCATTAAAAAGAACTTCAAGTCGTTTTGAATACTAGATTCCTAGTATATCAAATTCATATACTTTCTTATCTTTTACGAAAAAAGCTACCATCTTTTAATTACATCTTGTCTTCACCACTGTTAGAGGCAGGAAATTGGAAAGAGTCCGACCCGTTCCCCTACGTCACTCAAAAATCAGTCACTATTTTCGAATTGTGTCAAAATTTTTTATAACATATGGACATTAAATATCTCTATATCGATAATTATCATACTCAAACAATGCATAGAATAATATAGTTGATGGAGGTGGAGTATATAGAGAATAAAAATGAAGTGATTAATCGATTACTAATCCCGGAAATATATTCGATTAAATTCGATACTAGTAGAAGAAAGGACAAGCTAAAAATAGCCTTTTTGATAGGCATCCCTCCATTCCGATTGTCAATATAATTAATTTTCTCGAGTTTTGCGAGACTCTATCACATCTGCTAAAGCTTCTTTAATTAGCCTGATAGTCTAATAATTTCTTACTGGAAGGGGAATCGAATGCTAGAATATCATCAGCAATCATCACGTGAAATCATGGAAATGTTAGACGTAACAAACCAAGGACTAAATAATGATGACGTCCAAAAGAGACAAGAAGTATACGGTTTAAATAAATTGGTGGAAGGAAAAAGACCAAGTACATTTGCCGTTTTCTTTGGTCAGTTTAAAGATTTATTAGTCATTATTTTAATGATTGCTGCTTTCATTTCATTTCTATTAGGTGAAGTAGGAAGTACTATAGTGATTATGATTGTTGTTATTTTAAATGCAATCCTGGGCACTGTACAGCACGTAAAGGCAGAACAATCTTTGGATAATCTGAAAGCTTTGACCACTCCAGTTGCAAAAGTGATGCGAAATAACCAAATAGTTGAGATTTCTTCAGAAGATATAGTGGTTGGTGATCTTCTTCTTTTAGTGGCTGGGGATTATATTAATGCAGATGGACGATTATTAGAAAGCCATAATCTAGATATAAATGAAAGCTCTCTGACAGGCGAATCATTGGCTGTATCGAAAAGTACCGACCCAATTGATGAAGTCCATGTAACTATTGGGGATAAGAGAAATATGGTTTTCACCGGGAGCTTTGTAACCAATGGACGTGGAACTGTAGTTGTTACAGCTATTGGAATGGAAACAGAAATCGGAAAAATAGCAAATTTATTGGATACTGCAAAACAGAAGAAAACACCTTTACAAGTAAGTCTCGATCATTTTGGAGAAAACTTAGCCCTAGGGATTACAATGATTTGTTTAGCCATTTTTACTATTGATCTTTTTCGAGGACGGGAATTAGTAGAATCTTTTATGTTTGCTGTTTCGTTGGCAGTTGCAGCAATTCCAGAAGCATTAAGTTCAATTGTAACTATAGTACTTGCTTTTGGAACACAAAAAATGGCTAAGGAAAATGCCATTATACGAAAACTATATGCTGTCGAAAGTTTGGGTAGTGTATCCGTTATTTGTTCAGATAAAACGGGAACATTAACTGAAAATAAGATGACTGTTCAACAAGTATATGTCGATCAAAAAGTGATTCCTTATGATCTACTAAATACAGAAAAGTCTATTGAGAAGAATCTTATTTTAATGGCACTATTATGCAATGACGCCTTGGAAAGAGATCAGAAAGAAATTGGTGACCCAACTGAAATTGCACTTGTAAAATTAGGGAAGCAGTATGAGCTTGATGAATTATTCGTAAGAAGTCACAATCCTAGGGTGGCAGAAATCCCATTTGATTCAGACAGAAAGCTAATGAGCACCGTGAATCATATTAATGAGCAAAATATTATGATTACAAAAGGAGCATTAGATGTTCTTCTATCTAAAATTGTGAAAATCGACACTTCTAAAGGGATTTTTCCTATTACAGAAGAACATCGGAAAAAGATCGAAGAAGTGAATCGTTCCTTTTCTATGAATGGTTTAAGAGTACTAGCATTTGCCTATAAAGAATTCAATGGAAATCAAACAATCGAAGTAGAAGACGAGAAAGATTTAATCTTTGTCGGCTTAATAGCAATGATGGATCCTCCGAGAAAAGAGTCCAAAGCAGCGGTTGAAAGCTGTATCGCAGCTGGTATTAAACCAGTTATGATTACTGGTGACCATAAAATAACAGCGACAGCTATTGCCAAACAAATCGGGATATTAGATGATCCATCCGAAGCAATCGAGGGATATGAAATTGAAGGATTAACTGATCAACAACTACAAGAAAAGGTGCAAAATATCTCTGTCTTCGCCAGAGTAACACCAGAGCATAAAATTCGAATCGTTAAAGCTTGGCAGGATAAAGGAAATGTCGTTGCAATGACGGGGGATGGTGTGAATGATGCCCCTGCTCTAAAACAAGCAGACATCGGTGTAGCGATGGGGATTACCGGTACCGAAGTAGCGAAAGATGCATCCTCTATGATCTTAACGGATGATAATTTTTCAACGATTGTCAAAGCGATTTCGAATGGAAGAAGCCTCTATACGAATATTAAAAACGCCATTCTATTCTTATTATCAGGGAATGCAGGTGCTATTTTTGTTGTTTTATATGCAACTGTATTAGGTTTACCAGTTCCATTTGCACCAGTTCATTTATTATTTATTAACCTACTTACCGATAGTTTGCCGGCAATTGCAATAGGGTTAGAGCCGCATAATAAAAAAACAATGAAGGACAAGCCTAGAAATATTCACACTCCATTATTAAATAAAAAGTTTACTACACAAGTGATACTTGAAGGTTTATTGATTGGTATATCTACGATCATTGCATTTCGAATGGGGTTGGCAACCGGAGATACGTTAACAGCAAGCACAATGGCATTTGCAACATTATGTTTATCAAGATTAATACATGGCTTTAACTCTAGATCGAAAGAATCGATTTTCAAAATTGGTGTATTTACAAATAAATATACTTGGCTAGCATTTTTAATAGGTTTTGTAAGTTTACATGCTGTATTATTTATCCCTTCGCTTACGGGAGTATTTGAAGTTGCAACATTAAGTGGAGTACAATTAGCTTATATTTATTGCTTGTCCTTCATGCCTTTTTTAGTTAATCAGTGGTATAAAGTGTTGTTTGTAAGAAGTAAAAAATAGTTAGTGGATCCTGTGTCAAACATCAAACAGACATCATTCTGAATTGTGTATGATACAGGCTCACTAACTCAATGCTAATTTAAAATTAATCCTATAGATGCATAAATAATGACCGTGCCGAAAATAAACATCATATGGAATAAAGAGTATGCAAACATACGGTTCGCCCACTTCTTCCCTTCCTTCTTATGATAGCCCATGATACTCATCCATAGCCAAATTGCTCCTAAAATAATCGAAACAAATGTGAGCCCTAAGCTAAGGGGTAAAAATAAGAAGCTCGTTAAGATTAATAGTACTAAGTAAATATTAGTTTGAATATAAGTACGACGCTCACCTTTTACTACAGGAAGCATTGGGATATTCGCTGCTGCATAATCATCCTTTTTCCGAATAGCAATTGCGTAAAAGTGCGGCATTTGCCAAATCATGACGATTACGAATAATGCCCACGCTGCTGGATGCCAAATATCTGGTGCTACTGCTGCCCACCCAATAAGTGGTGGCATTGCCCCTGAAATACTGCCAACTTCTGTGTTCCAAATAGTACGGCGCTTCGTCCACATTGTATATGGTACAACGTAAAAAAATACTCCGAGAAATCCTAAAAGTGATGCTAGTGGTGTCGCTAAAGCAAGTAGTGCAATTCCGATTATCAGTAACGAGATTCCGACGACTAAAACGAGTTTAGGAGATAATTCTCCTGTTACGGTTGGACGATTTTTCGTACGTTGCATGACCACATCAATGTCACGATCGTATAAATTATTAAACGAGCCCGCTGCAGCAATTACTGCTGCCGTTCCTAAAATTGCACAGACGATATTCGAAATATTATCTCCGAAACTTAACTCATATGTGTATAAAGCGAGCATCAGACCTGCTACCATCGGAATTAAATTAGATTTAATAATCCCTGTTTTTACAGCCAATGCCCATAAATTCAAATTAGATTGCTTTTTCATGGTGTCTAGTTTAACACTCCTTCATTTTCCAACACGACATTTCGAATTTCTCGATAGATTACTCTTCTAAATATAACAGAATTACTGACCATTCGCCTTCCTTTTGAAGTGACAATCTGTTGACATATATTAAAAGTTCACTGCGCCACGCACTATTCAGAATTGTGTCTCTGTTATTTGTAACACAAATACACTAACTTAAATATAAGCTTTTTCTATCGTTGTGACATTTATCAATTTCTTTGTAAAAAAAGAAATAACCCACCCTCTCCTAGAAAAGGTTTGACGGCTATTTCTTCGGTTTGCAGTTATGTGATTGGATATTCGAGTATCCAGTCTTTTATACTGTATCACATCTATTGAATAATCACTTTCTTACATAAAATACTTGTAAGAAATGCGAAAAAACTTTCCATTTGTAATTGTACGTTTTCGATTCGCTTTGGACAAAATGATCTCCACATCATAACCGTTGATGTGAAGTGATTGGTAATCTTGTTGTGGATATTTGTCCGTCGCTTCCCTACAAAGTTCAAGAGAAAAATGCTTTTTTGGAAAATGAGAGAATAGCTACCGTTCTATATAGGTTGCAAGTTTCCGAAGATGCAATTTTAGGAACTCTACACTCTTTTACAAAGCGTTCCTGCTATATTTTGCTAAGAAATACTAGTCGTATGGAGATGCTGTGTAAGAAAGTGACACTTTTTTTAAAATCGAAAAGGTGGAACCACTTTATAGAAGGATTAATCACCCAAAATTGCATCTTTGGCTGCTTATTGTATGTAAAGGAAAGAGAAGGTATTCTTTGGTTCTCAAAATCTTTGGCACTTCGCTTATTTGTGTCTGTGGAGAGCGACTGACGAATGACTACCACACGATTACTGGAAAAAATACTTAGGGATGCGACAAAATCGCATCCCTAAGCATCCAGAAACCTTTGTAATTGTGCAGTGTTCTTTCATTCCAAAGCAATCCAAAAGCGGTTATATACCGAGTACCTAATTTTTTTTACCAAACTAACTAGTAATTTACTAGATACTTTTGGTTAATCAAGATATGTGAAATTGAATATTTCTACTATCATTTTTTGCAGAATCAATGTAGCATTTTCGACGCTTTCACAACATGAATTGGTTTTCCGATCATTACCTCAGCAGCTTCCATAGTAATCTCACCTAAAGTTGGGTGGGCATGGATTGTTAATGCGATATCTTCTGCGTTCATACCCGCTTCGATCGCAAGAGCCATTTCAGCGATCATATCAGATGCACCAGCACCTACGATTTGAGCACCGATCAGTAAGCCATCTTCTTTATGTGCTACAAGTTTCACAAAACCTTCTGGTGCGTTTAAAGCCAATGCTCGACCGTTTGCTGCGAATGGGAATTTCGCTGCTTTCACTTCGATACCTTTTGCTTTTGCTTGCTCTTCATTGTAACCAACAGTTGCAAGTTCTGGATCTGTAAAGCATACAGCTGGGATTGCTAAGTAATCTACGATTGATTTTTCTCCAGCGATTGCTTCTGCAGCTACTTTACCTTCGTAAGATGCTTTATGTGCAAGTTGTGGACCATATACGATATCACCAATTGCATGAATGTTTTGTACTGAAGTACGGCATTGTTTGTCTACTTTTAGCAACCCACGTTCTGCAAACTCGATACCTACTGCTTCTAGACCCATTTCATCGGTATTTGGACGACGACCGACTGTAACTAATACATAGTTAGCTTCTACTGTTTTTTCTTCTCCACCAACTTCATACGTTACAACTACGCCGTTTTCATTTTCTTCTACACCTTTCGCTGATGCGCCAACAACAACTTCTACGCCTTTTTTCTTTAAGTTTTTTTTCACAACTTGTGTCATTTGCTTTTCAAAACCAGCTAAAATGTCTTTTCCGCCTTCAATAATTGTTACTTGAGAACCTAGGTTAGAGTAAGCAGAACCTAGCTCAGTACCGATGTAACCACCACCGATAACAACTAATTTTACTGGTACTTCTGGTAAAGAAAGTGCGCCAGTTGAGTTGATGACGCGTTCAGAGAATTTGAATATTGGAATTTCAATCGGACGAGAACCTGTTGCAAGGATTGCATTTTTGAATGTGTACGTTTGTACGTTATCTCCTTCGGTTACTCGTACTGTGTTTGCATCTATAAAGTATGCTTCACCGTTCACTATGTCGACTTTGTTGCCTTTTAATAGACCTTCAACACCGTCTACTAATTTAGAAACTACGCCGTTTTTGAATTCTTGCACTTTTGTCCAATCAAGTTTTACTTCTTGTGCAACAACACCCAAATCATCTGAATGCTTTACTTGCTCCAAACGGTGACCTACTGAAATCAACACTTTTGATGGGATACAACCGACATTTGAGCAAACTCCTCCTAAATAATTTCTCTCTACAATCGTTACGTTTTGCCCCATTTGAGTAGCGCGAATAGCCGCCACATATCCTCCTGGTCCTGCACCAATCACAAGCGTTTCAACAAACTTCATCTACGTTATCCTCCTCATTGCTTACTATAAAATGAAAAACGTTATCCCAAAAACATTTATCTTTCGCACAATTATGGTGACCTTTTGTATTAACCATAATGACTTGTTTAAAGTTGCTATCATTTAATAGGACATCCACACTTGAAATCGGCACTTTTTTATCCTGAGTAGAGTGTGTGGCAAGAGCTGGTGACTGTTGGTTTTTTAATATTTTCTCTATACACCATTCTCTTCTAGCTTTTAAAAAAACACCTCCTCGCAATAAAAACCAACTGACGATTAGCCAGCCAAACGGAAAATAAGGTAGTGTTACTTTTTCAGCTATCGAGTTGCTAATACTTTTTAAAGATGTAGGCATTGAATCGGTAATAAGAGCTTGTATCCTCAAATCTGAGGAATTCACAATACTTGCAGCTATCCCTCCCATTGAATGTCCTAAAACATAGAATGCATTACTATTAATATCTGGCCTCTCGCACACATAATCAATCGTTGATGTAATGCTTTGGACAAACGATCCAATACTCACTTGTTTTTGTATAAAATCACTTTGCCCATGACCAAGAACATCCACAATTATTACGTCATAACCGCTAGCTAATAGGGGATTGGCATATCGTAGCATGTCTGATTTATTAGAGCTCCATCCGTGAACCAGTTGAAAGCTACCTCTTGCCCTCTCACTTTTAATAAGCCATCCTCGAATTGTCCCAATCTCAATCCCCATTTCAATTTTTCCATAAGAAGAATTCGGTTGCTTTTTATCCTCTTTCCGTTTCGGCGTAAAAATATGACGAATGATATAGCTTCTCAAAAACAAAATAACTTCTTTAAAAGAAATGAATAATAAATATTTCATCATAACTCTTCAAAAAGATACCGAACAGTCTCTTTTTAGTTTAAAAAAAGACGGCTTTATTGCCGTTCAATTGAAATCATTGAAATATATTGCCTCAAATTATTTATGATAATTTTCGTTAATTGCCCATCTTTCTTTAATCTTTCTAATGCTAGACCACCTTCAAGTGTTGACACAATATATATCGCGGTGTCGTATGGCTGTAATGACTGATTCAACTCCTGGTGCCTAATACCATCTTCTATAATTTTCACCAACCATTTTATCATCATATCCATAGCTTCATTAATCGATGGCAGTAACGCACTCCCTTCTAAATCATCCATTTCTATGGTTGCATTAAAAATTGGACACCCTCCTACTATCGGTTCTCCTTCACTTAGTTGTAAAAAAGCCTCCACAAATGCGATTAATTTGTCCGCTGTATGCTCGTGTTGTGAAACACTTGTCATTAAATGGTTTTGCATTATTTCGGTAGAAAAATGAAAAGACTCGACCATCAGCTGCTCTTTATCCTTAAAGTGTCGATATATCCCCCCTTTTTGAATATTCGTTTCCTGAATAATGTCACTTATCGATGTTGTCATGTAACCTTTTTGGTTAAAAATCGTAGCTGATTTTCGTATAATATTGCGCCTTGTTAATTCGCCTTTTTTCATTTTCATCCTCCAAAAGATACCTTTCAGTCTCTTTTAATATGTAGGAAATCAAATTCAAAGTCAAGAATTATTTAACAGAGATAAAATACAAAGCTGTTGTCTATCATTTGCTCTCCTTCAAAAACTAACTAAATCGCTTTTCAATGGGAAGTAGGATTTGAAAATCTTGTTTATCAGAATTTAATGAGTACAATTCTAATTTAATTGGGATTGAATCATATTCAACCATATTATCTTCTTTTAAAGGAAAATACCCACTCTCGTTTATCTTACTTTCAATCATTTCATATTCTATTTTTATATATGTCTTTTGATCAATAAACCAAATGCCGCGTCCAGTGGATTCAGATGCACAACTCTAGTTAAACCAAGAGTATCATGATTTGATGAGTTATATGATAGCCTACTAGATGTCACTCTTAAACCATATTTTTTATTAGAAACCTAATTCGATTTGTTCAATTCCCCCAAAAACATGATTAAACTTTATAATGAAATCATTCCAACTTTTCAATGCCTGCATTAAGATCTTGAGTTTATTTAGGTACTTTTCTAAGTGGACATTACCTATATCGTCGATTAAAATGGTTCAACCTATTAGTAATGCTTTGTAACATGTACATGTATGATCCCATAGGATAGGTAAGAACATGTTACTATTTTTAATAAATGGGGGAAAAAAATGAATGAAATTCCAGCTTTCAGACAGATGGATCATCCTGTTCTTGTAGAAGCTACACAAATCGCTCCAAACCAAATAAGTATTACGTATGATCAACCAGCAGACTTTGCATCCGCAACAAACGTCTCAAACTACTGGATTAGAAGTAATATGGGTCCTATCGGTATTGCAACCGTCGGAATGAAAGATCCACTTATGAGTTCGAATGCAATACGACCAGAAATAGGAATGATTACCCCTGTAGGCAATTCTAAAACAAGATTCGTAATGTCATTTAGAGTAAATGCAATGACAGGAGTTATGTATACTGTACTACCATGTTTTGTGAATTTAGAAGGTCGAACAGGATTTATGGGAGAAAATTGGGGTCCACTCAGTAGGAATATGTTTATCGGAATGTAAGCTTCATGTAAACCTTGGGAGAAGTATTTAAGAGTTGAGTAAGGAAGGAAATAAATAATTATATCATTAAGAAAATTCATCAATAAAAGCCTAATTTCTCGCTTAGAACGCGGAGAAATCAGGCTTTGATTACTTTATGAATCACTCTTTTGTTTAAGAAAGTGCCGAAGTATCTTTAAACCCTTTATCAGCATCCTCCGACCAGTCCCGAGCTACGTCAAGCTACGAACTATACTTTTGGGTGCAACGTTGAGCAAAAATGGGCTCATTTCACCTACACTGTAAAGTTGCAAATAATGCATCGCCCGGGTGCAGGCTGTGTAAAACAATCTACGTAGGCTCTCATCACCGTATACTTCAGTCGATGCATCATATATGATAACGGCATCGAATTCAATGCCTTTTGCCAAATACGCCGGTATCACAACGACACCTTGCTCATATTCAATAGAACCGCTTTTCACAAGTTTAATTTCTTGGACGTTACTTAAGGAATCGTATGCAGCGACGCTTTCTTCTGCGGATTTGCATATAATCGCAATCGTATTTAACTTCTGTTTCTGCAAATCTGACACTTTTGAAACGATGCAGCGATGCAGTTCTTTCCGATCGGTCAATTGCGTCAGAACAGGCTTCTCCCCATCGCGTTCAAAAACGGTAATCCGTTCGCCATTAGGTACAAGTACACGTGTAAATTCGACAATCGGTCTTGTGGATCTGTAGCTACGGGTCAGGTTTATCGTATTCGTTTCATTTGGTCCGTATAAACTAGTAAGCGTATTGAAATCTACCGTTTCACTAGCATGGGCAAATATAGCCTGGTTAAAATCTCCAAGCACTGTCATCCTTGCTGCAGGAAACAAACGTTTCAAAAATTCGAATTGAAACGGAGAATAATCTTGCGCTTCGTCTACAAGCACATGTTTAATTATGTTGTTCGTCTGAAAGCCTTGAATCAACTCTTTCAGAAGTAAAAATGGCGTAGCATCTTCGTAAAACAGTTTTCCTTCATCTAGCATTTTCAAAGTCGATAAGCAAATATCCTCCCATTCTTCAGAGATTTCCCCATCCATCCAGGTTGCATCAGAGAAAAGTTGCTTGTATATTCCTTTGATGTTGAGGAAACGAAGCTCCCGAATTTGTTTGCGTAACAGTTTTAATTTCTGGCGAACAATCAATTGACCAAGTGCTTCCGATTCCATCTCATAATCATCAGAAGATGCTCCTTTAAAGCCTTGCTTTTTCCGTAAATGATTATAGGCTTTTTGGTAATCATCTTCACTAAGTAACTCGATTTTTTCCTGTACCCATGCCTCGGTGCATTCGTGCTTCTCTACTTCATCCACTAGCTCGTTTAGCCACTTCGTTAACTTCTCTAGTCTGTTATGAAAACGGAGTGATGTGTCACAGTTATAAAACCTCTCTGTGATTTGCTTGGCGGTGACAATTTGTTTTCCTCTGAATTTAATACCTTTAAATAACATCCCGGATAATTCCAGCGACTGTCTGTATCTTTTGATTATCTCAAAAAAACGAATCGATGCTTTGAATCGAATACTCTCAGACCTAGTTCGGTATGCAGGTTCATCCGTAGCGGTCAACACATATTCCAATTGTTCATAAGGACCTTCGACTTGAAACTCGTCGCTTAGGCGGTGAACCAAGTATTCTTGGAATGTGACCTGCTGCATATTCTCTTCACCAAGTTCGGGCAACACATTGGATACATAACTGTTAAACATCGAATTAGGTGAAAATAAAATGATTTGATCAGCCTTCAATCTATCTCGATATTTATACAGTAGATAAGCAATCCGTTGTAAAGCCGCAGACGTTTTGCCGCTACCAGCCGCTCCTTGTACGATGAGCAACCGCCCATGATCGTGCCGGATAATCTGGTTTTGTTCCATCTGAATGGTAGAAACGATGCTATGCAAATGTTTATCTGTGCTTTTTCCGAGTACTTGTTGTAAAATCTCGTCTCCTATCGTGAGACTAGTTTCAAACATCGATTCGACAACGCCGCCACGGATAATATATTGCCACTTTTCCTCCAGGACGCCATCAATAACTCCTTCAGGTGTAGTGTATTCGGCAGGACCAGATGAATAATTGTAATAGACGCTTGAGATTGGCGCACGCCAGTCATATATTAGAAAGTTCTCTCCGCTTAAATCCATGAGTGTAGAGATGCCTATATAAATTCTTTCTGTATTGGAAGTTCCTTCTTCCATAAAATCGATTCGACCGAAATAAGGCACATCCTGCATTCGCAGTAGTGCGGACAATTTATTGGAAGCTTGCTTGTGAGTGCTTTGGCTTACAGAAAGGTTCTGGGCCTGTTGTCTTAAGCTAATGATTGTCTCAAGATAATCGTCGAAAGTATCTGTGTTTACCTTGACGTCATCCCAAAAGTGTTTGCGGAAACCGACCACCTCTTGACGACGCCAATCGGTTTCTTCCTTTAGCTTGCCGATTTGTTCTGAAATAGTCTCCATCACGTTTTCCAACCGTTCTTGCTCCCGCGGAAGTTCTGTTTTCATCTCAAGCACCCCTTTGTATAAATATGTTTGACAAAATAAGAATTTTGGTGTAAAATAATAATAAGTACTCCTATGACCATTTTCATATAAAGGTGTTTCTATATAAACTTAACATAATTTTTCATTTTTATCAATCTAATTTACATAAATATAAGGTGCCCAATTCTAATTTATCTTAGAATTGGGCACCTTAATTTAAATTTAAAAACCTATCTTCTATTTTTTCCTTGTTTTTTCTATTATCTTTTCCACTTGTAAAAACAGATAAAGGCTGATTATTTTAGTGGTCCTTGTTTAACGAAGGCTTCATGAAGTTCTTTTCTTAGTTGTTGTTCAGAAATTTCAATAGCAGTTTTTTGGATACACTTTAAATGCTCTTACAGTACGTCAGTCCCGACCCGCCTCGTATAACTTCTGCGCCAACATAGCCGGCCTTGTTCGCGTGTCCGTAAAGTGGTCGCCGCCGCCGACAATCAGGCGAAACTGGCCGAGCCGAGTAGACATATGCGGATTCCAACCGAAGCCCTCTCCTTGTGGCAATGTATTGTCTTGATAGAAATAGACATAGCTTTTTGGCGTGGGCAGATCGTAGAATGCTTTAAGTTCCAGATTCTCGAAAAGTGGTCTAGCGGGTTCCGGAATGACACCTGCATACATCTGTTTTGCTTCCTCCAATGTGGCCGTATTGACAAATAAATCCCGAAACAGTGGAAACGGAAGCATGATCGTATCATCTTTCGAGCCTGCTCTGAGTTGCTCGAAACCTTGCCTCGTTTGGGGCGGTAACTCGTCAGCAACTGATTCGCCATCTTTCAGTACGAACGCGTCCCAAAAGACGAGGCGCTTGATGCGATCCGGTACCTGTTCTGCAACCTTTTGGATGACAGTTCCGCCGAAGCTGTGCCCGACGAGAACAAAGTTGCTTAGGTTCAGTCTCGTTATAAAATCAACGACGGACTTCGTGATCATCGCATGCGTGACATCTTTGTTTGGATCTTTGCCGTGACCTGCGTATTCCGGCGTATACACGACATGGCCTCGACTGCGTAGCACTGCCGCTACGTTGTCCCAGAAGTGAGCGTCAGCCCAAGAACCATGCACAAGCACGAAGGTTAGCCGTTGCTGTGCAAGTAGACTGTATCTTTCTTCCGATTCGAAGACACCATTGCTCCAGAAATATGGGGAGTAATAATACCCATGGGGCATAAAACTATAATCGGGATAAGGGAATTGATGGGTTTCTTGGCTAAATGGAAACATGTACAAGACATCCTTTCAAGTCGACATATATTATCAACTTATGCCCACTGCATTTGAGAGGTTCCGACCCCATCCACCAATATGTTACGGCTCATCGTACATTACATAAGCACATAGTAAGATTTAAACACAAAATTTATATTTCGATTCAATTAAAAATTAAAAAACCATTAGATAATTCATTTTTGAATTCTATCCAATCATTCAATAAACTCTTATAATATGAAATTCTTCATATATTTCCTTTTTATATTCTCAGTTTCTACTTTATTATTAGGCTCTGTTATATTTACTCATGAAAAGTGGCTTACTCTTTGTTGTAAGCCACTTTTGATTATTATTTAGTTTTCATATATAGGAATAATGTGACAGAAAGCTTATAATTCTCATTTAAATACATCAAAAACTTTACTTTCACTATCTTTATACTGTCAAATAAAATTTTGTATATTTTTAACATTCCAGTCTGAAGAGCATAGATATATAAATGAATTATCCAATTCTACAATTATACAAATTCCATCTCTGCCTTTGCTCTGCTAAAGCGCTGTTAGTTCAGAAACTCCGTTTTAAGAACACTCATTCTTAAACGGTCAACAAACTCACCATTTCTATATCGGTCTTGCCTTAAAATACCTTCCTCCATATAACCCATTCTTTTATACGACTTAATTGCCTTTTCATTATCCACTTCTACTCTAAGCCAAATCTTATTTAGTTCTAGTTCATTAAACCCCCACATCAACATTTCACTCATTGCAGATAATCCATATCTTTTACCCCAATAGTTTTTATCACCAATCGCAATACCTAATTCAGCATTTTTATTTAATTTATCGATGTTCTTCAAATCAATCCAACCAATATGTTTGCCTTGTTCAGTTAATATGGCTTTTTGTTCATATCCATTTGTTTTATCAATGCATATTTTAATCCAGTTTCGAGTTTCTTCTCTGCTAAATGGTGGATACTTCTTTGGCATATTTAGGTGTTTAGTCACTTCTTTATCTAAACACCATTGATATCGTTCTTCAGCGTCATCAAGAGATAATTCTCTTAATTGGACTTTCGGTAATTCTGTTGTTTTCATCCCTCTGCCCCCCTTACGTAATTCAAATTACTATAATTTACTTACATCCTTAAAATAGAACCTATTCATTTTTCCAATCGCAATAATATGTATCTATCGCCAGTTTTTCATCTTGATTTACACTATTTCGACATTCATTTCTTTTATCCTTTAATAATTTTTCAGCAGATAGTTTATGCCCATGCTCGGTGCACAATAAAACTCGGTTGACAAGGCTAACCAGGTTTTCAGAATTAATTATATGCTTTTTGAGAAAGGTCTTTCGTATATCTCCAGTATAGAAATACATGTAGTACTATAACAACAACTATAATACTTGATGTACCGATTGAAAAAAAAGGTAATTAATCCGCTAATAATAAATAATAGAATATCAATAAATGTAAATTTCATTCCTCCATAAAATAACTTTACTATATAGGGAATATTAAACAATATCAAAGGATCAACCATAAAATTTCCTAAAATAAAGCATATTACATTACTTTTCCCATCAATTTATGTGTCATTTTATACAATATGTAATATTATCCAAATTCATTTCTAAATGTATTAAATATTTTAAGTATATTCTTGCCTAAAATAAAATTAAGTATATCCTTGCCAATATGGCGAAGATATACTTAATGTCGCAGTTTTTGTTGAGTGGTTTGCTTTTTTGTATGGAAGTGGCGGGAGTCGAAACACCGTAATTTAGGAATGGTTTCAAGTCAACATTCACGTTTGTTCGAACAAACATAAATGCATATCGAGCAAGTACTTTTTTCAAATCTTATTTACAGAACCGAGACCTCTTCCCGTTTAACTTGGCGTGCAATTTTCTCTGTTAAGCGTGTCGTCACTTTCGGCAACACCATTTTAACAACAGGCGTCAACACAGCGCCTGTTAAGCCGCCTGTATTTACTTCAATTGTCCCTGTCATCGCTGTTTGCCCTGCCATTTCTTCAGCAGTAAACTTGCCACTACCTGTAAAGTTGTCCGTTAACCCTTTTAAAGCGAACCGTATCGTCGATGGCTCATGAAATTCAGTGACGTTTAACTCCATTTTCACAGTCTTTTTAAATCCTTTAAAATTCCCTTCGAATGTCCAAACTGACTTTTGTTCATCAATTTGCTCATGCTCTTTATAGGCAGGAACCATTATTGCCCAGTTTTCAATTTGACTAACGTATTCCCAAACGTTCTCTACAGATGTTGGAATGATTACAGAATGTGATGCGAGTGCCATACATTTCACTACTTCCTTCTTTATGTATTTATAATGTAAATCTACCATTAACATTTTAGCATCTTAACTGTACAGATTCACCTTTAGCGATCGATGAATTTCTGGCGACGATAGCCAGCATACGAATTCTTAATATCTAATTGTAGAACATTCGCATTCTGTGTGGCACAAGAAGTAGGAAAAATATTTCAACTTAAGGTCCGGAGTGAAAAGTAGAGGCTATATATTGCCAATAATGAATAAATCGTTTCAATATACATCTATTGAGATTGCCTTTTACTAGTAACCATCTCAGTGATCATCTCAGCATTCTTGATTTCTGTTGGTTTGGAATAAAGTTTGATCTAAAATATCCCCAGAATCCATATTTTAAGTTAAATAATAAGAATTCGGTTTGAAAAATGATTGATCAAAACGGGTTAATTCTTTGTGAAATACTATGCGATTTTTATAAAAAAGTTTGATCATTTTCTACCTAGTAATTCTAAAACAATCGCGCCAGATTGCGGTATAAATATTATATTTTTGCTAAGACAGATTTAACAAATCGGTTTTTTCTTTTGGATATTAGTGTTTATTATGGATCAAGATGTTGATAGCTTACATTTCTTTCCGAGAGATCCTATTCTACTAAGGATTCTGTTATTTTCCCATCTAGATTTTTAATCGCCAACATCGAATTATCCTGTATGATTCCTGTATCTACGAAACCAAATGAAGCGTATAATGTTTTAGCTATGACATTACTTGTTCGATAAAAGAGGGCTACATATTCTGCTTCTCTATCTGGCGTAGTTTCAATATCCATCAACATTTTTTCAAAAGCAAGTTTGCCATATCCTTTCCCCTGGTAACTCTTTTCAATCATAATATGCCAAATAAAATAGCTCTTCTTCCCGTAAAAAACTTCATTTTCAAATGATTCATGATCCAACGTATCATAAATATACATCAAAAATCCAACCGCAACATCATCGGCATAAATGGCTAAGGGAGTCGCTGGTATACCGTCTGTGTTCAACATATGAGCGTCTGCAAAGCTTCTGAGGTTAGTAGTTTCTATTAAGTCTTCCTGGTTTTCTTCAACTTCAAGTGCTATTACTTCATCTATGTTATCCCCGTTTATCTTTCGTAATTCAATCATTTTTTTATCTCCTCTCCTAAGACAAGCCACTTCCACACACGGTCTAAAACACCCCAAATATAATTTCTATAATTTCCAAAATAAGGCACACGAAATATTCACCAATGCTAACCCTTTTTCCCCTGTGATTTCTAATCCTAGAACCGTAAAATAGCCCGTTTGTTGAATTGCCATAATCCTTCAAGTCAATGCAATTGTATCAAACCTTTTTTCAAATTATCGGACTTCATTACAAATGATCAATCTTTATTTTAAATCTACTATTTCAAACGCTCAATTACAATATTATAAATTGATCAAATGGAGTATTTGATATATGTCTTTCGCGTTCATGGGAGGTATTCTATTTGGCGCAATTGCAAATTATTCACAATCCATACTTATTCCTATATTGCTTCATATGAATTCAATTTTTTATCAGCATATTATGTAAGCCCGAATTATAAAAATAGGGCATTCGAAGTAGTAATGGGAAATACATTTTTACTATCAGGTGATTTTTCTTGTGGCATTAAGGAAGCATCTCCCAAAATTGATACGTTAATAGTACCAGGGAGATGCTTCATTTGGATATGCATTGTTTGATTGGGGACTTTCTTTATTTCTCTAACTCCAACCAAGCAACACACTCAACATGCACTGTATGAGGGAACAAATCGACAGGTTGCACGGTTTGAAGCTTGTAGCCGAATGGCAGCAATTCAGCTACATCCGTTGCAAATGTGTCAGGACTGCATGATACATAGACGATCCGTTTTGGTTTGGAGCGTCCAATGCGACGCATCACTTTCCCGCCAGCTCCGCCACGTGGTGGGTCAATCAACAGAATATCAGCGAATCCGAAATGATCATGCATCTCATCTAGTCCCCTACGTGCATCACGGGCAAGGAATGTCGTGTTATGCAAATCATTATCGATGGCATTGCGTTTTGCGGATTCAATCGATGTCTCGACAATCTCGATTCCCGCCAATTCCTTCACACGTGCAGCGAACGGTAATGAGAACGTGCCGACACCACAAAACAAGTCGATCATTTTCTCGTCTTCCTTAGGTTTCCCCATTTCCAACGCAAGGTCCACAAGCTTTTGGGCTTGTAAAGGGTTCGTCTGGAAGAATGTATCGAACCAAAGACGATAGCGATAGCTTGCCATTTCATCATAAATGAAATCACGCCCCGCTAACAGATGAGTATCCTCGGATTGTGTGCGATCCGCCCAGTCAGTGTTCACAAGCCAAAGAAGGCTTTTCACATTTGGGAACTTCTTCGCGATCCGCTCGACAAGATTTTCAACTGCAGACACCAATTCCCCGTCAGGCGTTTTCGTAGCGAACAATGCCAACATCATTTCGCCGGTCGCAAACGATTCCCGCACCATCAAATGACGAAGAAGCCCATCATGTGCATCTTTGTCATAACCTTTAAGGCCGAATTCTTTTACCCATTCGCCTACTTCCAGCATGCCATCGACCATATTCCTGCCTGCAATCAGACATGTTTCCAGTGGGATGATCTTTCGGAAATTCCCTTGTTCATGCAGTCCGATTTCCCCTTCAGGCGAAAACGTGAACTCCATCTTATTACGGTAATGCCAAGGGGCGTCCATGCCGATCGTATCCAGTACCAGTTCAGGATCTAATCCTTCACGTTTCAATGCGTTCTTCACTTGCTCGGTCTTATACTTCAATTGACCTTCATACGTCCAGTGTTGCCATACACAACCTCCGCAAAGCTCAAAATGAGGACAAGGCGCATCCGTCCGCTCGGGGCTTGCGGCTAGAATCTCTATAGGCATTGCTTTTCTTCTTCGCTTATCGGGATGATCGACGACGACTTGCACTGACTCCCCTTTGAGCGTATGTGGAATCGTCAGCTTCAGTTTTCTAGGTTTGAAACCTTTATCATTCTCAAACCAAATCACAGCTTGTCCATTGCCTTTATAATCTATATTGTCAATTTCTACGACGAACGTTTCATCTTTTATAATAGTCAAGGAATGATTCCCCTTTCAATAGTCAATTCATGTATTGAAGGATTATTTCCACAATGCTTGTGTACCTCTTCAAAACAGACATACTTGTCATTATAGCAAAAATGGGCCTGTATAAACATGGATTTTTTACAAATTCAACAACATGTAGTGTGATGAGTGACAGTCGTTCACACAATTAATTCTGTCATCAAACGCAAAGAAATGATACTATGTATGATGGAAAAGAACTTGGCAATAGCTAAAATCATTTTTATATGTTGCAACAGGAGGAGATCAAATGAGTAACGATCATAATTTTTGGCTTGATTTACCGAAGCCGTTTTTTATATTAGCACCAATGGAAGATGTCACAGATGTTGTATTTCGTCATGTAGTTAGTGAAGCTGCAAAACCCGACGTCTTTTTCACGGAATTCACAAATACAGAAAGTTATTGTCACCCTAAAGGAAGAGACAGTGTACGTGGTCGGTTAATGTTCACAGAAGATGAGCAACCGATTGTCGCTCATATTTGGGGCAATAAACCAGCATTTTTTGAACAGATGAGTATTGATATGAAAAAACTTGGTTTTCGTGGTATCGATTTAAACATGGGATGCCCAGTACAAAACGTCGCAGCCAATGGAAAAGGTGCTGGATTAATACACCATCCTGAAGTTGCTGCAGAAATTATTCAAGCAGCAAAAGCAGGCGGATTACCAGTTAGTGTTAAAACAAGATTGGGTTACACTAATATTGACGAGTGGCGCGATTGGTTAGGACATATATTGAAACAAGATATTGCAAATCTTTCCATTCATCTTCGTACAAGAAAAGAAATGAGTAAAGTAGAAGCACATTGGGAACTAATCCCTGAAATAAAAAAATTACGCGATGAAATTGCTCCAAATACATTGTTAACCATTAATGGAGATATTCCTGACCGCGCAACAGGATTAAAATTAGTAGAACAATACGGGGTTGATGGTGTCATGATTGGCCGCGGCATTTTTACCAATCCATATGCTTTTGAAAAAGAACCGAAAGAACATAGCGTGAAGGATTTTATCAATTTACTACTTTTACAGTTGGATCTTCACGATAAATATTCAACGGAAACCGAACCACGTCCATTTAAACCACTTCTTCGCTTTTTCAAGATTTATATACGTGGATTTAATGGCGCAGCAGAACTAAGAAACCAATTAATGGATACTACGTCGACAGATGAAGTACGTCGTTTAGTAAAACATGTTTTAGATACAGAATTAGATTGAGACATACCCACCTATGCATGATTAAAAAGACTTGTTTTAACAGCAAGTCTTTTTAAGGAATAATAGTTTTATTCTAAATAGAACTCTCGAATAGCTATAATGTCTGCTGTTATTAGATTATACTCTTTTAAAAAGTACTCTTCGTATGTACCGTACATAGTAATGTTGTTTCCTTATAATTCTTTTCTCCAATTTTCCCCTTTTACTTTAGTCAACAATTCCAGGAGTTCTCAGCAGGATTTGTTTCAAGGATAAATGCGCTTCATTACATGGACAATATTTCGTTGATCTTGTAAGGTTCCTGTATTGGTGCAAATGACTATGTATTTTTTATTAGTCAAAATGAAAAATTCTGTTATAATGAGTTTTGTAATATAATTTAATAGTTAGAATTGTAGGGGGACCGGTGTTGCCGGTTGAGATTACATCCTTGAGATGTGCGACTCTTAGAACCTGATCTGGTTGATACCAGCGGAGGGAACATATTCTTGAACAATTGATACAATTGATATTGTTTGCATATATGCGCCCTGGGTTCTCCCCTAGGGCGTTTTTATTATGTACATAGGAGGAATAGGAATGAAAAAATGGTTAATCGTATTATGTTCGACATTATTGATTGCAGGTTGTAGTAATCCGGAATCAGCATCAGAAACGAAAAATAAAGACACACACTCTCTGAAAAAAGTATCTGTCGTACTTGATTGGACACCTAACACGAATCATACCGGATTATACGTGGCAAAGGAAAAGGGTTATTTTAAAGAAGAAGGATTAGATGTGGACATCATTATGCCAGGTGACGCTGGAGCTGATCAGCTTGTTGCTTCAGGTAAATCCGAGTTTGGCGTAAGCTATCAGGAATCGATCACACAAGCACGTATACAAGACGTTCCTCTTGTTTCGATTGCAGCCATTATTCAACACAATACATCAGGTTTTGCTTCACCAGCTGCGAAGAACATTGTTACACCAAAGGACTTTGTAGGTAAAACATACGGGGGCTGGGGCTCACCTGTTGAAAAATCTGTTATTTCTTCTTTAATGAATAAAGAAAATGCCGATGTAAATAAAGTTTCTATAGTTAATATGGGAGATACTGATTTCTTTACAGCTGTGAAACGAGATATCGATTTCGCATGGATTTATTATGGTTGGACTGGTGTAGAGTCAGAGCTGCGTGGAGAGAAGCTCAATATGATCTACCTAACAGAATACTCTGATAAACTCGATTATTACACGCCAGTTCTGGCAACTAATGAAAACATGATAAATGAAAACCCAGATACAGTAAAAGCCTTTGTGAAAGCTGTTTCCAAAGGGTATGAATTTGCTATTAATAATCCATCTGATGCTGCCGACATTTTAATAAAAACAGTGCCTGACTTGGATCCAAAGCTTGTTAAAAAAAGTCAAGAATGGCTAGCCTCTAAATATCAAGACGATGCACCAAGATGGGGCGAGCAAAAACAAGAAGTATGGGAAAATTATGCTTCATGGATGTTTGACAATGGGCTGCTTGAAAAACAGCTTGATGCTCAAAAAGCATTTACAAATAATTTTTTACCACAATAGGAGGATAATAAAATGACAAATTCACTGATTAGCATTCAAATCATACCAAAAACAAAAAATGGAGAAAATGTAATTCCATATGTAGATGAAGCAATCCGAGTGATTCAAGATTCCGGGGTAAAATATGAGGTACATCCTCTTGAAACAACCATGGAAGGCGATTTACAGCAATTACTGCAAGTTATTACGAAAATGAACGTTCGCATGATTGAGATGGGAAGCAGTAACGTTATCTCCCAAATAAAAGTATTGTACCAGCCATCAGGCATCTCTATGGATCAACTTACGGAGAAATATAGATAATGATGAAAATTGTATCGAAAGGGTGGAAACCATTAATGGTTCTCCTCCTTTTATTCATTGCATGGGAAACCATTGTGATTAAATATCGAATCCCCAATTGGCTTTTACCCACTCCGACAAAAATATTTTATGAGGGATTCGATGGTTGGTCTAATTTCTACCCACATTTATTATCAACAATCAAACTCTCCTTACTCGGATTTGCATTAGGTTTACTAATCGGTTTACTTACAGCTGTTCTATTACACTTACTCCCTTTCATTCGGGAATCAATTTATCCGTTGCTAATCATATCACAAAACATTCCAATTATTGTCTTGGCTCCTCTTTTAGTGATTTGGTTTGGCTTTGGATTATTACCAAAAATGATCGTCATTACGCTTGTTTGCTTTTTTCCAATCACCGTTGCCGCATTAGATGGATTTAAGCAAACTTCCGATGAGTTAAAGCATTACATGATTATGGCAGGAGCCTCGAAGAAGCAATTATTTTGGAAGCTGGAGCTTCCCTATGCCCTTCCTTCTCTATTTTCAGGTTTAAAAATATCCGCAACCTATAGTGTCATGGGTGCAGTTATTTCTGAATGGCTTGGAGCGAAAGATGGTATCGGTGTTTATATGACCCTTGCTTCCTCCTCCTTCCGAACAGATAGAGTATTTGTGGCTATATTTGCAATTGTGGCATTAAGTTTATTATTTTTTTCTATAATCGTTCTTATTGAGCGTCGGCTCGTTCGGTGGCAGTTGAAAGGGGAGAAATAGAAGTGAGTCATCTAACTGTTTCAAATATCTCTAAGCAATTTGACAAAAATGAAGTGATCAAAAATCTCACGTTCACAATTGAAAAGAATGAGTTTGTTTCGATTATAGGTCCATCAGGTAGTGGGAAAAGTACTATTTTTAGTCTTATCGGGGGAATTCTCTCACCAGATAAAGGAACCATACACTTAGATCATCAAGCCATTAACGGAAAACTGGGGTTTATTAGCTATATGCCACAAACCCCTTCTCTCCTTCCATGGAGAACAATTCTTGAAAATGTATTGTTAGGACAAGAACTTCAAGGAAAAAAAGAAAAAGAAGCAGCATTAGAAATGATCGATATCGCTGGATTAACAGGTTATGAAAATGCGTATCCCCATGAATTATCAGGTGGTATGAAACAAAGGGCTTCCTTTATTCGAGCATTATTAAGTCCACAATCCATCATTTGCTTGGACGAACCTTTTTCTGCCTTAGATGAATTAACGCGGCTCGATATGCAAAAATGGCTTTTATCAATTTGGGAAGAACATCGAAGAACCATCCTTTTTGTAACCCATAATATTGAAGAAGCATTATTTTTATCTGACCGAATTATTGTATTATCCAATAAACCTTCACAGGTGGCAGCCGAATTTCATGTTCCATTTTCACGTCCAAGAGAGGAAAGTCTATTTTTAGAAGATGAGTTCTTAGAATGGAAAAGGAAAATTTACTATTCTCTCAAAAAAACAGGAGAGTGATTAATTTGCTAAAAATAATTGATGCACATATACACTTAGATCATTATAACAATCAAGAAATAAAGGATATCATTGAAAGGGACTCATCTTTAGAAGCACTGATATCCGTTTCGTTTGATTTGGACTCAAGTAAAAAAAATAGAGAGCTTGCGAAAATTTACTCCAAGGTGAAGCCTGCTTTCGGCTATCATCCCGAGCAAACCCCCCCTACTGATAACCAAATGGAGGAACTTTTCAGTTGGATTAAGAGCAATCAAAGCGACATGGTTGCAGTTGGTGAAGTAGGGCTGCCATATTATTTAAGAAAAGAACAAAAACTAACGACACTTCAACAAAGCCAGTACATTGACCTATTAGAAGCATTTATTAAACTGAGTAAGGAATTAGAAAAACCTATCATCCTTCATGCTGTTTATGAAGATGCACCCATCGTTTGTGACCTTTTGGAGAGATACTCCGTTTCAAAAGCACACTTCCATTGGTTCAAAGGTGATTCTAAAACAATCCAGCGAATGGCAGAAAACGGGTACTATATTTCTTTCACTCCCGATGTTCTATATGAGGAGGAAATTCAACAGCTTGTTCAACCCTATCCACTTCAGCAAATCATGGTCGAAACAGATGGTCCATGGCCTTTTGAAGGACCTTTTACCGGAAAGATGACTCATCCATCCATGATGAAAGAATCTATTAAAACGATAGCCGAAATAAAAAAGATTCCAATAGATGAGGTTTATCATCACGTTTTATATAATACTAAATCATTCTTTTTTATTTAATGAAAAAGATTAGATTGATTAAGAAAATGCCATCATTATTAAATTCAAATGATTTTTTTCGTCTTTAAAACTTTTCCCCTGCCTGTAGCCTTTTCATTAATTACTAGACACCCCAATAATTTGCGGGTGTCTTTATAATTTGCTTGCTTATTTAAAAAGGAAAATCATTGACGTTCTTATCGTGAACAATAAACGCTTCTTTAAAACCGAATTTATCCTACACAATTGTTGTGAAAATACGTATATAGATATCTTTTATATTAATATTATTTTCTGTATCATCATATAAATTATATTTCCAAATTTTCCTTAATAACATTAGTAAAATCAAAAGGCATTATCACAAGCATATCCTGAAAAGAAATGTTTGCAATAATGCCCTTATGGAATCCGGCATTGATACAATTTATTTTTCATTCTCATTTTATAAGACTATATTATATAAGCTCTTTACGATTGCCTTGTAATCGCAACTACGGATGGCCTTGGAATATCGCCAAATGGCCACCTGCTAGTGGGATTATTAACATCCACACTCTCTTCACCTGGATGCTGGACTGACATAAAAAGTGTTTCACCATCAGGAGCCAGCCATGTCCCAGTTAACTCAGCCTGAACTGGCGCAGATGCAAATTGCATTGCTTTACCACGATAAGGCCCCTCTGTTGGAATCATATATAAACCGTTGTTACGGAATGGTCTATAAGCTCCTTTATTGATCTTATCGGAAGCGATATCTGTACAGACCCATAAATTCCCTACTTGGTCAAACATCAAGTTATCTGGACAGGCAAAACCACTTTGCGGACCTCCAGCTATGAAAATTTCATATGCAAACGAGGTACTCTCATGGTTATTGTTTTCTGGGAACATTCGAAATATCTGCCCGTAATAGTTTCCGTGCGCTATATTATTTGTAAAAGCAATAAAAACGGAGCCATCCCGTGGATGAATTTCAATATCCTCGGGACGATCCAAAGGAGTTCCACCTATAAGCTTTGCAGCATCACGCGTGTTGACCAACACTTCCCCCTGTGTTTTGAATTTCTCTCTTAACTTAGGTGTTTTATTAAGATCAAGAGGAATCCACTTATTTGCCCCCATATCCGCCACAAATAATGTACCATTTTCAAGAAGACTACTATTTCGCTTCCCTAGTTCGGGATTATAGACGTCATCACTTACAAATTTGTAAATGCACTGATCATTGGTATCATCCCCACTGTAAACAACAATCCGGCCAGATTCCCCAAGTGTCATCACTGCATTCTCATGCGCGAACCTACCGAGCATTGAATGTTTTTTGGGGGTCGATTTAGGATCATAAGGGTCGATTTCAACCACCCATCCATAATGAGTAGAATTTAACGCTGGAACTCCTGGGGTTTCCGACCAATCCTGCACTATTTCTGCATAATTCTCTTCTCCAGAAAAAGCCGTATTCCAAAGTGTTTTTCCACCTGAACAGTTAGCAAATGTCCCAATGACTTGAGTTACCCCACCTACTGCTCCATCCCCTTTCGCTGGTCCGGTTAAATCGATTGGCGTATTGGCAGTAATTCTTCGATTATACGGAGAACCTTTGACTATTGACCATATACCATCTATTCCTTTACGGATGTGAATGACGGATCCGCCAAGGTTATATTTTTCCTCAGCAATTTGCTGTGCCGTCCTTTTTGCGCCGTCTGGTTCTTCCTTGTATTCACTGACATAAATACTAAGATTTCCAATATACTCATGATTGACCCAAAGGAGCCCTTCATTTGGGTCACTTCCAAAGTAACAGGTGAAATCATTATTAAATCCGAATTTTTCACCATTCCCTAAATCCTGTCCCCAAGTTGCTACAATATCGTACTTGTAGCCTATAGGAAGAATAAGTTGATCCAGGTTTGAATGTTCGATTGGATTAAAATATGAGAACCTGGTCCCATACGGCTTTCTTAAACCCTGTACCTGCGAAACGTAAGGATAATGTTCATACCTATTCCTGACATACTGTTGATAATAGGGTTTGTAATAATATGTCAAAACAAAACTCCCTTTCTCAAAATACTTATAAGTAATCGATTATATATATGAACAAAAACAATATTTTAGCAGTAGATTCTTACACTTTGAATTGACAAAAGGACCTAAAAAGTTAATCGCATACCAATTGGACTTATTTAACACAACTTATGCTTTGGTTAATTTCGTAGATACTTATTGTGCCAGTAATTTCATAAGTATCTTTAAAAACAACAAACGGTAATGCCTTTATTTGATTGCGAAGTTGAATATTTTTTGACACATGTTTTTCCATTTCAATTTCCGATTTAATTTTACCAAACATATATGCCCAAACTTTAGGGGAGCTAATAGAAAATAAATATCTTGCAATCTCTTGTTGTAAAGGTCTGAGTATGATGCTTTCACTCTCTACGACAGGTGTTTCAATAGACACTAACTTACTCAAATATGCTCTCTTTAATTAAAATAAAATTTCACTAAAATATTCTCTTTATACTTCTATTTCAACAAAAATTATAACGATTCCTTCCTCAACTAAACTGCGTCGTTAGTTAAATAAGTTCTACAAAACCTCTAAATTCAAGTTCAACTCGAATGAAAACAACTTTAACTTTATTTATTCCATCTAATTTGATCTATTTTAAGTCGTTTTTGCGTTAATCCTTCTTTCCTTAACTATAGGAGAAAATAAAAAAAACCAAAAACCTGTCATATAAGGGTTCTGGCTATTTTAAATAAAGCTGGTTATTTGAGTTAATACAAATTTCGTTTGATAGAATACATCATGCTTTTAGCTTTCCAAAAGTCTTATCAACTTTCGAGCCTTAAAAACTTAAACATTTCTTACACAACATCATTAAATATAGAACTGTTAATAAAGGTTCTTCCACTAAAGAAAGAAGTATTAAAGACATTGTTCTGTTCTTTGATACTTCAATAAAAAAACCAAACCAGTGATTACTTTTGGTACGGTTCGCTCTAGTGGATCTAAATGAAGTTTTTATTCATAAACGTATAAATAACAAATCAATAGCGTATTAAACTTTCCAAATAACTTTTCAACTTAGGAATTATTTCTAATTAAAGGAGTGTATTTTAGATTTACGAATCAAACCAGCACTAAATTTAACCTTCTAACGGGGAATAACCGAGCCTACTTAATGCTAATGCCATTTGATAATACCCCTCACCATTAGGATGAACCCCCCCTTTTGATAATAAAGCTTTTTCATTCCCCTTAAATACGCTATAGAGATCCGCTACTTTAACATTCATTTCCAGACCAAAACGGTTAATTAATGAATTAAACGCTTTAATCCCCTCATCTGCTATTGGTATATCGGGAAATGGATTATATAAATTCGTTAACCTTAAAATGTATTGATCTTGTTTGTCTAACTGGCGGATTCTTTCTACTATTTTTGAGTAATTATTCTGGGATTGATTAATAGCATGCGATACACTTTCTTCGTTTTTATTTATTAAAAATTCTTTTGCAGCATTTATTAAGTCATCTCCGCCAGCCGTTATAGTGATAATATCTGCACAATTTACAGCCTCTGTAACAATCGGGAAATGAAGCGTTCTTAAAACATCCTCCGTTGTTGCACCTGACCTTGCGTATTTTTGATATAAAATAGACTTTTTTAAAATTTGCTGACTCATGCCTCTATAATATTCAACAAATCCTCGGTCCAAAAAAGGAACACCAATACCAACAGTAAGGGAATCACCGATCGCCAGATAACGTAAAGGATTGAAATCCATATTTCACCTCAAATGATTAGTTATATACTTATAGTATTCAAATCAGTTACGATACGTAACTATAGGGTTGTCATTTAGCTATTCATGAAGGAAAACACCTCCTTTGGATAAGGTTATCTAAAGTGGTGTTTTTATAGTGATAGAAAAGGCAAAATAATGAACTGTTTATTGAAAATAGAGTTGTTCCGTTAAAGGGACAGGATTTTGAGGACTATTTTCAGCCAATTGATTATTCAAGATTGAATATATTATTATTGAGATTGTGAATATTTACACTTAAATTAATTGGCAGTTTAGCTAAACAAGAAGGATTTTAGTACTTCATAAAAAATATTAATCAGTTAAAAGGTATATGGAGGTGCAAGAATGAATAAAATAGGATGGATTTATTTGGGAGTTTCTGACTGTCTTGCTCTATAGGATTCTTCCCTTTTTGCTCAAAGTTAAGGATACTACAATGCACACTAGATACGCCGAAAAAAGCCGCAAGAGAGAACAGTGGAGGAACTGAAATAACCCTTACTGATTCCAAACGGAAAAGAGCAATTTTGTTCTTAAAGAAGTCATCCTTGTATGTGATGGGTCAAAGACAGTTGACACTCAGCAACATAATAGAGTGCTCTTTTTCTTACAAGACCTCGAACATAATCCAAATAGAAATGTTGTCCTTAATTGAAGATGAGAAAAGAAGGGCTCCCTTTTCTGTTAAAAAATCTATCACAAAACCGATTGTAAGTTAATAAAATACATACATAGTTCGTTTTTTAACGAAAGATAAGAGGTGATGAAATTTAATGTTTAAATATATGGACTATACATCTCCATCAACTCAATACACATTTGACGTTAATAAAAACCCCTTGTTCGTAAAAGATAAGCAAAATTATATAAACATATTAAGTATTGATCATTTGAATACACTTGATAATGTGTCTTTGTTAGATATTTTTCTTAGTAAGAATAATGTTGTAGAACCACACTATCATCAAAATGCAGCCGAACTCGTTTATTGTATATCTGGAGCTGCTATTGTATCGGTGTTAAATCCATTTACAAACCAACTTCTAAGTTACTATATTACACCAGGTCAAGTGGCAAACATTCCACAAGGCTGGTGGCATTATGAAGTAGCTACTGTTGATAACACTCATCTTTTGGCAATTTTTAATGCCCCTACTCCTCAAGTAATTTTGGGTTCTAACGTATTAAAATTTACACCTTCAAATATTATGTCGTATACCTATGGTATGAATGAAAATCAGTGGAAACAGGTAACTGCGTCTGTAAAACCCAACACTTATATAGGACCTACCTAATAATATCGTTATAGAAGGCAGACAGTATGCCTTTTAAATTAACTGTTCCTTTTCAGGACAGTTCTTTTTTTATTATTGATGAATACATCGTTACGCAGTTCGTGTCAAATCCCACATAAAACCTCAACGTCTCTTATTCAACTAAACTGCCAAATTTGTTTAAGTGTAACATTTCACAATGAATTTCTGAAATCTACTTGATGTTTTGGAAAAAAAAAGACCATCGAATTGATGGTCTTTTTGAACTAACGTACCCGTTAATGGAACATCTTTTTGGTATTTACCAAGAAAATATATCGTCTCCCTTAAATTTACAAATCAAATGATAAAAACTCAGACCGTGCCTGTTCATGCTTGTCGAGCATAATCTGTTCCGGCTTGATGCCCTGCTCACGCAGTACTTCAATGTTCTGCACGAGGAATTCATCGCTACCGACAACATAGAAGAGTCCATCCTTGTCTGCAGCAAGATTCTTCACTTCTTCATAGTAATCTTTACGGTTATCGACGTACTGTGATGTGAACTTCTTGTCAGGTACGGATTCAAAAATATTAGTGAATAAGAAATCTTTTGATGAGTCGATGTTTAGGGAATGAATTTGATTGACTTTGTCAGCACGTTCGAAATAATCAAGTACCAGCGGTCTGAAAGTTGCCAGGCCGACACCTGATGACAGCAGGTAAACATTTTTGTCTTCTCTTTTTAGCGGTACATTCGAATGAGTTTTAAATATTGCAACTTCATTACCTACCTCAAGATTGCTTAAAACCGTTTTAAACTCAGAGCACTGCTTTCTGATGCGTGTTGTGATACCGATTGAATTTTCGTGCGGTAAAGTGGAGATTGACATGTGACGAATAAGGCCGCGGTTTGGTTTATCTCCGTTATTAAAACCTTCCAGTGCGAAGTGGGTGTGGGAACCTTCTTCCCATGTAAAGTCTTTCGGACAGTCGAGCATGTACGTTTTAACCTCAGGAGTTTCTTCAATAATCTTATTTATTTTAGTCCAGAATATTTGCATTATATATTCTCCTTACTCAATTATATTTATCTGTTACTAATCTAGTATACAATGAGTGATAACTATTCTCAATTAAATCGTCCTTATAAATAATAGAGGTGCCAATTCTATTCTAGAATGGCACCCTATTGGGGAGTGTCAATATTTATGTGTACATGACAATCCAGCCTTTTCATAGTGACTGTCACTTATCATCTTTTAATATTCTTCTTTACTTATACCTACTTAGTATTTTTTCTGGAATATGACAATAATCATTTGGACATCTAGCTAACCTATCTTGATGTTCTTCTGCACTTCTCACATAGTTTGTAAGAGGTAATACTTCAATAACTATAAGGTCATAATCATTTCTCTCACTAAGAAACGCCTTCGCCTCTTTTAAGTGTTCAGGCTTTTCGCTATATACTCCTGTTCTATATTTCTCGCCAACATCCTGTCCTTGTTTATTCAAACTGTATGGATCAATGATTTCAAATAAATATCCCATTAATTCCCTGATTGTTACAACTGTCGGATCAAATCCTGTTTTTACACTTTCGGCGTAACCATCATAATCACCTTCAAGTGTATGACTTGTTCCATTAGCTCTTCCTGCTTCTGTAAACTTAACTCCAGGTAAAGTTTTTATAAAAGCTTGTACTCCCCATAAACAACCACCTGCAAAATATACTACTTCCATATTAACTCTCCTCTTTGTTTAAAAAACCAAAAAATTCATTCCAAGTAAATAGATGGAAAAAACTGTAGTTACTAAGTCTACTACACATTAAAATAATGACAAATTTTCTTATTCCACATTATTGCCCGATTGTTGAATACCGCTCTTACTGAATATTCACTATTACATACAACCAGTATATCATCTGCAATTTAGTATTACAGTGTTATCCATTCCAACCAATCATATAAAATAGTCCTAAGGATATCAAAGTGTTCATTAATCACTTATACAAATTCTATGATTAATTTAATAGTAATTATAATAGGGTTTTTTAGTGTTCTGGTGCAAATATAATTTGTTAAAAAAATCGCACCTCATTATCCTTCTTATCTGTGAATTATGATACTATGCCAAATAATTTATGTATGAATTCAATCTCGCTTTTGACAGACTTCACCCTTTGTTGAAGTTGTCCCTTTTTGAACATATGCATTACTTCTATACCACAGATAATCTGGTTGGCTGTTCGAAACGTTTATAACCCTAACATAGAACGGACTCGCTTCTTGATAAAGAGGTGATCTTGCTCACGTTATTATTCAAGTACTTCTGTTGACGGATTTGCATACCCTCTGGTATGCTTTTCTCCTTTTTCAACTGTTCTATTGCTATCGGATAAGCTGGATTCTTATCAACTGTGATAATACGTGGCATAGACACATGATTAGAACGCAAAGCTTTCTTGTGGAAATCCTTTGCAGCCTGTTTATCTCTTGTTTTACTCAAATAAAATTCAATTGTATTCCCTTGAGAATCGACTGCACGATACAGATACATCCATTTCCCTTTTACTTTGATGTATGTTTCATCGACTCTCCATGAATCGTTTGTTCGCTTCAGATACGGCCCTATTCTTGTATCTAATTCAGGTCCATATTGATGAACCCAACGCATAATCGTTGTATGAGCCATCACTCCCCCCCGTTCTTCCATCATTTAAACCAGGTTACGGAAACAAAAGTTGTACCGTAGATACCATCTCATTGTTAACAAAATAATTTCAAGCTGAAAATGTTTCCTCTTGAATGGTTGTTCCTTTTCAATAGTAATCACTCACCTTTTTAAGTAATAATGTTACTATTCCAACACTTTAGAGGTGAATTGCAGTTGGATAGATATTTTTGCACCAGAACCGCTCCATTATTATTACAGCTAGCACAGAAGTATAGTTTGACGAATTTCATTAATATCTAAAATAAAGATTAAGAGAACTCAAAAAAAGATACAACCTTTCCTTAAAGTAGTATCACTCTTTCATTTCCCTTTTGGTTTCACTCATTTCTTAATGAGCTACAAGAAAAGTTTAATATATTTGCAGTGTCACAAGGCGAGAGTTAGATAGGGGGGATTTCCCGATAGTTTAATAATGATGAATGAAGAATCCAAGCTAATTACTAATAGCATTCGGAAACGAAATATTTCCTAGGAAAGCGCAGAACACACCATAATTCGACACCAATCTGCCATGTATAAATAAGGTTAATTCATTCAAGTTCATGTCTGTGAAGGCTTCAAATAGGACTCTGGTTTTCTTGACCTTCAAGTTCAGTTGTATAATGTTGTGGGAGATAAGCCTTCTGTTGTTTGTACTAGACTTTTAAATGTTGTGCTTTTACAGAGTAAAATTTATTCATTAATTTCCATCAAAGTATAAATTATAGTACAACTTGATATCGGCAAATCCGGTTTGACTTAGAGGAATCTACGCTGAAGCAATTTTTGAACATCTCTGACTTTGCCATTTTGTGCTTTTTTCACTAGGTTGTTGATTTGGTTCATCCTTTGAATAAATAGGGAGGGTCAAAGGTCATGAAATGCAAGCAAACTCATGATGAGGCACGGTGATAGTTTGCTATATGTGTGATTATGGCTAACTTATAATATTAATTAATTTTCATCCATTCAGATTTGTTTTAAGTTTCCTGATTGAGCCACATAAAGGCACAGTCCCTTTGTGCAATAAAAAAATGGATCAAGCGTCATGCCTGATCCACTCTTTATATAAATACGTTTAAAATCTGCGAAAATTATTGTTGCATTTTACCTGCAGTAAAACCGCCATCAACTGCAAGTGTTACACCGCTAATTGATTTTGCAAGGTCTGAGCACAGGAATACAACAGCATTTGCTTGATCTTCTGCTGTAGACATTTTTCCAGCTGGAAGCGATGCAAGTACTGCTTCGTATTGTTCTGGTTTTGTTTTTGCCCAATATTCAATTGCAGGTGTAACAGTTGCACCTGGTGCAATAGAATTAATAGTAATGCCTTTTTGACCATATTCCAATGCAACTGATTTAGTTAAACCAGCGATTGCATGTTTAGATGCAGTATATGGAGCCATGTTTGGTGAACCTTCAATGCCAGCACCTGATGCTGTATTGACAATTGCACCGCCACCTGTTTTCAGCATTGCATTGATTTGATGCTTGATGCAGTAAAAAGTACCATACAGATTTACTTTTAGTGTAATATCCCAATCTTTAGAATCCATTTCAGCGATTGGTTTAAGACCTTTGTTAATACCAGCATTGTTATGTGCAAAGTCAAGTTTGCCAAATGTTTCAACTGTTTTATTTACAAGTTCGATTACTTGCTCCTCATCACTTACATCACATTTGAAAAAGGCTGCTTCGCCGCCGTTATCTTTGATAATTTGTACAGTTTCTTGTCCTGATTGTTCGCTTACATCAGAAACCATTACCTTTGCGCCTGCTTTTGCTAATGCAACTGCTGCTGCTCTACCGATTCCCGACCCCGATGCTGTGACTAATCCTGCTTTTCCTTCCATAATTCCTACCATTAAAAACACTCCTTTTATCATTAAACTATTTAACGTTAAACCATTTATTAGTTTACACGAAAATTTGTAAATAACAATTAAACTGAACACACTAATGAAATAAAAAAAACTTCAGTATTATTTGTTTTTTCAGTACTACATCACGATATTATTATAAATAAGAATTTAAACTACGAAAAATCGGAACAAAGGTTCTTCATTTACTCTCTCTGGTTTCCCTAATAAAGGTTTTTACTTGGAAGATGCGTGTAATCTATGTGTGTTCGATCCAACTAGGTGTAGCTTGATGTAGAAAGATTTGTAAAAAACCAATACTAACATTGGGTAGAGCAAAAGTATTGTGTGGTGCCAGCCACTCATTTAATCGTGAAAGTTCAAACAATGATATTTAAACTTTCACCTTTTTAAAACCCATACATTACCATATGAACAATTTATTTCATTAATAAGCTAAACTAAATAAACCATTGATATGTGCTAAGTAACGTACGTTACTTGCTTCCTTCATTAATGAAGCTGGTAACCCTTTAAGTGCTGTACCGTTAGCTCCAATTGAAGCGACTCCATCTTTACGACCAAGGCTTGCCAATGTACCGGAGTTTGTTGGTTCAAATGCTTCAAAGGTTTTTCCTTGTAAATAAGCATATAAGTTATATCCTACAAGCTCACCCATTTGCCAAGCATTTTGTGCAGTTGGCGCGTATGGACGACCACCTTCAGAAGGATAGGCAACTGCACTGTCACCTACTACGAATACATCCGGATGAGAGCTTGATTGAAGAAACTCATTAACCGTTGCACGGCCACGATCTACTGCAAGATCTGATTCACCAACCAATGGATTACCTGTGACACCGCCCGTCCATACAAACGTATTTGCTACAATTGTACGGCCATCTTTCAACGATATTTCATTACCACTAACATTTGTTACAGGTAGACCCATTAAGAATTCTACCCCACGTGCTTCTAGGCTTGCAGTTGCGCGTTCGATTAAATGATCTGGTAATACGGGCAATACTTTTGGGCCTGCTTCAACAAGTTTGATTTTTAATTCTTTTGGATCGACACCAAAACCTTTTGCGATTTTTGGCATATTGTCAACAATTTCCCCAACTAATTCGATACCAGTTAAACCACCACCACCAATTACAATGGTTGCATCGGCTTCATCTTTTGATTTTGCGTAATCACTGATTTTGCTTACCATATGATTGTAGAGTTTATTGGCGTCATCTACTGATTTTAACACCATGCTATTTTCTTCAAGCCCTGGTATACCAAAGTAAGCCGTTTTACTACCTAATGCCACAACAAGTGCATCATATTTTAAAATGGAACCATCTGAAACCTTTACCTCTTTATTATCGACTGAGAAAGATTCGACCTTTGCTATTTTTAGGTCGATTTCTTTTCCTTTGAAAAGCTTTTCTAATGGCATTGAAATTGCCTTTTCAGAGATTGTCCCACCTGCAAGTCGATGCAATTCAGTAATAATTTGGTGTGTTGGATATTGATTGATAACAGTTATTGTAGCGTCTTCACTTGATAAATACTTGCGTACAGTTAGAGCAGTTAGAAGACCGCCATATCCTGCACCTAAAATTACAATGCGTTTTGACATTTTGTTATCCCCTTCTTTGTCATCTTGGAGTAGTAGAATTATTTTCTATTGTCACGTTCAGCTGCTACTTGCAAATATGAATTCACAAAACGGAAAAGTTTTTGTGCCTGTGGATCTTTCATCATTTTTAGAAGACCAAAAAGACCAATTACTTCAGTTTTATCCTCTGCAAGTTCTTTGGCTTCAATCATTGTGGCTGCAATATTTTTTACAGAGGCTTTTACCGGTTCGCCTATTTCTTTAATGAAACCAAATGTATCATTTATTAATACATCGTCTGTTGCAACAGATTGAGCAAAATCATATGATTTATTCAAAATGTTGAGAAGCTCAGTTAGTTTTGGTAATTGCTCTACTAAGGCAGTTAATGACTCTTGCACTTCAGGTTTTAAAAGTTGATCAAGAATATCTAGTTTTTCTTGATTTGAAGTTACATTTACGATTTCTTCTGCAGGGTTTGTTGCATTATTCTGTGCTGTCATTTGCTATTCCCCTTTACTTTATTATTTAAATTAAACTGAACCTTACAACAGCAATAAAATTAAATTATTGTTATTGTAATAAAATGGAATAAAAATTCCACTAAGTTTTCCATTGAGTAATATACGCCCAAATTCAAGATAAATCAAATAAATAGTTTAATGTTAAAATATTTATTTATGAAATACATATTTCGGAAATTTATGCATTCACTATTTATAATTATTTTCTGTTTTAAATGGAATATACCCAATATTCTTTAAGTAAATAGTTTGCGGTTTGAATTTTTCTAGTATAATACTTACTACTTGCTAGTGTTCATATCAAACAGTTATATGAGTCCTTTCTGTTGCCGAATACCCCACTGCGCTATTATTGGTTCTGGAGCAAATATAATTTGTTTAAAAAATCCCACCTGATTATCCTTCTTTTCTATAAATAATAATACTATTCAAAATAATCTATGTATGAATTCAATCTCGCTTTTGGCAGACTTCACCCTTTGTTGAAGTTGTCTCTTCTTGATCAAGCGGTGATCTTGCTCCACGATATTATTAAAGTACTTTTGTTGGCGGATTTGCATTCCCTCTGGTATGCTTTTCTCCTTTTTCAACTGTTCTATTGCTATCGGATAAGCTGGATTCTTATCAACTGTGATAATACGTGGCTTAGAAACACGATTAGACCGCAAAGCTTTCTTGAAGAAATCCTTTGCAGCCTGTTTATCTCTTGTTTAACTCAGATAAAATTCAATTGTGTTCCCTTCAGAATCTACTGAACGAAACAGATACATCTATTTTCCTTTTACTTTGATGTATGTTTCATCGACTCTCTATGAATCGATTGTTCGCTTCAGATATGGCTGTATTCTTGTATTTAATTCAGGTCCATATTGATAAACCCAACACATAATCGTTGTATGAGCCATCAGTAAACCCCGTTCTTCCATCATTTCAGACAGAAAATATCTCCACATGAATAGTTGTTCGTTTTTCATACTATTCACGCACCTTTTTGAGTAATAATGTTACTATACTCACACTTTAGAGGTGAATTGCAGTTGTATAGATATTTTTGCACCAGAACTTTCCCTTGTTGTCCCTGTATATGGTGCTCATATAATTTAAAAGAGAGAAAAGACTTTTGTTGCTCCGACCTGCTGGCTCAAATAATCTGGCTGATCCTATAATGCAAAAGAAATTAATGACACAACCAAAATCTCAACTATTAATTGTGTACTATATAATTCACTAGCCTACTGTAAAAAAAGATAATATTTATGATGAGCCCAGAATGAAAACTGCTAGTCTTTTATAGCAATAAAATTCATATTTAACGTTTTGGGGATCAATGATTTTTAACTTGATGGGCATGCGGTGGTACCCAAAAGGGATTTGATGAAGCAAAGAAATTAGCTGAACTTTTTTCGGGTTATTCCAGTATAGGAGAATTTGAATATCAATTACTTATCATTTTGGAGAGATGAGTATAACTTTACTTAATTGAATAAGAATGAATAGGACCATATATTGTCTGGTATGTCTTCGAGAAGTTCCTATGTACCTAAAGTTTTATTAGACTGTTGCATTGAAAAAAAGAGCCGTTTCCCCGCACACTTTACGCGGGATAACAGCTCTTCTGCACACTATTTGTTCTTGCAAATGCCATTCTCACAAACTGGAACTACTTCGACTGAAGTGGGGTTCAGTACGGTTAACGGCTGTGATTCTCCCCATGCCGTCTCAAGTGCTTTGAGGAACACATTCGCCGGCTGCGCACCGGAAATAGCATATTTGCGATCGATGACGTAAAAAGGTACTCCACTTACTCCTATGCTTTCGCCCTTGAGATGATCTGCACGCACTTCGTCGGTGAACTGATCGCTTATTAGCATCTTCGCTGTAGCTTTCGGATCAAGTCCTTCCTCGGCAGCAATTGCAATCAACGTTTCATGAATGCCGACATGTTTGCATTCGGTAAAATAAGCTTTGAACAACAGCTCGGCTACCTCATTATTTTTACCATGCTGCTCCGCAAAGTGCAAAAGACGGTGAGCATCCAACGTATTTGTCAGCTGAAGTGTATCAAACCTAAGGTCCAAGCCATCTGCTTCAGCCTGTTTGGCAAGCCTCTCGTGTATCTCCTTTGCTTCTTCCCAGCTCATTCCAGACCTGGCGGAAAGCGCATCGTATGCATTATACGTAATATCTTTCCTCGCGTTTTTATTCAGTTGAAAGCTTTTGTAAACAATTTGTACATGATCTTTATGAGCAAATTGCTCAAGTCCGGCCTCGAGACGGCGTTTCCCAATATAACAGAATGGACAAGCAATGTCTGACCACACTTCCACTTGCATTTGAAACCCTCCTTCATACAGCAATACTTTCAGCATATTATATGTTTTCATTTATTTAACACGAACCATTTTTATGGATTCGCTAATGTTATTACTGGGACTTTTCTTTAGCGTATAACCCATTCAGGACTTGCACCGAGTGAGTATCTAACAGCTTAACTCTGCTGCGAGTCAACTTGGTTGAGTCTACTTTGTATAGTACAGTTAATCTAGAAACAAAGTCAATTTGATTGACTACATTTTAGAAGGTTTGATGTATGAACCATCATGTAAACACTGAGATGCAACTGCGAAGAATATCGAAGAAAATAATGCAACAAACACTAGAAATAGCATTACAAACTTTTTCATAAAATTATCTTCACCTCTAAATGTGCATTTGCGATATTCTCCACTAATTTTTTTAACAATCCATGAGATTAATCTCCAATTCAAACGAACGATTCGAATGTTGAACTAGTTTGTATAGTCCATATACACAAGTTTAACTTAACCCCGTTTCCCCGGAAGTTTATAAGTTCATTATTCAATAAAAAAAGCTGCCATGTAAATGCAGCTCTGTTAGGACAAATTTAAACACTCTTAAAAATCCTCTTTATTACCAAACAGGTCTTATCCTTGATAACAAATTACCTTCATTTGCTTCATAAACTAATTTTGTTAAATCTTCTTTGAGCATTTGCATTCGTTCAGCACCTATGTTTTCAATCCAACGTTGCTCAATATCTGTTAGTATCTTCTCTTTTGCTTGCACTACTAACCACCCTCGTTCGGTCAAAACAATAATTTTCCCTCTTTTATCTGTGGGATGAGCTTTACGTATTACATAACCACATTTTTCGAGATAATCCACCATTTTACTCACAGCTTGCTTTGTAATTCCTAAATGATCGGCTAGTTCGATACCTGTTGCTCCATTAGAAGTAAGACATTTAAACACAAAACCATGCACAGGTCTAATATCTCCAAATCCCAATTCACTCAATCTGTTATGTAGTTCATGAATCGATGCACTAAAAGATAATGACAACAGCGATGTAAGATCTAATTCACTAAAAACTTGATGATTCATACTTAAAACCTCCTTAACCTTAGTCAATTAGGTTGACTTTATTTACTTTGCATTGTACTATACACATTGTAGTCAATCAAGTTGACTATTTTCGAGAGATTTAGAACTCACCGAAAAAATAAAGAAATTATGGAGGTTTCTCATGACTAACATCGTAAAAATTAGAGGAAGTGTATTTGCTCCGTATGCTTGGTTGGAACCTATTAAAGATCCTTCAACAGGAAGAATCTTAGAATATACTGGTGATGCGCGTGAATTTACACCGAATGCTGTAAATACTATGCGTTCAAGACTAGAGCAAGAAGTGATTATTGACTTTTATAAAAAAGAAATTTTTTCACATGCAAATGCTTGTATCGTAACTGTAAAAATTACAAATCCAGATGGTTCTATCGAGTATAACAAGGGAAAAACAGGTACAGACAATATTAAATGCACAAATGTTGTGTGGGGAGATGACGAAGTTTCTTTTAAAATGAGTGCTAGTGCCAACAATCCTTTGAATACAGCAGCACCTGCAGCTGACTATGTATTAACTATACACGTTAAAAAAAGTGGGGTTACACATATTGAAGGTTCCCATGATGGTTTTCCTTGTTATGAATTTTATAAACAAACAGATTTCGGTCCATTTGAATTAATATATACACATGATTTCAGAAAAACTGGTGACACTCCGGCAGCACTAGCTGGGGAAATGGAATACAGTTTTAAAACGACCATCTAGATATATAGACTAAGTAAAAGTGTAGAAGCAGAAAATATTCAAATAAACTCATTATTAATACGGAAGAAATTGGGATTTGTTTTGCTAAATGAATCTATATGATTAGACAAGATAAAAATTTGAAACTTTAGAGGTGTTTTTCATGAATACGATCGTTAAATTTAGAGCAAGTACATTTATTCCAATGGCCTGGACTGAGCCTAAGAAAGGTACTCAAACAGGAAACACAATCGAATTCGAAGGTGATTCACGTGAATTTACACCATATGCGGTCAACGCTATGCGTTCTAGAATGGAACAAGAAGTAGTCGTTGATTTTTATAAAAAAGAGATTTTCACATATGCGAATTCTGGCATAACAACAGAAAAAATCACGACTCCTGATGGTTCCGTTACTAAAAGAACAGGAAAAGCTAGTACGGAGCGTATTTTGTGCACGGACATTGTATGGGGAGAGGATGACGTCAAGTTTCAAATGAGTGCTAGTGCTAGCAACCCACTAAATGAACTTGCTCCTCCCGTTGATTATCTATTAACTGTACACGTCAAAAATGACGGTACTGGCGATATTCACGGTGAACATGACGGATTCCCTTGTTATGAAATTTATAAGCAAGTAAATTTTGGGCCGTTTGAAGAAATTTATACACATGACTTTAGAAAAACGGGTGATACACCTGCAGCCATGGCTGGTGACATGGAGTATAGTTTTAAAAAGAAATTGTAAAGATAATAAGAAATCAAAATATCACAACATAAGAGCTAGCAACAGGAGGAAAAAAGAATGACAACAGTTTTATTTGTAAAAGCAAACAACAGACCAGCCGAACAATCGGTGAGTGTGAAATTATATGATGCCTTTTTAGCAAGCTTTAAAGAATCTCATCCAGATGATACAGTGGTAGAACTTGATTTATACAATGAAGAATTGCCATATGTAGGAGTAGATATGATTAACGGTACATTTAAGGCTAGTAGAGGATTGGATTTAACAGCAGAAGAAGCAAAAACAGTCGCAGTTGCTGATAAATATTTAGACCAGTTCCTTGCTGCTGATAAAGTTGTGTTTGGATTCCCATTATGGAATTTAACAATCCCAGCTGTACTACACACATATATTGACTATTTAAACCGAGCGGGTAAAACATTTAAATATACACCAGAAGGTCCAGTAGGTCTTATTGGACATATGAAAATTGCATTATTAAATGCAAGTGGCGGGGTATATTCTGAAGGACCAAAAGCTGATGTTGAAATGGCAGTTAAATATGTAGCAAGTATGATGAGCTTCTTTGGTGTAAACGATCTAGAGAAAGTCGTGATTGAAGGCCACAATCAGTTTCCAGATAAAGCAGAAGAAATTATTGCCACAGGTCTGGAAAAGGCTGTTCAAGTAGCAAGTACGTTCTAATTAGCAAAACATTTTCACTAAATATGGCAGTACCACACTTTTATAGCGGTGGTACTGCTTTTTTATTCGCATATCTCGCTACCGAGAGCTGTGTCACAGTCTCCGTAGTCAGTAAATTTCACAGGATTAATATAGAACTGGTTCTCATCTTGCTCAATGCGCGGACGGCGACACAGTAGGCCAATCGTTCATTGTGACATGGAGATGTGATGATAAATGCCATTCTTTAGTCCCACTTTATCTATCTTATATACTGTTAAAAAGATCTGTACTATGCGGTAAGTGTTTTTTCGCAGTCTGTTCGATGTAAAGTCCTACTTCACCAAAACCGGTAGCAATCAGCTTCACTTCCCCATCATAAGTATTTAGGTAGCCAACCGCATAAATACCCTCTATGTTTGTTTCTACGAGGGAGTTCACCACGATGAAATTCTTTTCGATTTCCAATCTCCACTCTTTAATTGGTCCCAATGATGACTTGAATCAGTAGTTAACGATAATATCATCTACATCTAAAATTTCTTTTTCACCTTCCGTATTACAGATGACGATTTTGGTGGCGAAGATTTTGTTGTTGACAGGTCACTTATAATCGAACCGATTACTGAAAAAGTGACAATTTACTTGAATTAAATTGTGAATCAGTAATCAAAATTTCAAGGTCATTTCATCTATACCTAACTATTAATCTAATTCAGTCGATTGGCTGAAGTAAATTAAAAGTAAACATGATATTTTATATTTATATACTAAGTTGTATATAAGTCGAATTGTGACGTAGTATACATAAAAATAATTAATGGTGAGATTAAATCTAAAATCATTGTGAGGTAATTCAATGAAAACAAAAATTCCATTTACAATTATTAGTAATGATTCCACAAATGGTGACGGAGGCTTTGGAGTCGGTGTAATTGATTTGAACAATGTAACACCGATTATTATTGACTGCCAACAGCAGCAAGCCTACATTGACGTTGAGGCTCTTCATGGACGAAGTAAAATAGAGAAAAAAGTACGTTTTTTATCCGATAAAGCACACGCCTCTAATGATTTCAATAAGTATTGGATTGTTTGGGTAGCTATGCAAGTTAGTGAACAAGGTCCCTACTTTTTCGGAATTACTGCAAGTGAGATACGTGTTTCAAAAGAAGAACGCCGAATTAAGCTTGGTTTTAAATCCTTACCTGAACAAGTAAATTTTTTAGATAAAGCTCTAAAAGGAAAATATATATTTTCCCATATGGATGCCCCTTCAAAAAAACTCTTAAAGCAATTTTTAAGAGAAGTGAATATCGATTATTTTGAAAATTCTTCTTCCGAATTAAAAGAACTGTTAGGAGTTGAGTAAAATGGCTTTTGTCATTATAGATGCTTGTAGTCAAGAAAAAGCTGCGAAATGTCTAGATGTTTGCCCTGCCGATTGTATTAAATTAGCTGATACCCAATATGTCATCAATCCGAATCTCTGCATTGATTGTGGTGCTTGTGAAGTGGTATGCCCTGTTGAAGCCATTTATCATGAGGATGAGCTTTTAGCTGAGGATAAGCACTCACATTTACTTGCAATAAATCATTTTAGATAGTGTTGATTTCCTAATATGATATTTTATAGATGTACAATTTGAACAAGTATTTTAAACCGAAAGTAGCTACTTCAGCTACTTTTTTTTCATATTAGCTAAGATTATATAGGAAGAAAGCAACCATTTCTCTATGTAAAGAGTTAACTTTATGTGAAATGGCATAAATCAGCATTAGACAATCTTGTACAACTAAAAACACAAAGAACACGGTATTTTTTATACTTTCTTTTTCTTTAATAAAATCACCTTTTAGAATCCTGATTACTAATCTTGCATCATCCTCTAATGGCTTACCGTAATGTTCTCCAACATCCCAAAATAAAGAAACAAGCACTAATAGGAGTGCTTGTTTCTTTGGCAATAAAGGGATATTCTCTTCAATTATCTTGCAGTAGCTCCACCATCAATAACGAACTCTGTCCCCGTTGTGAAAGAAGATTCATCAGATGCAAGGAATACAACTGTATGTGCAACTTCTTCGGTAGTACCCATTCTTCCAAGTGGATATGCAGCATTTAACTCCTCTGTCGTACGTCCGGTTGCTTCTGAAGCATAGTCTGTCATTGCAGTTTCAATAAATCCTGGATGAATAGAGTTTACACGCACACCTTTGCCAGCGAATTCAATAGCAGCATCTTTTGACATGATGCGAACAGCACCTTTACTTGCCCCGTAAAGAGCATGTCCAGGAGCTCCAAATAATCCAGCAATTGATGAAGCATTAATAATAGAACCTTTATTTTGTTCTACCATCACAGGTATCACATGCTTCATACCTAAGAAAACTCCTGTTACATTTATAGACATTAAACGATTCCAATCATCTAATTCTATTTCAGTAAGAGGTTTAATGATATAGATTCCTGCGTTATTAAATAATACATCGATTTTATTGAAGTGGCTTTTTGTTTCACTAACAACCTTTTTCCAATCGTCTTCGTTGCTTACGTTATGTTGTACGAAAATGGCTTCAGCACCCATCGCTTGAATTTCTTGAGCAGTGTTCATAGCCGCCTCTTTATTAATATCAGTAACTACTACCTTTGCCCCTTCTTTCGCAAATTTTAATGCTGTCTCCTTACCAATTCCAGTTCCTCCACCAGTAATAATTGCAACTTTGTTTTGTAATCTCATATTAAACTCTTCCTCTCTTGTATTAGATATCTTTTTCAAAAAATATAATTAAGCCTGCTTTTTTAAATCCGGTTTAACAAACAACAAGAATAATATTGAACATAATAGGATTGCACCTGAAATCACTAAAATGGAATTATTATATCCTTGAATTATATTATCTTTTGATAAACCTATAAGCATTCCAGTCGCTACAGGAGCTATCATTCCACCTACATTTTGAAATGACATTAAAATACTTGCCATAAGTCCACTTCGCTCCGGTACTAGCTTCATCATAATTTGTGGGCCAATTGCAAAGTTTGCACCCGTTAAACCATAAGCTAAACCAAATGCAATGACATTCCAGACAGGATTTTGTATAAACACCACAGTTGCAAGCAACAGACTACCAATAACGGCTGATACACCAATTACCATTACACGGGATAAACCCCAATTTTGTGTTTTAGCAAGCACTTTATCAGAAACCATCGACACTAGAAAGATTATTGCAGCGGAACTTATTCCAACTATTGAAACAGATACTCCCATCTGACTAGAAGTTAGGCCTGCTACTTTGGTTAAATAGTTCGGCATCCAGATTGCCGTCCATACGACAAATATAAAAGTAGAGAAGGCAAGAAATAATGTAAAAATAGAAGTTGGTGAAAAAATTTCCTTAACTACTTCTTTACCACTTTTCTTTTGAATGCTATTTACAACTGCATTTTTTGTTGCTGCCTTTTGCTCTATACTAGAAGGGCTTTCTTTTGTAGTAAATATAAATAGGAGAACCCAAATTACACTTATTCCTCCAAATACGGCAAAAGCAACTTTCCATCCGAATGTTGTCAGCCCAATGATTACAGGCGCTAAAACTAACCCTCCCGCTGTTGCTCCTAAAGTAAATATAGAGCTTGCGACTCCGCGTTTTTCAGCGGGGAACCACTTATTGATATGACTCATTGCAACTGGACCAAATGGACCTTGAAAGATTCCTAATAGAACTCTATATAGAATCAGCGCGCTAAAACCATTAATCGCTAGAGCCCCAAATTGTATGATGCCCCACGCTAGTATAATAATGGAAAGTATTTTTTTCGTTCCAAACCGATCAGAAAGTGCAGCGCCGATAATCCCAGTAATTGGAAACAACCAATAATATGCACTTCCCACTAAGCCCCATTGGTTAGAATTCAAACCAAGATCATTCATAATTAAATCCGCTGAAAGACCGATTATATTTTTTCCAGAGAAATTAATTAAATTCCCAAAAAACAAAAATGTAATAATCCCCCAAAGAATCCAGCTGTATTTCTTGTTCGAAGCTAATGACTTGCCCATCTAGATGCTCACCTCCTAAAAACTTTATTCATGAAATTAACTTTTATTAGGAATAATAGTAACAAATCTTTCAATTAGAGTATGAATTCACTCCAATTTCTTCCATTAAGGCCGTTTATTAAAGGTTTTCAATATTTTATTGGGTTCCATCGCATATTTTTCACATACCAAAGCATGTTGCGATATAATAAAAATAGGGGATGTCACCATATTCTTTATGTTTAGAACCACTGGGCCCAACGTCTTTAATCGATGAAATTTTACTCAAGAGTGATTCCGTGAATTGAAAGTTGTCACAAATTCACAAGTTGTTCACATTCATTACTTTACAATGTCACAGCCGCTAGAACTATCCTATAAATTAAGGGTTAATTCGTAATTTACACCCTCAATATATAGGTAAATTATCTGTAAAAGGAGCTACTTTAATATATGCAACCTGATTTATTCCCCTATAGCGATATATCATTTGAGGAATTTAGAATCTTTCTAAAAAAAAGTAAAACCAAACTTCAAATAAATGTTAATGTACAAATTAGATTAGAAACAAATCTATCCAAAGAAGAACAATCTATTATTGAATTTCTCGCAAGTTCATTCTTGCAAATTTTAACTGAATCAAATGAGGATAAGACTCAAACCGACTTAGATACCCTTTTGACTACTTGGATACAAACGTATTCAATGATTTTGAATTATCATTACTTATACTTATTCCACCTTATTCTAGAAAAGGCTTTTGCGAATCTATTAAAAAATTCAGAAGACGCAAAGGCTTATTCGTACATGTTCTATTTGCCGACTATTGCTTCTAAAATTTCTAACCAATTATCTAATTGGAAGAATCTTATTAAAACTTCAGATGATTTTCATTCCCATTCTTCGCAGAATTTATTGCTTTCATATTTGGAATTGTTTCCGATTAAAGAACTTTTTCTTGTTCAGCATCATAATATAACTAGCCCTGTAATATTTGGTTGGGGAAGAACAGAACAAGAAACAATCCGAAGAATTCCTTTTTATCCGCTTGTAGATACAAACAATGCTCAATTAAACGAGTTATCTGAGCATTCACTAACATTAAAAGTTGGTGAAACTAGCATTTATCTATACCCGATAACAACATTAGAAAAGGATCAAGAAGAAACAATCAGAAATTATCTGTTTCGTTTTAATGATTTCGCTAGTAATAATGCTCAATATGAAAAAACTTTACTAAATAAACTTCAAGTTCTAGATGAATTAAATAAAGTTCTCATAAGCTACTCCGGAAGCAATGACTTCATAAAAATAATAAAGGGATGCGAAGAGCTTCTTAACTATAAAAGATGTGTTTTCTATGCATATATCCCTTGGTCAAATGAGTTTAAAGGTGTTATTGGTGAAGAATTAGTAAAGGTCCAAAAAACACAAGGATACGTATATCCGAATCAATTGTTTCATACCATGCTAATTACAAAAAAGCCAATATTCATTAAAAACCCAGTACATACGGTAAAAAATGAGACAATTGAGTTATTCAATCTTTCTTCACTAATTGTTGCTCCAATATGTCATTACGAAGAAGTTCTCGGTTGGGTGACTTTAGATCAGGTGGGAAAAGAGTTTGATTGTACGCAAGAGGATTTACAACTTGTGGAGGAAGTTTGCAACAGAATTGGTTTATTTTTAAAAAATTTCGGACATAATGTTTCACCAAGTAATAATATCGAATTAACTGATCGCGAGCTAAGTGTATTAATGCTCCTAGCAGATGGGTACGATAATAAAAAAATGGGGGACTTCCTCCATCTAAGCGAGCATACAATTAGAGATTACATAAGTAATCTTATGATAAAGTTAAAAGCAAAAAATCGAACCCAAGTTGTATCATCTGGATTCCGTCTAGGATTGTTAACCTAATTTCTAAGCAATACACTTTCTCGTGATTAATATTATATAAAGTGCCTGGTTCTACTTCGAATAGTGGTGACAATGAACCACTATTCCGTAACATTGATACGTGCGACAACTAGACATGCACAAGTGATTTTAAAAATGTACACAATTAATATTGCCAATACTGATACTGACCTTAATCCAGGCTAGCGTATTCCATAGAACTATTTAGCTCTCCTCTTATTTTAAACGATTAAGCAGGGGTCTTCTTAAGTATTGTCATTTTTTTTCTTGAAGAAACTAATTTTCATGGTAGTTGAATAAGAAATAGTGGTCTTTTATATAACTTCTAACACAAAAGTGTAGGATACTTCACCATTTGACCATTTTGCAATTATCTCAAAGATATACTTACCTTTACTAGTCGGTGATAATAATTGATTATTTTTTAACGTAACTTCTTTTTCTCTTCCGTTTTCATTCCAAAGGTAGAGGGATACCCTAGGACTTTCTTCAATCTCAATATTTATGTTTGTGTTCGGTTCTACCATAATGGTACTAAAATTTTCAGCTATTTGGAATGGAGATGCAGCATCGGTTTCTACAATTTGTGTATCTAGACCTTGCTTTCTTACCCATCTATAATTTCCAACTACCATTTCATACTCTTTATCATTAACATTAATTGAACCTGTCATAGATGGGGGAAATTCATTTTTACTTCCTTCCACTTTTTTATTCTTTTCATCGCTACCATTAGAACAACCCGTTATCCAAAGCGTAGAAAAGACTAACATTGCAAAGGATAAAAATATTATTTTCAAAAACATACCCCCCTTTTTCTAAATTAGACATTAATGCACCTTAAAAGTTTCATTTCTTGTTTAACTAGTCGAGTAGAAGGGAACCTCTCTACCTTGCGGTAGATTGTGCTCCTCCCCCTCACAGAACCGCGCTTGCTCTATTTACGCACACGGCTCCTCCAAGTCACCATTCACAAGATGTACCTAATCTCTTTCGATCAGATTTGCTTATTCTGCTATCCTTAATAGTATAGTTTCCATTTATTTTCTCTACCTCTGTGTGTAGTAAATGTGTCACTAGTAAGGGTGATAACTTGGTAGCAGCCTTTCCTCCATCGGCATTACTCAACTTCATAGGTACTACGCTACTATCCGACTCCCTACATCGGCATTTGGTTTCCTTGCTTATTATCGCTTGTACACCATACTCTTCTATAAGAAGAAAAGACCGGTAGGGCCTCCCGAGTTGCCGTATCATATCCATGTGTGACGTACCAAGGTCTCTGACTCCAGAGAGGTTTTATCCTTCTTGCCTTTAACGATGGATAAAATGTAGCTTTCTTCTGCAGGTAAAGCATCAGCCCTCTCGATTTACTAACATTATGGAGCTCAATCCCTTCAACCATTTGGCTTTCGGCCCGCCACCTAACTGTCTACGCTTAAAGGCTAATGTTACCATTAGCCCTCCAAGACTCGCTACGAGTGAATGGCTAGTTCTTTCTCGACGGGAATCCCACCCGCTATAAGATACGACCTAGGCTCGGCCGCACACCTGCCCCGTTAGCACCTGTTAGTTGAAAAAGTGTTTTATTTGCCATTATCCAAATCACTTTCAAGAAATAATTTTTTATCTTCTTTAACCCCATACTTCTTTTCGATAAATTGACCATCCATAGACTTGTTAATACCATCCTTGACTGCTGCTGAAATTACTATCTACAGAATAAATAGACCAACAATCCAAAAAACAACAGAAAAATTCACTAATAACTCCCCCTAAAATAACTGCCAAAATATTATCTATATTTTACCATAAAAAACCATTAGATTCCTTCATCTAAATTGTTGCGTTAGTTCAATAAGAAAACGAGCTGCTAAGCAGCCCGTTAGTTTAAGTGCATTCTTTCACAAACTTGTTAATTTTAGTGTTACTGCTATCTTTTTTCAATCGCCATACGCAAGTTCGAGATGACTCCTAGGAATACTATTAACGAACAAACCATTTTTTCAAAAGGTGTTCCTAACAATTGTTGTATAAACCCAAAAGACCAAAGTACAACTAAAAGCCAGCATATTATGGTTATTCCTCTCTTGTACGTATATAGGATATTTCTGCCAACAATCAGAGTAAACACTCCTCCAATAATAGAAATAAAGATACTGATAATAGATAATGGTAGCTGCGTAGCGAAGGATTCAGAGCGTCCTCCATTAACCCATGTGAATGGAATAATGCCGCTAATAATTAGAATATGGATTGAGAGAGTCAAACAGTAAAAAATAATCCCCATTAATACAGCAGTTTTCATATTAACTTTTCTAAGTTTCTCTAATATAAAATCACCTCATTTCTTCCTATTAATATTTTATTTAATCCAATAAGATACTATTCCTATATGATTTTTCATATACTTCGTTTTTTGTGTTCAAAACCTCTCCGAATTTCTAATATATAGGATTAGGTATTCTAGTTAAGCTAAACTGAGTCTATAGTTCAACAAGAAAAAAGGCTTTACTCCTTCTTGAAGTAAAGCACACCGGTAGTTGAATAATGCATCATTGTTTTAATATTTTTTTTATCTCTGGAGTTGCTTTGAGTACCCCAAATACTTTTAAAGATTTTATTGTTTTAATTGCCAATTCTTCGCCAATGTTATCTGCAATGACCACCATTCCGACAACTTTAATGTCTAATATTTTGTTCTGTTCCAGTACTTTCTCAAGCCGTTCCCTACTGTAAAAAATTACTCCAATTAAATATGATTTATCTGTAAGGATATTATCAACAACATTTGCATGAATCGATAATTGATTACGGATAGATGTCTTATTAAAGTCGGTACGATTTGAATAAAACCCCTGTTCAACTAATAAATCAACTTTACCCAAATCCACAACATTCATGTTTATTGTTATTTTTTCAGTTTCAGCCAGCTTTTTACCATCCTCTCACCATCTATTTGTATCTGTATATGATATTACACAGAAAAAAATAACCATCTGTCAAACGCCTACATAGATGGTTAAATGTAATATTTTATTATTAAAGTTATTGAAATAACCTGCGGCGTTAGTTTAATTGTAAACCTTCAAAATCTTTTTCACACATTAACATAAATATCCAATTATGTTGCCGATTATATTAAAAAAATAATATATGAAAGGCAGGTATTCGTCATATCAATTTATGGTAAATCAACCTTTTTATTTTACATAGCCTTTTAAAAAGCATTTTCTGAGTCTCTTTTGTTATGCAATTTATTAGATTTTGAGCATTTTTAAACTTTCATGGGAGTTAGAGAAGTTTAACAAAAGAGCGATAATCCGTTCCAGAATCAACACTTTTATTAATATCATCAGTTTCTTCAAAACCTGTAAATTCAGGTTCAATTCGTTTGAAAACAGCTTTATCTTCATATTTTCAGTCGTTTTTGCGTTAAGCCTTCTTGGATCAACGCCATCGTTAGTTAAAACACTACTACATTAAAAAATCTATGCGTTTCACTTGGATTGGATAAAAAGTTAATGCTATTTGTTTCAAATCTGCTTCTTATGCAAACTGAAATTTCTTAACCAGTCCATATAAAAAATCTTACTTCAATTAGCCATCCCAATTTCTTAAAAGAATTGTAAAAACTAATCATTTTGAATAAGTCAATCTATACTGAGCACATTAACCTTAAGGAGGTGACGATACCATGACAAAGAAAAGTAAACCCAACTTTAAGAAGAAAGAACCTAATTCTAGAAACAACAATCGGGAAGAATTTGCAGAAGATCTAGATTTAAATCAAACGAAACGTAAAAACGCACAACAAAATAACCAACAGAATTGATAATACAACCATTGCCATAAATGCAATATAGTACGATAGTGCTTTTTTATACTGGTTTGAACAGGGAGTTTAATTAAGCACTATCTTCTATAAAAAGTAATTATGTTTAAGGAGGTATTCTGCCAAATATTACAAGGAAAAATTGGTAATTAATATGCCGAATTCTAATGAATATAGTTAATTCATTAAGCGGGTCTTATATTTGAATGAATCTATAAAACACATGTAACTTTGTCAAAAATGATATAAAAACACTCTAACTGAAAACTGTTGTAACCTATTTTCAGAATATGAGTAAAAAAGGCTACCCATTTTCACTTCCCGCATTTTGTCCGCAGAATTTTTATCAATTGAATTTAATTAACTGAGTTGATTTTGGTACTCTTGAAAACCTTATTAAATCAGATTTATTTAACCTAATCGAACTCAGTTTATCTAGATTATATAAGTGAGATAAATTCGACAAGGTGCGGGTAGCTGGTTCGAGAAAAGTCATGATTATCATTTGTAGATTTTTCATATTTTCTAGACTTCCAGACGCACGCCTCTACCGACAAACGTTAACAAAAGAAATAACAATCATTTGACTTATTTCTTTTAATTGCTCTTAGATATGTAATACTATTTACTTGCAGAGAGTCAAAAACAACAAAAAGACCCCCAATACCATTGGAGGTTTTAAAAAATAATAGTTCATTCTAATATAAGCCACTCTTTGAAAAAATCTGTATGGTCTTCCTGATGGTACTCATTAAAGAATTCTACAAAGGTTTTAGTATCCACATATTGATATTTAAATTCATTAAAATAAGCTGATAAAAATTTGATTGTTTCTTCATGTCCACCATGTGCTTTAAAGAAATCTCTTAGAATTGCTGGAATTTCTCCGTATATTATAGGACCAAGCTGCGTTCCAAAATCCGTAACTGGAATATTAGCAATCACCTTTCCTATTTTTCTTTCAGCAAAAATATTTATTTCACGAAAGCCTGATATTTCACCCACATTACTAGTACTATAACTTAATGTACGGTAGGTTCCCTCCAATAGTGCGGTTAAACTTTCATCTAACCAAGATTCTTCATAAGGATCACTGGACACCATAAAATAAAACCATTGATGAGCAATTTCATGTATAAGTGTTCTCTCATGTTTCCCAGGAGAGTATTCCATTACTTCTACAATATTTGGATATTCCATTCCTGAACCATTTGCAACAATATCTAACTCTTTATTCGGATTGTCTCCTATATTTTTTTCCATAAATACAAACGCTCTTTCGGCTTCCAAAATCATTTGATGTAAATTATCTGGTTCATCATGCGGATAAAAGTATCTGAGGGTGGTATCATTTGCTACCAGAGTCTCACTAATCCATTCTTCCGGATCGAGAAATGCTATATAAAAATCTTTTAAATTTGCCCCTTGTATCTTTCCGCTTTTGGTAGGCTTGGGTTCCCCATCTTCTCCAGAACTGGCAACCAAATATTCTTTAGCTAACTCATAGTTAATCTCATAGTCTCCATACCCTGTATCATAGAATTCCCCATTATGATAATAAGGATGCAGATCCCATTTGTCACTATACCTACCAAGCATTGGATACCATAATGCTAAATAAAAGTTGTTGTCTACTTTCGACAATCGTTGTCCATCTAATGGCGGCAATAATAAATAGTCTACTGTTAATATTGTTTTTTCTCCTGGCTTTACCTTAGATTTTGGAGTTACATATAGCATGGTATTGTCTAGACTATAGGATAACTCTTCGCCATCTTTGTCTCTAATAGAAGTAATCTCCGCTTCTCCTGTAAATGGTAACGTATAGTATTTATTCCCTACCGTCGTTATATTTGGGATAAAATAAAAACCAATATCCTCCCATACACTTTTGGATTCATTGCTAACTTCTATCTCCGCAGAAATGTGAAAACGTAAATCCTCCGCTTGGCGAATATCTATTTTGTAATTCCCTCTAGAACCTGGAAGTTCCGAAACAGGTACCTCGGTTACTTTTTTTGTAGGTTGTATTTCTTGTGCTTCAACTTCTCGTACTACTTCGGCTACATTAGATTCATTTTCTTTCACTAGCATAATGAAACCTCCAACCACTACAAAGATTGCAACCACTCCTAAAGCAAGGTATGTTTTTAAGTTCACTATATCTTCTCCTCTCTCCCCCTCTATTCTTAATTCTATTTAATTTGATAATATCCTTTATTTTGTAAATTAATTAAGTCTGAGATAACGAGATATGTGTTATCTCCTCTATTACACCGTCTATTGTTACATTTTCAGAAAATAAATGTTTAATTAGAATTTTGGTGGATTTTTATATAGTAAATACCTACTTCTGAAAATAAATCTCCTAGGACACCACATAGGTCGCTTCATGAGAATGATTGGAATTCTATTGAATTACGAAAAAGCCCATCCCACTTTTCAACAAATGGCCACATGACCGTATGAAATGTAATGAATCGAGTTTTTGAGGAAAACAAAGAGATGTCCCTATTTATAAGCTACTTAGAGTATGTGAAAGTGGGAGAAAACTGGAACAATATATGTTTTTTAATAGATTTAAATAATCGAGAAATTGATTGGTATAGCGTTGGATCACCACAAGACGCAGCTCAAGTTTGGCGCACCTTTCAGTCGGTTATATAACCGATAGAAGACGTGAAACTGTTTAACACAAGCGTTAGATATGAATTTAATAATATTAATAGTTCATTATACCCAAATAGCATGTTTTACACGGATTCATCAACCTTAGAATTTAAAGCGCTTTGTAATCCCGTTACTTGTGCAATAGAGTGTCAAAGATTGGATGGTAATTTTCCCACTAAGGCTGACTGAAGCCCTGAAATATTAAAAATCTTATGAGCATCTGTCGTCTCTTCTGCCATATGCGTTGTATGTTGCTGAAGTTAAAGAGTTAATTTCTCGTTTACTTCTACCAAATCATAGCATCTTGTATTGAATGAACAAGCTTTTTAACAAACTACATACAAGGTGTTAATTCTATCTTTTTAGTAGCTATAGCATGAACGAAATAATCATTATGGTCTACACCGATCACAGTTGGCTGATATTTTTTTATCGCATCTATTAGCTGATTAATCACTAACATGTCTAAATAATTGGTTACCTCGTCCCAAATAAACAACTCATTTTTTCCTAATAATGCATTCGCTAAAAATACTTTTTTCTGTTCGCCTGCGCTCCAATTTTCACTTGATTTATCTGAAAAACTAGAACGTTCTATACCTAATTGATATAACAGATGCCAATATTCTTCTTTTAATTCTTTCGTTGATAATCGATTTAGCAAGGAGAAATAATCTAGATCTTCTTGATCTTTTTGACTCAGTTTCGATAATTGGTCAGGTAGATTTATTCGAAATTCACCAATTGTTTCTAATCGTTCTGTTCCAAGTATAAAATTTAACAAAGTAGATTTACCTACGCCATTTTCCCCCTCTATAAAGAATCGATCAGTAGGATATACATCTATGTTGATAGGTTCAAAAAGAGGTATTCCTTCTCTCAAAATGGAAAAATTTCTAAAAAACAAAACCTGTTTCCTTGGCTTTTCAACTTTCATTTTAAGGCAAGAAATATTTTCGATATTGTTTATAAGACTTTCCTTTTCCTCAATCATCGTTTCTATTCTTTTTTTGATCGCTTTCGCTCTTTTCATTTGTTTCGCAGCTAATCGCCTTGCTGAGGCATCTTTTGTACTATTCTCTTTTTGTATCCCCCAAGTATGCACTTGTCTTGAAACATCATGAAGCCTTTTAATTTCCATTTTTAGTTCAGAATTCTTTTCTTCAGAAAGCATATCTGCATTTGCTTTTTCATATTTCCATGTTTCGACATTGCCGCTAATCAAGTCAATCGATTCTTTATTGATTGCTAAAACATGATCCACGAATTGATTTAAAAAAGACTCATCATGACTAATAACAATAAATCCCTTTTTCTTCTTTAAGTATTCCCCAACAATTTTTCTACCATGCAAATCTAAATTATTTGTCGGCTCATCAATTAGAGGAAATGAACTTTCATTTAAAAATAACTCAATCAGCAAGAGTTTTGTTTGTTCTCCACCACTTAATACATGAAATTTTTTATCTAATATGTCAATCGATAAATCCATATAGGTTAACTCACGCTCAATTTGCCAAATATCGATATGGGGGTTTTGTTTCAGTAACACTTCTAAAACGGTTAAATGATCATGATTGCCTGGATATGATGGAAAATATTTCAGATATAATGTTGTGTGTATAGAACCTTCATACCCTAACTGGTTTAATAGAATTTTTAAAAATCGGTTGGAGCATTGATACGTTTTTAAATGTCATATTTTTTATTAAGATATTTCCTGTCATTCAAATCACCTCTAATTTGAGAGAAAACAAAAAATTCTCCCATTAATTTGGAAGGATTAGTCAGTATATGTATTCATTTATGCATGACAAATACACCTATATTAAATATTTTAGGTTCTTCGAAATATGATAAATGAGCAGACTAATCCTATTTTGCAAGTAAATGTGTATACATTTTTGCTAAAAATAGAATTAGTTTACCATTGGCCACTCATCGTCCCTTCAAAGCTAGTAAATTAATAATAGCATAAAGTTTATTTAATTGCCAAACTTCATTTGTTCAATTCGAAAAATTCATTCAATTCCACTCTACCAACTCACTCTTCTTTTCCTATCTCATTTGCTACTTTACTTATTCTCTCTAGCATTGTCGGATGGGAATAGCGAAACCATTTTACGAGTAGGGGAGGATTTACTTCACTTAATCCAGCCTTTGTAAGCTCTTGAAAAGTGCTGATAGCTGCTTCTGGGTCATCCACTAACTCTATTGCATAAAGATCTGCTCTAGTTTCTTGATATCTAGAAATGTAATTGGAAAGTGGACTTGAAACGAATAACAGAAAAGATGTAATAAGTAAAAACAATGGCAGTGAATGAATAGCATTTAGTCGTTTAATTTTTAATACACGTCCAAAGTGAATGATGATCCATGGCATTAGTCTGGCAGTTAACCAAAGCCCAATAAGCATAGTTAAAAGATAACCTGCGATTCCGAAGTATATATGTTTCTCCACATAATGCCCCATTTCATGCGCCATGATGAAGAGAATTTCATTTTCTGATAGTCGGTTTAAAGTTGTATCCCATAACACTATTCTTGCATTACTCCCAATCCCCGTAACATATGCATTTAGCGCATTGGTCTTTTCTGCCATATTTACTTCATATACATGCTCTGTTGGAATATTTGCTTGCTCAGCAAGCGAGAGAATTTTCGTCTCTAAATCTTTATTTGTTAGCGGATAGAAATCATTATATAAAGGGTCGATTACTACTGGTTGAATAAACATAAGAAATATGGAGAATGGAATCATTAACAACCAAGCATTAAACCACCATTTCTTTGTGCTTTTATTAATAAGCCAATAAAGAACAGTTACAATTACAACAGTCATTCCAAAGTTAACCCAAAAATCAATAACATTATCCCGCATCCAAGAATTGAAACTCTGCGTACTAATTCCATAGTTTTTACTTAAAACATATCTAAAAAACTCTAATGGAAAAAATACGATAAACGTCAGTAGTGATAATAAAAATACATATACTGCACTTTGTAAAATTGCCCATTTGTTTTGCAAAGGAATCCATCTTTCAAATGCGAGAGAAAGCCCTGTAATCAGAATAAATAAATAGACAAGCCATTCGAATGGGGTTGCTACAAAAAAGAGGAAATTCTTTATTTTTGAATATTCCTCACTAAGATACAATTCACGGCCCGACATAAAAACATGCGGATCTGCAACTGTTCCTTTCAAAGCAGCTGGTATATCCCCACTCCCATTATGGAAGATATAATAATACATCGCTAAAGCATACACCCCAAATAATAAAAGAGCTCTAATTCCCCACTTTTTCGCCATATCCTCTTCACCCCTAGTTTCACATACTTACATTAAGTGTAAGCGAAAACGGAAAAGATAGAACCATTTTTCTCAATTTACTACATTCTATGTTTCTATTCTTATTATTTATTTCTAAGTTCTATTTCACTATAAAAATCATAAAATGAGTAGATTCTATCTTTAAGAAACTAGATTCAAACAATTAGGGGGATAAGCATATGTATGCCATTCATTTTTTTGAAAATAAGGTTAAAGTGTTAAATCAAGCTTTGCGCAGTATTCCTTCTGTCGATGAGGATATAAAAATAAAAGGTCGTAAAGGCAAAGTTATTAATGTAGAGCAGATTGAAGAGACTTTATTTCATGTATATGTAGAGTTTGAAAAACTAGTTGATAAAAATAAAGCTGCTACGAAAGAACTTGGGAGGAAGAAAAAGAGATAATTCTCCTAATGCAAATTTACCCGTTCAGCATGTAAAAAGGACTTCAATATGGAAGTCCTTTTCATTTTTTTGAATAGCCCAATACTTTGCCTTCTATTCTTTCAATCGCTAACAAACCGAAATCTTTGCTGTCAGTCCCCCTCCACCACTGATCCACTAATACAAATACTGTGCCCTCGTCTACTTTAATGGGATTCAGATCCGTTTTAAAGTAACTTTTCACCCATCCAATATCCTCTACTTGACTTAGATCTGCTTTTCTCAAATACTCCTCTTCTGTAGATCCTGTCATTGTTGCCTCCCCATAAAAAGTATCCAATCGTTTATTATTTATATAAACGTGACCATACCTGATCATGACTGTCTCCCCAGGCAATCCGACTACCCTTCCTAAATAATCCTCCGGAATCATTGGATTCTTTTTAGTTTCTGACTCTAGCATCTTATAATAAAGGACATCCCCTCGTTTAAGAGGATCATAATTTGAATCTACTACTAAATCGCTATGTGCAATTGAATTATAATCGTAATTACCTCTATCCATTGCGTCAGAACCCCATACTACCAATAACTGGTGGTCTTCTGGTGTAACCTTTTCAATTTCTGTGGAAGTAGCCTCATCTGTAATGGTTTTCATCTGTGGGGAGCAGCCAACTAATAAAAGACTTAGGAATATAATCATCCGTTTTTTCAAATCACCATCTCCTTTTTTCTATATTACTCCAATATTATCCATTTGAATTTATTTACATTTAATCTAAAGCTAATGCAGTTATATTCAGCATTGAAGAAACTAATGTTAGAAGCGATATAATTGAGCGGCGTATTTTTAAAATATCATTGGATAAAGAGTATGAATACATTGAATTGTATCGTAATTGTGAACAAATTGCTTTTGATACTGTATATGGATGGTAATTTAAGAGGAGAATTTTAAAGACTTTAATTTTTATTCTTTTTATTACGGAATATGACTCCGATTAATATCATTACAACGATTAAAACAGCAGCCAGGAAGAAGAGATTAGAAAATATATTCATTAAGTGAAAAGTTGCTTTATGAACGTATACAGCCTTTACCCACTGATTATCTTCTTTTATTGCAATTGCAGTAAAAGTGGATATCCCTCTTATTTCATAATACTTTGTTCCTTTTGCGTAATAGTTTGAGGCATCTCCGTAATATTCTCCAGTCATATCATTAACCTTCTCAGATACTTTCCCAATCATTTTACTAATCTCACTATTTACAATAATTTCTTCTTGTTTAACTTCATATACCTTTCCTTCCCAAACAACAAAAGGATAAGCCCTTGTTAATGCTTGAGCAGTGGAAGAAATTATAAATATAAAAAATATGGAAAACAAAGTTATTCTTTTCATAAATACCTCCACTGCTTAATCATTCTGGATTGAATTAGTAGATTTACTTTGAAACTAGAGCTTATTTTCTATAATGCTTGTTCCTGTTGTAACATCTACTATCCTTTCCTTTTATTTCATCTGAAATTTGTTGTATTCCAAGATTTTCTTATTCACTGGAAGTTTCCTAAATAAGTGTAATGATTCATTTAGACTCATTCACACTTTGATTGTTCCATAATTCTTGTACTTTTTTATTCATATAATCTCTAAACAACAATAATTCATTTATTTCAAAATTATCTTGTTGGTCATCTTTCATATAATAATTTATTGCTTTTTGAATTGTTAAATGCCATTCAATTGGAAGAAATAATTTTACCAAAATACCAACTTCCTGTTTGGAAGAAATAATACCTTCACTTAGATACAAGTAAACTCTAATTAAATTTAATACACAATAAGTAGGCTCTTGTTCAATATTTACTAAACATTCTTGGAAATCATCTACAATGGAAGAAACATAGTGCGAACGTGGAACTAAAGGAAATATTTCATCAATTGGTCTTCCTTTTATACAAATACCCCGATGATTAATAATCATAATATGAGCAGCTAAGTCCCTATCACACTTTATTTCACTATTTAGATATAGATTTGTTCCGCGCAACAAATCATCTTCATATCTTTCCCTCCAGAACTCACTATAGTGAAAATCATAAGGGCAAGGATGTACCCAATTATTTAGTTGTTTTTCATTCAAAAAACTTATTTCAATTGGAAATGGTTCTTTTGAATAAGTTAAAAACAACTGTGCTAACACTCTTTTGTTATTTTCACGTAATGAATTTTTTGTAACAACTAAAATATCAATATCACTATTATTAGGATTAAATCCTCCCATTGCTAAAGAGCCATGAATATAAAATCCTACAAACTCCCCTTCTATGATTTCTATTGTTTTATTTAATAAATTAAGAACGAAATTTTTAATGTCTGATGAACAATTTTCCCCATTAAACACAATTCTATTAACCCTCCACACTCATTTTTCATATCTATTACTTATGACATTCTACATATATTTTTTGAAACCCTTTTTGGGTGAAACATTCGTATATTTTCAATTGATTTGTCATTACTTATAAAGGAAAAATATAAAATGCTTAAAATCACCTTAACGGGAGAAGATACGACTAGAGAGGTGATAGTATGGAAAGGTTGTTTTATTTCCTAATTATTTTATGTTTCATCTTTCCTACAACCATTCATGCGGACCAGAGTAGGTCGAGTGTAAAAATAGCTTTTACTAAAGATGTTTTTGTATGGATTAAGGATTATGATAAAGAAGAAAAAATCACAGAAAAAAAGGCAACTTACAATTACCCACCATCATGGTCATTTGATGGAACAATGCTTCTTTATCAAAAAGAAGTGCCAGGAAACATTATTGAAGCTAAAGGACAATCAAATGAGCTATGGGTCTATGAACTAAAAACTAAAAAACATCATAAAATCTTTTATGATACTCATAACCCTAAATGGTCCCCTACTGAAAATACCGTTGCTTTTGGGTCTGGTGGTGTATTAAATATATCTAACCTAATAACTTTCAATAATATCGCGCTAGGTGTTGACGATTATGAATGGCAGCCAGATGGAAAAGGTTTTATCGCATCATCAAGCGCTTCTCTTCGCCCAGATGGATGGACTAATCCAGTTCTTTATACGATTGCATTAGATGAGGATTATATAACGAACAGGGATTTAAGCAAAAATATTGTAAACGAGTTATTTGTTATTCCGAAAGAGCTAGAAAAAAATGGCGTAAAAATATTATCGATCAATGCCGATTCCTTTCAATAATCTCCAAATGGAAAATGGATATCTTTTATCGTGTCTCCTACTGCTTCCTGGTCTATGGACAGCGATATGATTTGTGTAATTTCGACTGACGGAAAAGAATTTGAAGTAATTGATGAAATGGCTCTTGGATTCGAGTCAAAATGGGAATTTAACAAAAACTTACTCGGCTTTATTGCCGGAGGAGGAAGAATTGTATTTGGGTTTAAAAATAAAGATTTGAAAGTAAAGGAACTTCCTGCTTATCACAGTTTAGACCTTACTCCTAAAAACTATGCGGATATGGGCTTTTCGTGGGTGAATGAAACATCACTAATCGTTTCCAGAGTGCCAGAGACTGAATGGTCTAACGACTCCAAAATGCATCCAAAGGCTTCTTTATATAATATTCCACTATATGGGCATGAACAAGTTAGAATAACGACACCCCCAAAAGAGGAAGAGGACTCCACCCCACAGTTCTTGCCCATCATAAACAAAATAACTTGGATAAGAGGAAATACATTACCACATTATAAGGCGGATTTATGGGTTGCTGATCCGTATGGAGATAATGCAAAAGTTTGGATTAATAATATAGGGTTTTATAGCTTTTTTCCAGCAAAGTGATTTAGTATATAAAGAATCTCACGTATTGATTGTCCAAAGACATCTAGTAAGTTACTAGTTAATATTGTGATAAAACAATATACACACGCCATAAGGACACTTTTGGATTTTTGGGAATAAATGGTCACTAAACCATTGCCGAGACTTTTGGATGAGGAGAGATGCGAAGAAAACGCAGCTCTTCGCATTTTTTTGATAATCATGTTGTAGTCATTTGTCCGTTGCTCTCCACAGACATTAATAAACAAAGTACCAAAGCTTTGAACACATGCTTTTTTCACTGTTCCTTGTTTTCCAAGTTCCTTACAATGTAGCTATTCATTCTAAACCAAGGTGCTTCCTTTTAGCCTGCATACTAGCTACCGCCATATTTTGGTGTAGTATATTCTAGAGGGAACATTTTTACTTTACACTATTCATACCTTAAAACCTGTAGTCTAATCGTCAGTTATTTTCCTTAACACCTCCATTAGAAATGACATTCAAGAAAATCAAACTGAAAATAACTTTTCTTTAACTTGGATTATTGATGAGCCATATTTTCAGGATCATACTTATTCAATCATCAGGTGAAGGAATAGTAGTAGATGACATAATCAATTTATCAATGGACTAAAAAGCTACTTTTTCAAGTTAAAAGGACTTTATAAGTTGAACATAAAATAGGCGTTACACTTCTTTAAATAACGCTACGTAAGTTTAACAAGGAATCTAATGGGTTTTATCTTATATTTGTTATTCAATTGAGTTAGCAATTTCAACTAATCCAGGAGTTACCTTAGATAACCTCTTATCAATTCCAAACATATATTGCCAATTATTATTTTCAAAAACTAAAAAATTAAATAATTGATGTTCAAAATATATGGCTTTCTCTCCATTTTTAAGTGTATAGGCTTTCTGATTTTCTCTATCCTTAAAAATTATTTTATTTTTCAAAGGACGGATATCAATTTTATAATTATTTTCTACAGCCTTTTCATTTACAAACTTGATTTTCAGTAAATCATTAATGTTATATTCCCTATCTTCATAAAATCTTCCGAATTGATTGGTGAAAAGAATAGCAGGCTTGATTTTTGGCAATGTCACATCTTTTTTAAAGTGATTTTCAAATTCCCTAACTGCATCTTTAACAGATATATATCCAATCGCATTAATAGAAAATATATTATTCATATTCACTTGATGTACCAAATAACTCAATATAAACATTCTGAAGGCTCAGATTCTTCATTAAGATATATTTGAGTTTTTTAATAATGTCGTCTTATTGATTTACGAATGTTAATAATCTTCATAAGGGTTGAGTAAGTAAATGCTATTTTATTGTATTTCGTAAGTTTGTAACATTATTCGGATTAATTGCCCATTTACTCATAAGCTCTTTTTGCCTATTTTTTAGATCTTCATATGGTTGTTCAATCATTTCTACCACATTAAACCTTTCATCAAAGACATTAGAATCTTTTATTTTTCTCTAACCACCAAATCCTAAGTCGTCATTTAATAGTCAAACTACTCTTTTGATATTTGCAATTAAAATCCCACCGGTACACAATGGACAAGGCTCTAATGAAGTGTATATTGTGAATTTTTTTCTTTTTAATTTTGCGTTAAATATCGTTTTACCCCCATTTCTAATAGCATCAATTTCCGCATGGGCAGTTGCATCTTTTGCTGTATGTACTCTATTTCTTCCTCTTGAAATTAAGTTGAAGTTTTCATCAACAATTACTGCTCCTACTGGGTATGTATTTTCTTTTAATGCATGCTCGCCTCTTCCAATGACATTTCTAAAAAAATTCTGACTTTATCAATACTCATAACATTCCCTACCTCCAATCTTGGGTTTTTAATTTTCTTGTAACTATACTGCAAAGGTTAATTAAGTAAATATTACAAATATTATAGTGATGGTATATCTTTTAAAGTCCAAGAAAGTAATAAATATACCCAAACAGAAACTGAAGCCGTTAAGAAAAATAGTAACCTAACGATAAAAGAAGATATACCAAAAAATTCCGCAATCCCTCCACACACTCCATACAATGCCTTATCTGTTGATGATTTTGTTAACTTTTGTGACATGGAAAGTCCCCCTTCAAGTTTAAAATAAGTTCTTACACATACACAGATCAAATTATTATTTATTCTACCTATTTACGAAAAAGTATATAAAAGGTTTCAATTTCTTAACTTAAACTATTGGTCCCTTTAGCCTGACTCCAACGACTACAGCGGATAATAGTTGGAATATATCACTTATAAAGTGTAGTTTGACATAACACCCAAAAAGTGTAGTCCGTAAATGAATATAAAAAGATAATAAGCATGAGTTTTAACGACAAAAAATGGAATGAGCCGATCCTCAATTCAATTGTGGATCGGCTCTTTTAGTTTATAAAAAATTTTGCTGCATAAATCCATTTTTGTTTTTTAAGAAATTATAGATTTAGTTCTTCTTTTTTAAGTTACATTTCAAATTTTGTCAAAACTCAGTATTTTATTGTTGCAAAGATAAGAGCTTCCATAAAAATAACCTGAATTATATAATCAACTATTCTTATTGCATTGTAGTATAGTATGTCACCTTTCAAACCTATTTGTTCTAATGAGTTAACAGCCTTTCATTCGGAAATTTTTTTTGATAATGTGCAAGTGCAAGTAGAGGGAAAATATATCGATAACTATGATAATGAATATAGAAACTGCCAGCCATTCCCTGTCCTGTTGGATAAGATGTTGTCCAGTCATCTTTATCATTATTTTCTAAAATATATTTGATGCCGGATATTATTTCTGGTGTGAGTTCTTCTTCAGCAGCAATCAGCGCATCCAATGCCCAGGCTGTATGAGTTAATGTACTGGATCCCAATGGAACGTACGTTTTCATTTTATCACTTTTACAAGATTCTCCCCAACCGCCATCCGAATTTTGAATCTCGCGAAGCCATTTGACTGATTTTAGAATAGAAGGATGGTCCGATGATATTCCTGCTGCAACAAGCCCGGTTATAGCAGCCCAAGCCCCATAAATATAACATATGCCCCATCGGCCATACCACGATCCATTCGGTTCTTGATGATCGATTAACCAATTAACACCTAACTTTATTGAGTCATGATCATTCTTTAAATTAGTGAAATTCCCGAAAAATTCCAATGCTCTTCCTGTTAAATCTGCACTTGATGGATCTGCGAGTAAATATTCAGCATCTTCAATTGGAATCATAGACAATATGCTTTTATTCACGCCTTTTTCGAATGATGGCCATCCTCCATCATCATTTTGCATTGAAAATACCCAGTGGATTCCTCTTGCCCAAGATGAATGGAACTTGGTTTTTTTATTGACAGTTTTGCTTATTGACCTTAAGGTTGCCGTAGTATCATCAATATCAGGGTTCAGAGTATTTACATTTGAGAAACCCCATCCCCCTGGAAGACTATCTGGATTGTGTATGACCCAGTCCCCATATTTATCATGCTGTCGTGTTAATAAAAATTTATTTGTTTTTTTTATAACTGGATCTAATTCGGAAACGCCTGCTTCTTGCATGGCATAACTAATTAAAGCAGTATTCCAGACCGTTGCTGTGGTGAATTGCATATGAGTCTTCCCGTCAATTTTGCATTTCATAGACTTTAATCCATTCACCGCATGAATGATTGTGGGATGATCTTTCTTATAACCAAGGGAAAGAAACGCGAAAATTAGCAGAAATGTCGAGCTAAAGTAACTGTATAAGGTCCCATCTGGTTCAATTCGATCCAGCATATACTGTTTTGTCTTTTCTACCGCAAGTTCATGAATTTGCTTAGGCAAACCAAATAGGTCCTCAATTCGATTTTTTATGGATAAAAGAAATGGACTCCATTCATTTGAGAGAGCACTTAATAAATAATCTTCATCCCACCGGTTGTGGTTCAAAATATATAAATCTGAAATATTTGGACTTTTATTTGTTTTAATTATGTATTTCTTTTCAGCGAGAATCATGAGTGGAGCGATATTTGCTCTACCAAAGACAGACAAGTCGAAAAAGTTCATCGGGAATGAGTGTGGTAGTAAAACAAATTCTGTCGGGATAGTAAAAATTTTTTCCCATGAAAATTGTCCAGTTACTGCCAACATTATTTTTGTTAGCAAATTACTTTTGTCTATTCCCCCATTTGATAAAATAAACTGCCTTGCTTCTTGCATTCGTACATCATCGTGAGAACAATAGCCTGAATATAGAAGGGCATAATAAGCTTCAATCGTGGTTCCTACATTCCCCTCATCTTCTTCATCATAAAACAGCTTCCAAGCCCCACTATCTTGCTGCTCGCTTAAAATCCGAACTACTAGTTCCTTTATTAATTCTTCATCATCAATAGTTAATGAACGCAATAAAATAATCATATAGGCATCCGTTGTAATACCTGTTTCAAAAGGATAATCCCAAGTTCCTACCTCAGATTGATCCTTCTTCAAGATGCTTATAATTCGGTTAATCTCCTCTGATAGGGTATCATTCACAAAATTCGCCCTTCCTATAACATAATTTCGATACATCTAAACATATTCGGTTAGCTATTAAAAAATGCGAGGAAGTGATTGAGTATCTTTAGTTGAAAAAAGAAAAAGCATTACCATCTTATGAGGTAATGCCATAGAAAGAGTTCAACAATGGTATAAAGTTATTCATTTTTTCTCTTTATTAATAACATGAATTAGCTGGTCAATCTTCTCATTTTTTTCTTGGTCTAATTTTATTTTGGAATCCATGAATTTTACTACTTTTATTACAAAATAAACACCAAAAATAATGATTGCTATATAAAAAATCAAAGGTAATAAAGCAAATACAGTAAACACGCCATCACCACCGTTCATCATTTTAATCCCTCAAGTTATTAATATAAGTAGCTCAATAAGGGAAAATGCTTTACCCCTTTTCTATATTAAGTACTCGTAAGTTAAATATATAACAAAAAAGATAAATAGTTCGAGTGTCAATTTTTCTATATTCCTCCACTTATATCAAAGTAATCTGAACTAAAAAATGGCTGTAATTGAAATTCTTTTAATAAATATTTAGTAGAAAGTAGGGTACTTTTTACATTTAAGTTGAAATCGATTTCATTTTTTAACTCTTTTTTTAAGGGATATGCCATTCGGAATTTCCAAGTTTGTCCACGTGTTGCAGAGCCTTCTAATAATATTTTTGAAAAGAATAAAACATGCTGATACATGGATGGAAAATCTTTTTTAATCATCTCTTTACTCTTTAAAAATGTTTGAATATACACTTCTAACTCTGGCTGATTTAATTTAATTCGTTCTGTATGAGAAAAATGAAAAGAACTTCCTTCTTTCCAGTTGCCAAGGCGTACAACAAAAGTAGCAATTGAATAGCGTCTTACCTCTATATCTGAATGGCTAAAATACTGATAATATGGCATTTGCGGAAACGACAGTCCTAAATGAAAATCACCTATCTCAAAACCTTTTAATCCTGCCCTCACAGATTCAACTATTTGTTCTTCCAACCTGATTTCATCCCCTAGCCCCTTGTCATCTGTCGCAATTCCTGACTGCAATACATACCTTTTTGTTTCTACTAATAACTATCATTTTTTGAACTTGAACATGCGATTATAAAGTATATTTTTGTAAGTTGTTTCATTAATTTTTACCATTTAACTCATTAATTAATTTAACTGCTTCATCGATATGAGAGACATCAAAAACTTGAATATTTCTGCTATATTCTTTTTGAATATTTGAAACTTCCTCCGCATTTTCAATTGGGATAATAATATAGGAAAAACCAGATACATCAGCAATTTGTATTTTTTCTTTTATACTCCCTACTTTTAATACGTCTCCCGTCTTGCTTATTGCCCCAGTAACTGCGAAATTAAGATTGTTTTGCAAATCACCCCGGATAATGAGTCCAGTTAGTGCAAGACCTAACTCTGCACTATTTGCATCCGTATGTTCCCGATTTAAAAATTCATTTATATTTACGTCTTCTTGACCTAAGTATTGATTTACATTTTCTCTCATACGTTCTACACTATTTTTTTTTAAATGTAGCCACTCTAAGATTTTCCGATTTTTACTTCCATAAAGCTCTAAATTAGTAATTTCGTGAATGTCCAAGAATTCTAAATTCTGCTTACTTAAAAGTTCTTCAACGGATTTTTTGCTCTCCATATTTTGAAGATCTACTGTATTGACCCCTATTAAAGAGATTCCTGAATTTACGTATACGCTTTCTGGTTCTAAATAAAATGAAACCCTGTGCGTATTTGGTTCATAAAGTATTAGCAGAAATTCGAAACAAAATAGCCAGAGCATAACGAATGTAGCAAGTGTGAATTTTCGTTTATAACTTTTTTTCCGCAGCACCATACGAACAATTAATAAGATGATGAAGCTAAGTAGTAATAGAAAGACAAACGAAATTCCACCGATTACATCTTGGAGGTACAATGATAAAAATATACAATAATAAAGAAACATTAGAAAGCCAGTCACAATATAAGGTATACTTCTTTCACAATAAAAAATTATCCCTTCTCCCCTTTCTTCAGTCTTATTACATTTTTCATTCCCTTTACTCTGATACGTTCGAAACTAAAATGAGTTCCAATTTTATATAAATCTTCCGCTTCAAGTTTACAAAACATATTGAACTCACCTGCCACGTTTTACACCGATGCTGGAAAAAAGCTATCATCAAAGCGAATTTTTATTGTTTCAGAACAAGTAAAAAATTTGTACGGTTAGCGAAGAAGATGGATAGGTACCAAATTCTTTAAGTTCCACTTCCTCACCCCAAAATAGGTATTATTAAGTTTAATAATCTAAATCCTTCTTGCACTATCCATTAGTAATAGGTAAACGTTTGAAGTTATCTTCGGCTATAGGCTCATTGTAATTCTGTCATAACACCAAGAAGCAAAGAGTATGTAACAACTTATCGTTCTTGTGTGGTAGTTAAGAAATGTTGTGATACTACGCCTCTAATTTCTGATAAATGGCTACTTTCCAAATTCCGTCTTCCTGTTGTAATGGGTATGTTTTAATATATTTACTTTTTCCAAAAGCTATTTCCAACTGCACAATAGTTACATCTTCATTACTTGCTGTGTTAATGGATATATCATCGTAATATCTATACATCAAATAATCCATCTCTAATTCCGAAGAAAGGTTTTTCGGATATTCTCCAATGAATACATTAACAGTAGGTAATTGACCACCATTATAAGTAAGAAGATAGAGTTTTTCGATGTTGTGTACAAATACTAAATTCATATATACCAAGACTATTTCTTGTGGTGTAAAATCACTTAATTGATTAACGCTTCCGTTAAGTAAAAAGTTGTTGTAGGTTTCCAATTTATCTTTTGACAATTCTTCAAGGTACGTAAAATTATTTTGTCTGTCTATCGTTAGCGTAACTTGGTTGCTATCTTCAGTTTGTATAGAAGTTGAAGTCGCTACTTTCTCAGAAGTTGAATTTTTTGGAGCACAACCTATTATTACTAAAGAGATTCCAAATAAAATGAATATCAATCCCTTCAAATTATCGCTCCTCTTCATTGATATTTAAGTTTGTGTTTACTTAGTCTTGTAGTGTAAATATATTTAATTTGAAATAAAAGCCAAAGTATGAATAGAACTCCGCTTAAAGTAAATAATCCGACTGGGAATAAATAAAACCAATCTGCAAAATAGCGATGTACTATATAATATTTCCCAACATCAAATCCTTCAGATGGATAAAATAATTCAGTAATCAAGTTCTCTTTCATTCCTGCATTTAATGGAAACAAGTATTCAGCTTCTTTTAAATCTAAGTTGAAATATTGTACTTCATCGACTCCATCTTTTTTACTATAAATCGCAATACTTTCCGATGTATGAAATCTTTCATTAATAGCTTGAAGAGTATTTTCTATTTTTTTTATATCATAATTCTTAGACTGTTCACCATTAATTTGACTAATCAAGTTATCACGAACCACACTGTATTCAGATTTTATAGAATCCACTATGTTGAAACTTATTAAACCCAATATTAAAAACAAAAGGGATATATGTATTAAACCCTTAGTTTTCTTATTAAAGCCAGCAAACTTCACCCTCATCCCCTCCGTTTATATGCAGTTATGATTATATTCTATAAAATTTCATAAAAAACCTTCTTATTTAGTATTTATATCCATTTCATATTCAGATTAACTACTTCTTTATTTGAACAAGAAACAAGGACTGTATTTACTGCTCAATGAGCTTCAATTAATGGTACCTCATTAGCTAATTCCATCTAAGATCCAGACGTTCTAACCCCTCAATTTCCATCAATGTTTTTGGTAATTCAGTTAGAAGATTACTTCTTAAATCTACTTCTTAAATCTACTTCTAATAAATTCTTCAATTGTCCAATCTCTTCAGGCGATGTGGTTAATTGATTATGTCTCATATTAAGTCTTCTCAACTTTAAACATTTATGTAACGATTGAGGCATCTCTTTTATTTCATTTTATCCCAAATCTTACCACGTAGTAATGACAAACCCCAAAATTTTCTGGAAGAGATATGATTCTATTATTTTTTAAATGCAATTCCTTCAATTTACTTAATCTACAAATGCTGACGGCAACTCCTTTAATTGATTATTCATTACTGGCAGTTCTATTAAGTTGGTTAAAATTCCAAGTTCATCAGGTAATTTTATTAATCTATTATCACTTAGATTTAAATATTTCACTTTGACCACCTTAGAGATTTCAGTTTCAATAGCTTGTAATTTATTATTATGAAAATACAAGTAATGCTCCATATTATGTAGGGAGCCAATTTCAGGAGGAATAACTTAAATTTCATTATGCCCTGCATCCAGCATTCTAAGTTCTGTTAAATTCTCTATATCAGCAGGTATTTTAACGATCTTATTCTCAGATATATTCAAAATTTCCAGATGGCGCATTTTATAAATTTCTGTAGGGATAGTTGTTAACTTATTAACAAAAAGGTTTAAATTTGTTATTTCTTTTACTAGTACATCCAAATAAGGTAATAAGTCTAATTTCATATGAGGAAAGTTAATTTGCATTTGCCGGTCTCCTTTTGAGATAGTTATCCATGATTCTCAACAAATGGTGTAAGTTTTCGGTTCCTTAGTCCATCAAGCAATTGTTTTGGTAATTATAAGTATCAAGTTACTGTTGATTGTAGAGCATGCAGTGTGAAATCTCACCCTAATGAATAGACGTTCCCTCTTCCTTACCCTACCTGTGTATTGTAGGTTTTAAAAATAATAAACTTGTCCACGTTACTTAATTAAGATATTTTAGAAATTTGATGGAAATTGAATAAGTACTTCTTGGCTATCAAATAAACACTCACTCTCTAACGCAAGTTAAATCAAATTTATATTGGGAAAATTCATCAAACCCTTTTACACTAAATAAAAGTTTGCCTTTGTTATCAAAGCCAGTTATTTTTATAACAACTACTACCTTACTGGGTTTATACTAAGCTACATAAGCAAGACTCTCTACTGCTATCTCCGTTATATTTACTGGATATTGGAAGAATAAACTTCGATCATTACCAGTTCCTTTAATGAGAGGACTATACAAACTAGTGGTTTCTCCAGGTTCTAATTTATTGATTTTACCTAAATCTTGATAAACATGAGCACTTTCAAATGCAAAAAAGAAGTTTAAGTCCGTAATTACTTGTTTACTTGAATTATTTATTTCAATTGTCACACCGTCATCGTACTTTATAAACTCTCCTTGCCTAGTCAGTATTAATAAGAAGTAAAATCCGAATAAAATTAGAAAAATAGAAACAATGCCGAATACTATGTATTTAAATCTTTTCTTTTTTCACCCTTTTCTCTCCCACTTTTTTATACTAATATGTACCTTTATTGAACAAGAAAAAAACTGTTGAACATATTAATCTACAACTTTTTCTACTAGAATTGAGACAAAAATAAATACAGATACTTCAATTCCTGTATATGATGGTTATTCCGCTGAATTTTGATTTAATGACTTTTCCTGTTCTTTGAAATTATTTATCCGTCCTGTCAAAAAATCCACAAGATAGCTGCCTACAATTAGAATCACAATGAAACACCAGAAAAACAACATCACCCAATGCATTACATATCCTCCACTTTTCAACATATACGTAGTATTCAATTAAAGGTACGTTTAATTTAGTATTGATCCATTCTTTCTTGTAAGTAAAAGATAGTTGTTCTAATTTATTGGAGAATTGATTTTTTCTACTAATTCCTCTGCTTGCTTCATAAAAGAATCCATACTTGCACTTATTGTGATATTTATTCCTAATCCTACTTCACGAAGTATTTCCCGTAGCTCTACAAAGCTCTTTTTATCTTCCTCAGTTAAATCAACGAAACGATATAATTCATCTTTAGGATATTGATTTAATTTTGAATACAATTTTTCGAGAATTTCCTTATCACTCTTAGAAAGTGTTCCTATTTGTTCACCAGTAGTGATACCAACCCAGATACCATTCAATACATCTCCCAATTCAACTGTAACTAAATTCGGTTCAGACCAATTTTCATCCACTTGGTTTGTGATTAAGCCTTCCAATTCTACTAAATTATGTTGTACTTCTGTAACAAGAACCTGCTCTTTAACAAAGTTCATCTTTATAATTCCCCAAGCTACGATTGCAATAAGTAATATATTCAAACCTATTGAAATTCTGATTATCAGCTTTCTTTTCATACTCAACTTCGCCCCTCCCAATATAGAAAATTATACCATTAAAACCACTATTCTTATTGAAGTAACCTGTCACTAAAGTTCAACCAAAAGAATCGTTAACCCTTTTTGGATAATTTTACCAATTTGTTGAATAAAAAATAGATGGATAAGTTGAATATTAAATTATAACTGGGAAGTAATTTCACATTCTTTACTTTTTTTATTTCTCTTGGAATGCAGGATTAGCTTATCCAATCATCGAATAAATGTAAATGAGAATGAATCTATTCACATGAGAGGATAATGGTGAGCGTTAGTGGTAGATAAAGAACTGAAAAAAGCCTATGGTCAATATGAAATTCCAAACGAAATCCATCTGTTGTATCAATTAGAAAATGACTTAAGCAACGAAGGACTATCACTTAGTCAAATCGGTTTTCAACCAATTTACCAATTCGTACCTTATAGGATTACACCTCCTGATTTGATTGCTTTTGCCAGTACTGGTGGCGGGGGTATCCATTTCGGTTTTTTAACAGATTTTCATTCAGTTTCAAATTTAAGTGAAGCACCAATCGTATGTGTTACTCCAACCAATGATCCACCTCTGCGATATATGGCACGAAACATTCAGGAATTTTTAAACTTAGCCTATTCTGTTCCATATGCTGAAATGCTCGAAACTATGTGGAACTATGAGGATGAAAAACAAATAATTGAACTGGTGAAGGAATTTGAGAAATATACTTCGGATAATTGGAAGAGAGATCGCGAGTATATACAAACTCGTTACCAGCAAGTTTTTGGTACAAAGAAATTGGATGTAATAAACTATTTCATTCAAGTGAAAAAAGAAAGGGCTGAGACAATTTATATGACTACATTGGATGGACTGGGTGTAGTTCAAACCAAACCATCTATACAATCAAAACAGCACTTCAATTTTCCATCCAATCGCAACATCGATGAAGTGGAAATGGAGAAGATGCGAACTTTTTTGGAACATTCCAATGAAATGGAAAAACTAGTATTTGTTCGTGACGCGCATTATCGGTACATCGTATCGTCAGGTTACGATGTAGCGATATGGGAGTTGATACTAGAATTACTGATTTCATTGAAACTGGAAGATGAGGCGGAAAGTGTCTCTGAAAGGTGCTAAACACATTAAAAGTCGTAAATTATATGGCAATTTAACCTTTAATAAAAAGCCTGAAATTACTTCAGGCTTTTACTATTATTTATAAAACAAAATGACAGTTGTTTTATTTCTTTACTATAGTTATTCGATTCGTTCTTCATCTAAACGTTAGTAAAGTTTCAAGTTACTCTTAGTCGAAGAGCTTGCATTGAGCCATCTTTCTTATATGCAATGATATACCCACATACTTAAAAGACCGGTGCATAATATTATTAAGTATCTTTAGACTTGGGGCTGTGCCATCATTTCCATAACCGAGATTCAGTTCTAAAACATTAAAAATTCTATAGATCTTTTTTTAAATAGTAATGCTTATAGTCCCTGCCTACATTATCTAAACTCCCAAACACTTTATATCCATTCTTTTCGTAGAATCCCAACGCTTGGAAACTCAAGGTATCTACCTTTATGAAATCGCACTCTTTTTTTATAGCCATCTTCTCAAGTTCCGATAATAATTTTGTTCCAAATCCCGAATATCGCATATCCTCATCTATCATAAAAGTATGAATTTCTAACCAATTCCAACACACTTCTGCGAGTATTCCGCCACGGGTATTGCCGTTTTCGTCTTTAAGAAATAAAGTGATTTCTTCGTATCTGCCACCTAAATCTACTGGGAAATTCTTTAAATTAAACTTATAAAGCTCATCATCAATATATTGTTTATCAATTTTAGTAAATTCTTTAGTAATATGTAAACTCATTATTCATTTCTCCTTTTATATCATTTTTATACGAATTGTTTACACAAAAGTTATGCATTCTTTTTCAGAAATTCTGTTTGCAACAAACCATAGATCAACATATCTTTGCATTCCCCGTAACACCGTGACATTCATACCGTCTTAAACAACCTTCTTTCTTAAAGTAGAATTTGGTCAATAATTTCTTTGAAGCAATATTTTCATCTGCGACAAATGCCTGTATTCTTACTAAACCTAACTGATTAAATCCTTTTGATAATACTTCTTTTACAGCTTCAGACATAATACCACGACACCAATATTCTTCGGATAATTCATACCCAATTTCAGCTCGTTTGCCTGCAAATTCACTTAAGAAAATCGTACCAATAATTTCATTTGTTACTTTGTTAGCAATAGCAAAACGAATAATCCAGCCTTTATCGTAACCTTCGTTCCAAGTATTGATTACTTCATAACTTCTTTCTAAAGATTCGGGGCCGTTCCAATCGAGATGACGGTATACCTTTTCATTTGAATAATAGTTTAATAGGATAGGGGCATCCTCTAACTCTAACTTTCTTAATATAATGCATTTAGTTTGTACTGTCGGAAACGTTTCTAATAATTTCGAAAAGTTCATTTTATCTCCTCTATCTCTTCTATAATTTAAGATTATCTGTGAGATTGCACGATTAAACTCTCTATATCTGGCATAGTCTTCTCTCCCTTTTCAAAAAATTTGCAATATATCTAATTCAAAATTTCCAGTCAATTAAAATGTGACCTAAATAGAATAATTGTGCCTTCAAAACTATTAGCTGATTCATTTTCTCTCGCCTATCATAAGGGTTTATTCGATTATATCTGACTTACAATACTACAAAAACCTCATACTTGTTTCATAAAAGAAACTAAGCCAATGCGGTATTAAACCCCATTGGCTTAGTTCATTAATTTATTCTATTTCTTTTTTCTTTTAGTACAATTCTTTGAATACTCTTTAATGACAAATAATATTTTCCAGCTAAATTATCCATATCCATTCCCGATTGATAATCGTTATATATATCAGAATTTCTTAAATCAATTTCTCTTCTTATAGCAGTACTGGATCCCCAACTCTTTTTATTGTCTTCTTTTCGCGGGATGTAAATATATTCTCCATCAACATACTTTTGTATTAGTTCTATCAACTCAGATGGTAATAGATTCTTTGCTTTTATATAGCTCATTTTTACACTCCTAAATATTAGTATTTCTTTTAGGAAGAGCAAAGGCTATTTTTATTTGTATAATTATGCAATAGCCTTTGCTATGCAAAAATAGTATTCCTTCTCACACAATCAATCCTCCTTGCATTTTAGCTTTTTTATTTTCCTACGATTCTGTTTTAATTATTAGTTGTTTCAAATTCAACTTTAACACCTTGTTACCCATTAACTCAATATAAACTTTCTGAATGCTCGGCCAATTAAAAAGCCTTTTTCTGAGTCTCTTTTTTAATACTAATTTACTTATTTACGAGAAATCTTCAATAATTTCTACCACTTCAATTATTCCGTCTATCAAAAGCTCAGGTAGCTCGTTTTTTATGTTACCCTTCCAATATTCTCTAGCTTGTTGAATTTTTTTGGAAAAAGGGACCCCATCCTCCTTTGGTAAAAGGTTTCCATCTCCCTCAAAAGAATTTCCAATAACTCGAAGTTTAACAATCTGCAAAACCTTCCTATTGTAAGAATCAAATAATGCTTTCCATTTCAAAGTATCCTCATAGTTTTTCGCAGCGTATAAACAAGACAACCTTGAAGGATATTCAGGATATTCTTGTATTCTAACCATCTCTACAATTACTTCTCTAATAGCTCTGATTGTTTGATCGACATAATTTAAAGCTACTTGGGCATCCTCATTATTCAAGTTCAAGCCTTCATTTGTATAATGACCCTGGAAAATCTGAATGAAGTCTTCACCTTTAGAATTCAGTTGTTCCCTCTCAAAAAAGAAGGTATATAAGGTGTTCTTTTGATTCTTGCCAAAGTTAATAATCTGCCCTAGACTCATTTTTTTCCTAGTAACAATATGATAAACATACAATTCGTTCTTTTCCATAGTTTGCCTCCAATTGAACCCATCATAATGGATTTACTTATCTAATGCCATAACAATTATTACGATAAAAACCACTGTGAAGAAAATACCTCTAATTATTGGGGAACGTCCTACAAATGCCTCATTTACTTTAGGTTCCTTTATGTATGCTGGTTGAAACCATAAATGAATAGCCTTTGTTGGATTTATATATTGCCAAATCGAAATTGCATAAAATGCAATGACAATAATAATAAATAAAATTGTGTTAGACATACATTCCCCCTCATCGTCCAGTTCATCGAATAAGTAAATGCTATTTTATTGCATTTCGTAAGTTTGTAACATTATTCGGATTAATTGCCCATTTACTCATAAGCTCTTTTTGCCTATTTTTTAGATCTTCATATGGTTGTTCAATCATTTCTACCACATTAAACCTTTCATCGAAGACCTTTGAATCTTTTATTTTTCTATAACCACCAAATCCTAAGTCGTCGTTTAGAAGCCAAACAACTCTTTTGATATTTGCAAATAAAATCCCACCGGTACACATAGGACAAGGCTCTAATGAAGTGTATATTGTGAATTTTTCTCTTTTTATTTTTGCATTAAATATTGCTTTACCCGCATTTCTTATAGCATCAATTTCTGCGTGGGCAGTTGCATCATTTGCTGGATGTACCCTATTTCTACCTTTAGAAATTAAGTTAAAGTTTTCATCAACAATTACCGCCCCTACTGGGTATGTATTTTCCTTTAATGCTTGCTCTGCTTCTTCCAATGCCATTTCTAAAAAAAGTCTATCTTTATCCATACTCATAATTTTCCCTACCTCAAATATTGGATTTGTGAAATATCCTTGTTCAACTATATTGCCCTAAATAAACCCCAGACTTTTTAATGCATATTCAATTCCGTCTTCACTGGATTTTTTAGTTACGAAATCAGCTATGTGTTTTATTTTTTCATTTCCATTCCCCATGGCTATACCAAGTCCTACTAACTCCAACATATCTATATCATTTTCTCCATCGCCAAAAGCTACCGCTTCTGATTTATCAATTCCAAAGTAGTCTAATACTTTAACGATTGCTATTGACTTAGAGACGTCATGTTGCAGTACATTTAACACATAAGGATGCCATCTTTTAAATGTAATATGTGGAAATGTATATATGTATTTCTGAACAGTATCATCGTTTGCGAATAAGCACATTAAATAAACTTCTTCTTCATTAATTTTAGAGTTAATAATAGGATACTCATTCAATGACAAAGTTTCCTTTAATGCTTCTAATATACTTGGATCTTTTACTCCGTTCATGCTAAAGTCCTCTGTATAAAAGGAGAGTGCGTTATTATGTATGTATGCAAATTCAACCATTTCTTGGATGATTTCTTTATCCATCGTAATTTTATGAATCACTTTTTGATTATGCTTTACATAGGCTCCATTTGCTGTGATGAAGTATCAATTCCTAATTCCTCTATTTCCCTGCACATGGAAAAAGGTCTTCCCGTTGCAGCAACAACCTTTATTCCTTTGTTTTTTAATGCAATTATAGCTTTTTTAGTGCTTTTAGAAATGGTTCCATCCCTGTGATGTGTAATTGTTCCATCAATATCGAAAAATACAATTTTGTAGGTCATAAGTATTCCCCCTTATAGTTCACAAAGTTAAAAGAGCTGCATTGCAACTCAATGATATTCTACTAGAGCCAACATTAGTTGAATAAGAGCACTTTCCATTTCTATATGTCAAATCCTAAACTAATAATCTTCCACTCATTTTTATACATTTTAAAAGTTATTCCTAGGAATGCTGGAGGACTTTTGGGCTCTCCATTTAAATTGCTTAATAGTTTGATTTAATTTTCTATCATTTTTTCTTTTTCATTTAATCTTTCAGTAAATTTTGCATTATCTTCTTCAAACTGGATTTCATTCCCATCTAATGAGTCATCTTTCCCAGAACAAGCTGTTACGTGCATAAAACTACAAGGAATAAATATCAATAATTACCTCACTATTTTCCTCCCGCTTCCTAATTTTTTTCTATTTATTTGCAATTTTAGGTTTTCATATAGTCGCTTCTCATTATAAGTCGTTTATTTAGGGTTCCAAATTAACTCCATAAACTTTTCATAAGGACCTTTAAACTGATGATCCAGAACTTTTATAAATGCAGTCCTATACGTGTCTTCCACCTATGTTAGAGAGCAAGCAGTCTGGTATGTCAACACTAAATCAAACAACTTTATTAAGGGCTAAGATTTTATAAGCGACCGGACTTAGATAACCCAGTTTACTGTGCGACCGGATATTATTGTACCAATTGACATAATCGAAAAGTTCAAGAGACAGCTGTTCAAGGGTAGGGTAGTGCGATCCGTTGATGAGTTCTGTTTTTAAAATCTTAAAAGTCGCTTCTGCCACCGCATTATCATAAGGATTTCCTTTTTGACTTAGAGATCGCTTAATCTTAAATGTACTTAATAATTCATCGATACCAACATTTTTAAATTCAGATCCACGATCTGTATGGAACATTTTTACGTTTTGCAGAGGATATCTAACAGACTTAAAGGCACGCTGAACTAGAGCTGCGTCCTTTTGTTCTCCGACACTATACCCGACGATTTCTCTGTTATATAAATCGATTAAAAAACAAATATAATTCCAGTTTCCTCCTACTCTCACATACGTTAAGTCACTTACTAACACAGACATCTCTTTATCCACGTTAAATGCTCGATTTAATACATTTCGAACTGATTCTTCATTTGGAGGGGTAGACATTGGTTTATAGGATGGTTTTGTATATTTCGATTGAATTCCTAGTTCGTCCATCAATCGACCAATACGTCGTCTAGAGACTGTTAAACCAGCTTTTTTTAAGGCATCTTTTATTTTTCTGGTTCCATATACTTTACGATTCTCTTCGAAAATCACTACTATTTTATCTTTTAATTTTTGCTCTTCAGCTAGCTTTTCTTGTTCTTTTTGAATGGCTATTCCCGTGTCATGATAAAAAGTACTACGAGCTATTTTTAGGACTTTACACATTGCTAATACAGAATATTTGTGACGATTTTCTTGAATCACATCTATTTTCGTCCCATGATCAGCGCGGCTTGCTTTAAAATGTCGACTTCCATTTCGAGTTGCTTATTTCTCTTACGCAAGTCAATCAGTTCTTGCTCAACCGAAGATCGGTTGTCTTTCTCTTTAAAGGAGCCTGACTGTTTGAATTGCGTAATCCATCTGTCTAAAGCAGACGCGGTTAATTCATATTCTCGGGCAATATCTTGACGGCTTTTTCCATTTTCATATAGGGCCACCACTTGTTTTTTAAATTCTGTAGAAAACGTTCTTCTTTTACTGGACATAGTAGATTCTCCTTCTTGTTATCTATTATTCTACTTGCCCTTAATTTTACTGTCCAACTAAGTGTAGACTATTCAGTCATCAAAAACCCTGACATAATAATTATTATGCTTAAAATAACAATACATAAGGTTCTATTCCTAAGATCAATCATTCAGAATTCCCTCTTTAAAATGATACGGCTTATTCTCCAGAAGGTTTCAATAATTCTCATTTACTATTGTTTCTGCTAATTACCTTATTAATGCCCTTTTTCTTATTCAACCTTTCTATTTAGTTAAAGAAGGAATATTAGAATGCTCTATTTACATAGATTAATTTTAGTAATAGTAATAAAATATTGAACAACTTAACTTATCCAAACAGCTATAATCGAATATTTTTTTAAAAAAAATCGATTTAAATTGGGGAGTGAAACATGGGGGCTATTGATGGAAAAGATTTTATTAACCGATTAAATCAGTTAAATAATGAAATTTGGTACGACGGTGAAAAAATTGAGGGGTTGCTCTCTGAACAACCTGCTTTTAAGGGACTGATTCAGTCAAAAGCGGCTCTTTATGATTTACAACATGACCCAAAAATAAAAGATGAGATGACTTTTATTTCCCCAGTTTCAGGAGAACTTATTGGTCTTTCCTATTTGCAACCAAAAACGAAAGAGGACTTAATAAGAAGAAGGAAGATGTCTGAACATTGGGCAAGGTATTCAGGGGGTATCATGGGAAGAAGCCCAGATTATTTGAACACAGTTTTAATGAGCTTTACTTCTTCAGTATCCTTTTTAAAAAATAAGGACAAATGTTTTCCAAATAATCTACAATCATTTTACGAATTGGCCCGAGAAAATGACCTGTCGTTTACACATACCTTTATTTCTCCACAAGTGAATCGTTCTCATATTTACTTTGAAAATACCGATGAACCAATCGCCGCAAAAGTTATTGATAAAAATGAAGAAGGAATCATCATTAAAGGTGCCCGTCTTCTTGCTACACAAGGTGGTTTAACAGATGAAGTATTAGTATTTAGCGTTGGTAAATTTCTATTTAATGAAGATGAAGCTTTTGCTTTTTCAATCCCTTCTAACACGAAAGGAATAAAGTTTATTTGTAGGGATACATTCATCGGAGGTCAATCTTCTTTTAATCATCCATTAAGCTCGCGGTTCGAAGAAATGGATTCTATCGTTGTCTTTGACAATGTTTTAGTACCATGGGATAGAGTATTTTATTACAACAATGCGGAAGTAGCCGAAGCATTCCCCATTCAAAGCTCTTTTCATCCCTTTACTAAGCACCAAGTATTGACTAGACAAATTGTAAAAACAGAGTTCGTCTTAGGTATTGCTCAGCTTCTTATCGAAACGATTAATATTAGCGAGTATCAGCATGTCCAAGAAAAGATGTCAGAAATCATCATTGGTCTAGAGACAATGAAATCCTTGTTAGAAAAATCGGAAAATAACGCAAAATTAGATAAATGGGGATATATGCGACCAGAAATTTTCCCGCTTCAAGTTGCCGGTAACATTTTCCCTAAAATCTATCCTCGTTTTACTGAAATTATCCAGCTAATCGGAGCTAGTGGAATGATTACATTGCCTACCGAAAACGCATTTCAATCTATTATTAGAAATGACTTAGATTTATATCTTCAAGGAGCAACTAAGACCGCAGAGGAGCGAGTAAAAATATTTCGTTTAGCTTGGGATTTAACAATGAGTTCATTTGGAACAAGACAAACCCAATATGAGCGATACTTTTTTGGCGACCCGATTCGATTATCAAGTGATTTATATAAGAAATATCCAAAAAATGAATTTGTAAAGGTAGTTAGTAATTTCTTAAATTTAAAAAAAGAAGAGTAATAGAAGTTCAATTATTGTAAGTTGCCACTCCATCTTAGTGTTCAGCAAGTAGAAAAAAGAACCGTCTGAACAGCTTAACAATTACTATAAAAGCCCTCGTTGCCATCCGTGCTGCACCACAAAGAGTGAAAATGGATAGAGGAGCCTGTACTAGTAGTCCACCGAAATCAATAGACTTTTTCAAAAGTTGTACTTTTGGTTTTAAGTCTAATATTAATAAATCTTGTTGTGCAAACATTTTTAAACTGAAATAAAAGCCAAACTATGATTAGAACTTCACTTATAGTAAACAATCCGACTGTGAATAAATAAAACCAATCTGCAAAATAGCGATATACAATATTATATTTCCCTGCATCAATCCTTCAGATGGATAAAATAATTCAGTAATCAAGTTCTCTTCATTCCTGCTTTTATTGGAAACAAGTATCTCCTTTTTTAAGTATTCCTCTTAAACTATAAAGAACTTTTAGATTTTCCTTATTGAAACTAAACTGCGGTAAGTTGAATTATGCATATCAATCCTTATAAAAAAATACTACCTATTGAGGTGAAATCACTGTTTGAACCTACTTTAATAGTATACTCTTGTAGTATTCGGGGCAATATTGAGAAAGCAAATCGTTTGTACAAAAAAAGCTCTAGATAAGTAATCTAGAGCTTTTTTTGAACGATTTATTTCGGAAAATCTTGGTTTAAAGCTTTTAAGCCACCTGCATAGATGCCATGGAATCGATTTATCGCCTCTTCGTCACTAACCCCTACAGGTGTGAAACTACCGGTCCACTCTACTAATGCAGTTTGGCTATCCTTGTCAATCTCCCAAACGTGGATTGTAGATAGATAATTAGTGAACGGAAATTGTGCTTTCATAATCGAATAGATATAGTAGTGCTCTGTTGTTGAATACTTCCAATTGCGCTAAGATTGCATCGCCATCAGGATTAGCTAGATGACGTACGCGCCCACCTTGGCTTAATTCACTGTTAAGTATATAAGGTAACCAATCGGGAAGCGAATCGAAGCCACCGATTAATTGACAAACATATCAGGTGAAACTGGTATTTCAATTGTTGTAGTAGCATGTGCCATATTAATTACTCCCTGTTGAATTCATGTGTAGCGGTGCATTAGCTGCCAGAAATTTTTGTTCACGCATTTCCTGCCAATATGCGTTCGGAATAACGGTATTCAATGCTGCCTGGTCTTCTGCGATTTGCTCAGGACGCCTAGCACCGGGAATGACAGCAGCGACTGCTGGATTAGCCAGCGAAAATTGTAAGGCAGCTGCCTTAATGCTAATTCCATGACGCTGTGCAATAAGCTTGATTTTCTCGACTTTTGAAATGATTTCAGGAGATGCTTTCTGATACTCAAAGTGTGGATACCTCCAGCAAGGATACCTAAGCTGTACGGACCACCGACAACGATGACAACATTGTTTTTTAATGAAGTAGGCATCACTCGTTGCAGTGCGTCCTCATGATCTATTAATGTATAGCGACAAGCTAGTATAGATACATCCGGCTTCGCTTCTTCTAGATCTAACATGAGTTCAATCGTAATCGGAGTACCCTATCCTTGATTTGACATATAGTAGGACACATATTTAGTAGCAAAGAACAATTTCAATAAATTGCCAATAAACCAACTAGAATAGTGACTCACAGCAAAACATGTCGCTATAATTCCAATTAATAAAGCATTAAGAATATTTTCTATTTAGCTTCATCTTCATGCAAACGACCTTTATAGATATACGTTAACGAAATAAAGATATAAATAGCTAACGTGATACCTGTTACGATAATAGATGTTGTGTAAACAATGCCAACTAGAATTGCACTTAAAGCAATAATCGCTACCCAAGTTGTATAAGGGAACCATTTTACTGAATAGGTGCTTGTTTTTTCTGGCTGTATTTTTCGCGATTTCAGATGGGCAATCGCAATGATTAACCAAATAAATAATACGGTATACCCTAGTGAACCCATTAGGAATTCAAAGGTTTTACTTCCCGCAAATAAAGAAATGATTACGCCCGTATATAAAGCTAACGTACACATCAATATAGCAAACACAGGAACTTTCTTTTTCGATAAATGTGCAAAGATTTTAGGAATGCGCCTATCTACAGCTTGTGTATACAGAATGCGTGACGAGCCATATAAGCCAGAGTTCATGGATGAAACAATTGCGAGTATAACAACTGCATTCATAATATGGTCGGCACCTGGGATCACAATCATTTTAAATACCATTACAAACGGACTCTCTGGTACCCCGTTTACTTCATTCCAAGGAATTAAGCTAACGATAATAAAGAAAGGAAATAAATAAATAAAAGGTAATAATTCGTACTAATGTACTGCGAACAGTTTTTGGAACAGCCTTTTCAGGATTTTTTGTTTCAGCTAACGTAATACCAATAATTTCAGTGCCACCATAAGAATATATCACAACTAGCATTGCAGCAATTAAACCTGTTGGTCCATTCGGTAAGAACCCTCCGTGATCTGTTAAGTTAGAAAAACCAACAGCTGTATGATTACCAAATGTTACAAGTAACAATGCCAATCCAGCTATGATAAACACCACAATAACGGCAATTTTAATTCCCGCAAGCCAGTATTCTGTTTCTGCAAAAACTTTTACGGACAATATATTAACGACTGTAACTAATATAGAAACCTAAAATGCTAGTATCCAAATCGGATATTCTGGCAACCAATATTGAATGAAAATAGCCGCAACCACCGATTCGGCTGCAATATTTAAAACCCACATCTTCCAATAGATCCAATCTAAAAAATAAGAGGGGTATTTTCCTAGAATCGATTGTACTAAATCTCTAAAAGTTCTTGCATCACTATTGCGGACTGCCATTTCTGCTAAACCTTGCATAACTAATAACAGAATAATACCACCAATTAAGTATGCAATAAGTAGTGATGGACCTGCCATATCAATGGCTGCACTTCTTCCTTTAAATAATCCTGCACCAATGGCACCACCTAGTGCCATCATCGTAATATGACGTGAGGTCATTGTTCTCTGTAATTTCTAGTTGTCGTTCTCCATTTTCTTACCTCCTATAATTAAAAAGGCATACCGCGGTACCACTCTAATTGGTTCTTCATGAACCCTACTTAAAACCTTGTAACGAAGGTTAATCGTTAAAGCAAATAGAATAGATTATCTACTCCTTTCACCCTACCACTCCTAGGCAAGTTCAAAGTATTATTGGACTGCGTTGCACCAACCCACAGCTCTCTTTACCAAATAATAAACTTTTACTACTCCTACTCTTTGCGTTTCATAAAATTAAATTGTTAAAGCTTTAACTATTGTTCAAAATCATATGAGCCTGCTTTAATTCTGTCAATCTTTTAATTTACAATAACCTTCAAAAGAGAAGCATCATACTTCTGCTTCTCATTTCCATTTTCTTACCTCTTAAAATCAAAAAAAGCATACCATCTCTTCTTTCATCATCAAATGAAAAAAAGAGACGATATGCTTAAGCAAACCCCGGTACCACTCTAATTGGTTCTTCATTAACCCCCCAACTTTAAAACCTCGTAACGAAGGTTAATCGTTAAAGCAAATAGAATAATTCGTCCATTCTATTTACCCTACCACTCCTAGGCAAGTTCAAAGTATTATTGGAGTGCGTTGCACCAACCCGCAGCTCTCTCGACCAAATAATAAGCTTTTACTACCCCTAATCTTTGCGTTTCATAAAATTATATTTAAAAAGCTTTAACTGTTATCCCACACTTTAAGGACCTATTTTAATTCTGTCAACCTTTTGTTTTCAAAAATTAACCACACTAATGTAGTGATTGTAGCAACCATAACCATTAAGAAACCATATAAAGGCGTATATTCTAATGATTGATAACGCACAATTAGTCCTCCCACATAAGATCCTATAAAAATTCCGACATTGAATGCTGAAATATTTAACGCGGAAGCCATTGCAGTAGCAGTAGGTACATATTTTTCCGATAGCTGAACTGCATACAATTGTAAGCCGGGTACAGTCATAAACATGAATAGACCCATTATAAAGACCATCACTAGTCCAATAATATGTGAATCAAATGAGAAATTAATGCAAAGTAACGCTAACGCAAGTCCTATAAAAATGAAAAATAAAGCACGTAGTGGATTACTGTTTGCAAAGTGTCCACCTAATGTATTACCTATTGCCACAAAAATACCGTATACGACTAAAATAATGACGATTGCTTGAGGAGAATATCCCATGTATTTTTCTAAAATGGGAGATACATATGTGTAAACTACAAATACGCCACCATAGCCGATTGCTGTAATGAAAAGAATTAATAACATACGGAAGTTACGCAATACTTTACCCATATCACGTAAAGAAATTGGATTCCCCTTTGATAGATTATTTGGCACGAGTAATGCATTGCTAATAAAACCAATTACGCCGATTACTACAATGAAAATGAATGAAATGCGCCAGTCTATTACTTGGCCGATGAATGTCCCTAATGGAACCCCAGTTACAGTTGCCAAAGTTAAACCTGTAAACATAAATGCAATAGCACTTGCGCGTTTATCCGGGGCTACGACATCAGCCGCAATTACAGAAGCAATGGACATGAATACACCATGTGCTAAAGCGGAAATAATACGACCTATTAGTAGCAACGAGAACGTAGGTGCAATAGCAGCCCATAAGTTACCAACAATAAAAATTGCCATTACGAGCAATAGAACCTTTTTTCGATTTAGTCTAGATGTTAAAACTGTTAAAAGTGGGGCTCCAATCGTTACACCGAGTGCATAAATGGATACTGTTAAACCAGCAGTGCTTATGGATATTCCGAAGTCGTTTGTTATTAGTGGAAGTAGCCCCACGCTTATAAATTCTGTAGATCCAATACCAAAGGCACTTATTGCTAGTGCAAGTAGTGTTAGTTTGGCATTTGGTGCTGTTGATTTTTTCATGATATTGATAACTCCTTTGATTTTAAAAAAAAGATATAGTATTATTCATATACACTAAAGAAGCCTGTAGGGTACTTTTAGTTACTTTTGAATAATACAGGGGGGCTCACAATGAAAAAAGTTTATAATATTGGTGTTGAGGCCACAATTGAAGTAATTGGAGGTAAATGGAAGCCTATTATTTTATGTCATCTCAATCACCATGGCGAAATACGTACAAATGAGTTTCGTCGATTAATTCCTGGTATTTCACAAAAAATGTTGACGACTCAATTACGAGAATTGGAGCAATCTGGATTAATCAATCGGAAAGTTTTCAATCAAGTACCACCAAAGGTTGAATATTCGTTAACACCATATGGACAAGAAATGGAGCCTGTGCTTCACTTACTTTGCACTTGGGGTGAAAATCATATCGAAAAATTAATAGATAATGGTGAAGATGTTCTTCTCATGCAGCGTGATGAAGATATTGCTGTTGATCTACCATCTTTATAAAAATAGAGAAAGCCTTAGGGATAAGTAATCCCATAGGCTTTTTGTCTCTAAATTACATGACAAAATCAAACTCTGCGGGGTCTGGACCAACACGTTTTTCTAAGTTCATTTCATTAATTACTTGTAGTTCTTCATCAGTAAGGATGAAATCAAAGATATCTGCATTTTGAACCATACGCTCTTTACGTACTGACTTAGGAATTGTTACGACACCATTTTGAATATCCCAACGCAAAATAACTTGTGCGTTTGATTTACCGTATTTTTCAGCGATTTTAGCAATTGTTGGATCTTCCAGAAGTCCACCTTGCATTAAAGGAGCCCAAGCTTCTAATTGCATATTATGCTCTTTACAGAATGCTAGTAACACCTCTTGTTGTAAGTGTGGGTGGAATTCTACTTGGTTAATTACTGGAATTACGCGAGCTGTTTTCAATAAATCTTGTAAATGCGATACGTTAAAGTTACATACACCAATTGCTTTGATTTTGCCCGCTGTATATAGATCTTCAAGTGCTCTCCAAGATTCTGCATATTTATTTATGCCTGGCCAGTGAATTAAGTATAAATCTAAGTAATCTAGTTCCATTTTTTGTAGACTTTCTTCATATGCTGCAACTGTTTCGTCATAACTTAAATCAGCATTCCATACTTTAGATGTAATAAATAAATCCTCACGTTTTAAACCAGTAGATACTAGTGCTTGTTTAATACCCTCACCAACTCCCGCTTCATTCCCGTAAATAGCAGCTGTATCAATGCTACGGTAGCCAACTTCAATCGAATTTTTTACAATTTCTGCTGTTGCATCGTTTTCTACTTGGAACACACCAAGGCCAAAGCCTGGCATTTCTATCCCGTTGTTTAATTTAATTGTATCTTGTAAACTATTAATCATTATTTAGTCCTCCAT